>DATFGV010000001.1:0-6504 GCA_035249115.1 Vineibacter sp.
CGCGACGTCATCCGCGCTGCTCAACGCACCCGACCCCGCCGCGCTGGTGCGCGCCACGCCCGGCGAACGCCTCGGCGCCCTGGACGCGATTATCGCCAACACCATCGCCGAGCGTCGCGACGAGTCGATTCCCTGGCTGCTGGCGCCCATCGATCTTCAGGCCGTCAAGGCGGCCGGCGTCACGTTCGCTGTCAGCCTGCTGGAGCGGCTGATCGAGGAGCAGGCCAAGGGCGATCCAGCGCGCGCCGAGAGCGTGCGCCAGGAGCTAGGCGCCGCAATGGGCGCCGACATCGCGCGGGTCAAACCCGGCTCACCGCAGGCAGAGCAGCTCAAGCAGGCGCTGATCAAGAAGGGCCTGTGGTCGCCCTATCTTGAGGTCGGTATCGGCCCGCACGCCGAGATCTTCACCAAGGCGCCGCCCATGGCCTCGGTCGGCTACGGCGCCGATGTCGGCATCCGCGCCGACTCCGACTGGAGCAACCCGGAGCCGGAGGTCGTGCTCGTGGTCAACGGCGGTGGCGAGATCGTCGGCGCCACCCTGGGTAACGACGTCAACCTGCGCGACATGGAGGGCCGGTCCGCCCTGTTGCTGGGCAAGGCCAAGGACAACAACGCCTCGTCGGCTGTCGGGCCCTTCATCCGGCTGTTCGATGCGACGTTCTCGTTGGACGATGTGCGCAAGGCCGAGGTGCAGCTGGAGGTGCTGGGCCCAGATCAGTTCCACCTCAAGGGCAAGAGCGATCTCAGCCAGATCAGCCGCGATCCTGTCGAGCTCGTCAGCCAGACCATGGGCCAGCACCACCAGTATCCCGACGGCGTGGTGCTCTACACCGGCACCCTGTTCGCGCCGACTCAGCCGCGGACACCGGGCGGCGCCGGCTTCACCCATGTGCTGGGCGACTATGTGGCGATCCGTTCGCCCAAACTGGGCACGCTGATGAACCGCGTGAACCGATGCGACCTGGTCGCGCCCTGGACCTTCGGCGCCGGCGCGCTGATGCAGAACCTCGCGGCGCGCGGTCTGCTGTGACTGCCGAGTCCGCGCGGATCCATTCCGTCGTGGCGACGCTCGCGCGCAATCCCCTGCGCAACATCGTCCTGCTGAAGCATCTCGACGCCTATCCGCATCATACCCGCGTGCGCCACGTCGAGGGAACCGCAGGGACAGCCACGCTCGTGTTGCTAGATGTCGAGGCCAGCGCCTACGACCGCCGGACCTATCCCGCGGCAGCCATTGCGGCGATGATCGCCAGCGACCATGCCGATCTGACCTGTGCGCTGCTCGACGACGTGCCGCGCGACGTCGGCGTCGTTTTCAAGCTGGCCAGCGACGTCGATCGCGACGTGGTTGGCGGCCGGTTCCCGGGTCTCGCCCGTACGACCAGCGTCCAGTCCTTCACTGCGGCTTCGGCGTTCGCCCATGATCCAATGGTGCAGGTAACCGACGCACCCGACGATGCGGTGTACGCGCTCTTCGACTCACAAGACCACGAGCGTCACTGGCTCGAACCGTTGATACGCACTGGAAAGGCCTTCGCGTGCGTCCTCGACCACGGTGGTTCGCCGGTCTCGGTCTGCTTCGCGTTTGAGAACTATCGGCAGGTCTGGGAGATCGGCGGAGTCTTCACGCCACCGGCGCACCGTGGCCGTGGCCATGCCGCACGCGTGGTGCGCACAGCGCTGGCAGAGATCGCGACACGTCGACTGGTGCCGCGCTACCAAGTCCACGACGACAACCGGGCCTCAGTTCTATTGGCCGAATCGATCAGTCTGCGACGTTTCCTCACGATCACCCACTATTTGTACAAGCCGGCGCTGCAATAGCAGCGCCGGCCCGATTGGAAGGACGGCAACGGCCCATGACCGAAATCTGGCAGCTCTCAGCCGACTCGTTGCGCGGCAAGATCGCGCGCAAGGAGATCTCGCCCGTTGAGGCGACGCGCACCATCCTGGACCGCGCCGAGCGCCTGCAGCCGAAGATCAACGCGTTCATCACGATCTGTCGCGAGGCAGCGTTGGCGGCGGCACAACGTGCCGAGGACGCCGTGGTGAAGGGCGAGCCTCTTGGTTTGCTGCACGGCGTGCCCTATGGCGTGAAGGACCTCGTCAACACCACCGGCGTGCGGACCACATTCGGCTCTCTGCTCTACAAGGACAACGTACCCAAGGACGACGCCGTGGCGGCGGCGCGCATGAAAGCGGCCGGCGGCATCCTGATCGGCAAGACCACGACGCCGGAGTTCGGCCACAAGGCGCTGACCGACGCGCCGCTGTTCGGCCGTTCGTGCAATCCCTGGGATCAGGGCCGGACTTGTGGCGGCTCAAGCGGTGGCGCAGCCGCGGCGGTGGCGGCCGGGCTTGGCCCGGTAGGTATCGCCACCGACGGCGGCGGCTCGACCCGCATCCCGGCCGCCTGCAACGGCCTGGTCGGAATCAAGCCGACTCTTGGCACCATCCCGCACAGCCAGGTGCAAGACGCTTTTGGCAACTACACCTACGTCACGCCAATCTCGCGCACGGTCATGGACACGGCACTGCAGATGCAAGCGATGGCCGGCTCGCATCCCAGCGATCCCTGGTCGATAGGCGTACCGGTTCAGGACTACGTCGCCGCCGCCGATCCGCGCGGCGACCTCAAGGGCAAGCGCATCCTGTGGTCGCTGACGCTGGGCAACACCGCTGTCGCCAAGGATGTCCGTGCGGCGTTCGCGGCAGCGCTGAGGCGCCTCGAAGCGCTGGGTGCTGAGCTCGTCGAGCTGCGCGAAGACATGCCGGCAATGGAACCGATCTGGCGGGTGATCAACCACGTCACCTGGCGCGCCCGTTTCGCCGACATGATCGCCAAGAGTGGCAACCAGATGACGCCGTCGCTGGTGCGCCAGGTGCAGATGGCGGCCGACTGGAGCGCGGTCGACTACCAGAAGGCGATGTTCACGCGTGCCGAGATTTTCCGCCGCATCCAGGGCTGGTTCGAAACCTGCGACTGGTTCCTGACCCCGACCCTGACGCGCACCGCCCTGTCGGTCGACCAGGACCTGTTCGACCCGATCGAGATCGACGGCGAGGTCGCGGGCGAGCTGCGCAGCAACCTCTTCCCCTACACCATGCCGTTCAACATCACCGGCCATCCGGCGATGACCATCTGCTGCGGCTTCGCCGGCGATGGCCTGCCGATCGGCCTGCACATCGTCGGCCGCTTCCGCGACGACGCTTCGGTCATCCGGCTAGGCGCGCTGTACGAGGCCAGCGAACGGTGGATGGAGAGTTGGCCGGCCCTCTAAAGCGTGTCACGGCCGGGCGGCGCTCAGATGCCCCGGAACGCCGGCGAAGACCTGTGGCCGGGTCATGCCAATATCTTTGAGGATCTCCGCCGGCACGACATCGAGCTGGCGTCTGCGCAAGCGATCGGCTCGCCGGTCGCGCAAGGTCTTGATTGCCTTCGCCATCCTGGCGAGGCAAATGCCGGACCCATTCTGCGGCCTTTCCGCCGCCGCAAGCAGGTTACTGAACTGCACAACACTCTCCTTGCGCGCCTGTTCCGGGACTCCCGGCATCGCCGGGCTCGGCGCACAGGCGCATGATTCATCGGGGTTACCTGCATCAACACGACCGGCGGGCTGATATTCCCTCGCCTGCCATAGTCAGGCACGGCACCGGCGGACGCCGACGGCGGAAGTGGCGGGATTCACGATTGCGCGACCGCCCGGGGATACGGCGTCAGCAGTGCCAGACGGTCGGTGGCGATCAGACCGGGCGGTCGCCTGCCAACGTAATGCGGTGCAGGACGCGGCGGTAGCCGGGGTAATCGTTGATCGCGTTGTGCATGGCGCAGCGGTTGTCCCACAGCGCCAGAGAGCCGGGCTGCCAGCGGAAGCGACAGGTGAATTCCGGCCGTATCTGGTGCTGGAACAGGAAATCGAGAAGCGGCTGGCTTTCCCTCACCGTCCAGCCCTTGAAATGCGTCGTATGGCCAACATTGAAGTACAGCGCCTTGCGCCCGGTCTCAGGGTGGGTACGCACCACGGGGTGTTCGGCGATCAGGGTCTTCTGCTCTTCGCCGGCTGCCTTCAGCCGGTCCTCGCGCGTCTTCGACGCCTCGGCCTTCAATGACGAGCTGATGCCGACCAGACCGTCGAGCGTGCGGCGCAGGCCCTCCGACAAGGTCTCATAGGCCAGGTACTGGTTGGCGAACTCGGTGTCGCCGCCATGCGGCGGAATCTCCCGGGCATAGAGCATGCTCGCCATCGGCGGCCGCTCCAGGTAGGTCGTGTCGGAGTGCCAGATGCCGCCGAAATTGGTCCGTTCATGCTCGAGCTTCATCACCGGCGTGATCATCGGATGATCGGGCAGCCCCTTGAGCTGTGGGTACTCCATCGGCTCGCCCAGGCGACGCGCGAAGGCGAGCTGCTGCGACGGCGTCAAGGTTTGGTCACGGAAGAACACCACCAGATGGTCGAGCCAGGCCTGCCGGATCTCGGCAACCACGTCGTCATCCAGTTCGCGTGCCAGGTCGACACCGTGCAGTTCGGCGCCCAGCGCGCCGGCGATCGGCCGCGCCTCAACGTGTCGGAAGTTGCGCAACACACGCTGCGTCATGGATCCCTCCCCGCAGTGGCCGGCGCATCGGCTTCAGCCCAGGGTGGCGTTTGCTTGTTGAGGAACGCTTTCATGCCGGCCTGGGTGTCGGGCCGGCGCAGCAGCATCACCAGCTCGGTTGCCGCGTCATCCAGCACCTCGGCGTCCGACTTGACGGCGCAGGCCAGTACCAGGCGTTTGACCGCCGCCAGCGCCGCGGGCGAATTGCGCCGGATATCGGCGATCGCGACATGCAAGATGGCGTTGGCTTGGTCGTGCGTGTCGCACACATGACGGCCAATGCCCAGGGCGAATGCCTCCTGGGCATTGATCACCCGGCCGGTGACAGCGAGCTCGCGCAACGGCCCCTCGCCGATCCGGCGGGCGATGAACGGCAGTACCTGCGACGGGATGAAACCGCTGCGCGGCTCTGGAATGCCGAACTTGGCGCTCTGCAGCAGGATCACCACGTCGGAGCAGCAGGCCATGCCGAAGCCGCCGCCGACCGCCGGGCCCTCGACGATCGAAATCACCGGGATCGGCAAGTCGTTCAATGCCAGCAGCACGTCGCCGAACACACGATAGGGTGCCGTCAGCGGGTCGACCCGGCCGTCCGCCGGAGGCGGCGGCAATTCACTCATCGCGCCGATATCGCCACCGGCGCAAAACGCGCCGCCACTGCCGCGCAGCACCAGGATCCGGATCGACGGATCGGCACGCACGCGGACGATGGCGTCGCCGATCTCCAGCATCATCGCATGCGTCAACGCGTTGCGCCGCTGCGGCCGGTTGAAAGTCAACCGTGCCACATCGGCAGTGCGCGCCAGCAGGATCGTATCGTAGGACGGGAATCCGGACATGGCTGGAGTCTAGACGAGCGGCTATAGTGGGGGAAGCGGGCCGCTGCGTGGCTCGCATGCCGGTTTCCGAGGTGGTCGATGGCGTGGCGGAGGGTTCAAGTCGTTCTGCTGGTCTGCGTCGGTTCGGGCGCTCCTGTTGCGGCACTGGCACAGAGCGACGTTTCATTCGCCTCCCTGTCGACACCCACCACCGGCCCCTCGCGGGTCATCGGCAGCTATACCGCAGGCTGCATCACGGGCGCGGTGCCCCTGCCCTTCGAGGGCCCGGGCTACGAGGCGATCCGCGTCAGCCGCAACCGCTACTGGGGCCACGACAGCGCCATCCGCTTCATACAGGGCTACGCCAAGCGGTCACAGGCGAGCGGCCTGCCGACGCTCTACATCGGTGATATCTCCCAGCCGCGGGGTGGTCGCATGGGTTTCGGCCATGCCAGCCACCAGGTCGGGCTCGACGTCGACATCTGGTTCGAGCTGGGAGCCAAGCCACGCATGCCGGCGCCGGCACGCGAGGAGCCGGTGCTGCGCTCGCTGGTATCGCCCGGGGACGGCGGCATCGACGAGTCGGTGTGGCAGCCCGGTCATGTGCGACTGCTGCGGCACGCGTCGGAGACGCCGACGGTCGACCGCATCTTCGTCAACAAATGGATCAAGCGGCGGCTGTGCGACACCGCCGGCACCGACCGTGCCTGGTTGCGCAAGATCGTGCCGTGGTTCGGCCACGACGGGCATTTCCATGTGCGCCTGGCCTGCCCTGCCGGCAGCCCGGATTGCACCGCGCAAGCGCCGGTGCCGGCCGGCGATGGCTGCGGCAAGGCGCTCGACGACTGGTTCGTGCCACCGCCACCCGCACCGGCGATCCCGCCGCCGCCCGACAAGCCGCGCCCGCCGCGCTATCCAGCCGCCTGTCAGGCCGTGCTCAACGCGCCGTAATATTTCCTCCCCACGAAGTGGGGAGGTGGCGCGAAGCGCCGGAGGGGACCCAACGTGGTGCCCTATTCATAAAACTCCATGGACGGCTTCATCGGCGACACCACGTCGCCTCCCCTCCGCCCCTTCGGGGCACCTCCCC
>DATFGV010000002.1:0-6451 GCA_035249115.1 Vineibacter sp.
AGGCGGTCTTCAGGTCACCGCCGGCCAGCGCCCGCTTCTTGACCTCGGCGTAGAGCTCGGTAACGAAGGCCTGGGTGCCTGCCAACCCTTCCTCGACCGCCTCCGGCGTCATCAGCGCCTCGCCGCGGCCCGGCACCAGCGCTGCCGCGTTCATGTCCCGCAGCCGCTGCAGGGTCTGCGGCCAATCCTGGAAATAGGCGTCGCCGGCATAGGGCGCGGCACCGAATTCAACGAGATCGCCCGAGAACAGCACGCGCTCCTGCGGCAGCCAGGCGATCGTGTCGCCCTTGGTATGGCCGCGTCCGGCATGGATGATGTCGACCTGCAGCTTGCCCAGCCAGATCGTCATGCGGTCGCCGAACGTGATGGTCGGCCAGGTCAGGCCGGGAATCGATTCGGCGTCGCGGAACAGCCGCGGAAAGCGCTGGAACTCCGATTTCCAGTCCTGCATGCCGCGTTCGACGATCAGCTCGCGGGTCGCCTCGCTGGCGATGATGTGCTCGGCGCCGTAGGCCGAGGCACCCAGCACACGCACGGCGTGATAGTGGCTCAGAAGCACGTACTTGATCGGCTTGTCGCTGACGGTGCGGATTCGCTCGATGACCTGCTTGGCCATCGCCGGCGTCGCCTGTGTGTCGAGCACCATGACCGCGTCGTCGCCGATGATCACACCGGTGTTCGGATCGCCCTCGGCGGTGAAGGCATAGGCGTGATCGGACAGCCGCGCGAAGGTGATTTGCTTGTCCTCGAGGTCCGCTTGCGAGGCGAAGGCCTTGGCCATCTTGGTTTCTCCTCGGTGTAGGGCGATCGATTGCTGGGTGTCATCCTGAGCGAAGCGAAGGGTCTCTTGGACTGTTGACGCGTACGGAACCATCCATGGCGCACGTGTGCCATTTCGTTTTGTCCGTGCAGTGCCACGGCTCAAAAGATTCTTCGCTGCGCTCAGGATGACAAACGCTGCTCGACACCGGCGTAAGCGATGCGACTCGCGCGATCACAGGCTGGAGTCCAGCTTCAGGTACTTGTAGCGGTCGGTCGAACGGACGGTGACGTCTTCCGGCACGCCGTCGCGCTCAATGCCGAGCCTCACCGTGGCGCCGCTGCTGCCGCTGGCCCAGAGCTTGCGATAGAAATCGGCCACCGCCTCGACCTCGGCGCCACCGACGTCGCGAATGATGTCGCCACGACGCAGGCCCGCCTTCTCGGCGGGGCTGTCGGGCGAAACATAGGCAACGATCAAGCGCCCCTGGACCTCCTGGGTGTAGACGCCGATCCACGGCTTGGAGGTCGCCGGCCGCTTGCCTTCCTTCATCACGGCGTAGATCGGCTTCAGCCGGTTGATCGGGATAAACATGTTGCCGGGCAAGGTGCCGCCATGGGCGCGGTAGGCGTCGCCAACATAGAGCGAGCCGATGCCGAGCAGCGCGCCGTCGTCGCTCAGCAGGGCAGCGCCACCGAACAGGCTGAAGGGCGGTGTGGTGAAGATCGCGTTTTCCAGGAGGTATTCCCAGTAGCCGGCGAATTCGCGGCGGTCGACCACCACGGCGCGTTGCGTCATCTCCTCGCCGCCATGGCCCGCGACGGTGACGACGTCACGGAATTTCAAGCCATCGGAATCGCCGAAAGGCAGCGGACTGGCGCGCAGCGGTATCGCCGCTCGCAACAGCCCGAAGCCGGACTCGTAGTCGTAGGCCAGCACCGTGGCCGACACCCGCCGCCCGCTGCTTTCGATGATTTCGACCGACTCGGCCTCCATGACCAGGTATCCGACCGTCAGCACGAGGCCGGCCTCGTCGATCACCACGCCATGCCCGGCCCGTTCGGTGCCCAGGGTCTCGGCCGACCGGGCGGTACGCGGAATCTGCGCCCGCAACGCTACGACCGCGGGCAGTGCGCGCTTCACCGCGTCGGGCAGCCGCGCGCGCTCGCTTTGCGGTCCGCCCGGCTGCTCGCTCTGCTGCGTCTGCGCCGAGGTGCTCAAGAACACCGGCACCAGACTGGCGATGGCGATGTTTCGCCACTTCGCCTTGTTCCCCTGCCGCGGCATCGTGCCCTCCTTCGCCGGCACGGCGCTAATTCGCCCCCTGACCGGCAAAGGTTAGCACGATCGCGCGGCGGTGAAAGATGTTGGACGCGACCGGCGGCCGCCAGACGCCCGCGACGGCGGAATGACCACGGCCCCTCCGCCCGCGCGCCGGATCAGGGACGGTCGCGCACTCGGCCGAAACAACCTCAAGCATCGCATGGTCCGTGAAAAAGCTGTGGTCAGGGGAACCTTCGCGCCCCACCACCGCCAGCTATCCGGGCGTCAACCCGCGCCGCCCCACCAAGGCGGCCACCCGGCAACTTCGCTCTGGCCGCAGCGTTATCTCGTGGCATGCCTCGCAGCGGGGACACGGCGTGACGGCGTGCGATGGAATTCTCTGTCGTGCGCCGGCGGGATCGTATTGACCCGAGCGCGAGGCGGCGACTCGCGCCGGAATCCGGATGGCGGGTCTTGCCTCTCGGCAACGTGATGGAGAAGTCCATGAAGACCAGGAATGTGACCTTCGCAACGGTCGGCTCGATGCTGGCCTTGTCGATCGCATTGACTGGACCAGTCATTGCGCAGACCGCGCCGACGCCGCCCAAGCCGTCGGCCTCGCCCGGCGCGCCGCCTTCGACGCCGCCGGCGAGCTCGACCATGGAAAAGAGCTTCGTGCCCGAAGGCGCGGTGGTGCGCGCCAACGCCGTGATCGGCAGTTCGGTGCGCAACCGCGCCGGCGAGAAAATCGGAACCATCGACGACCTGCTGATGGACAGCGACAGCAAGCTCAAGTTCGCGGTCCTGAGCGTCGGCGGCTTCCTCGGCATCGGCGACAGGCTGGTTGCCATCCCGATGAGCGATTTGCAGATGGCGGCAGACCACATCCTCTATGCGTCGGCAACCAAGGAATCGGTGGCCAAGCTGCCGAAGTTCGACCGCAGCGCCGTGCACTATCCGGGCTATGTGAAGGACATGCCCCGCACGCCGCCGGCCAGCAGCCCGTCGTCCGGCGCACCGGCGCCGCGCCCGACGAACTAGCGCGCCGCGCCCACCCAACACTTGGAAAGAGGACGCTCGCCGCGTCCTCTTTCTTTTTTGGCGCGCGCTCTACGTCGATCCGACCGAAGACCGGGGCGGATTCGGTGGCCAATCACAGGCAGCGTTCTCGCGACCCCCACCCCGCGGCACGGCCAGCAAGCACCGCAAACCGCGAGGCCCTCTTGATCGTCGGCAAGCAGGCGGGCTACTGAAAGGAAATGTCATGCCACGTTGTGCCGGAGGGGGCCGACATGAACCGTCGCGTGATGTTGGCGGGAGCGCTTCTGGCGGTGTTGGCGCCTGTAGCCACAACCCACGCCCAGGCGCCGTCGGCGAGCTTGAACGAGCTGATCGCCAAGCACGCGTGCGCCCACGGTGTACCCGAGGCGTTGGTACATCGCATCTGCTTCGAAGAAAGCCGCTACCAGCCGCGCGTCATTGGCCAGGGCGGCGCCATGGGACTGATGCAGATCAAGTACACGACCGCCCGCGGCCTGGGCTATCGCGGCGCGGCTTCCGGCCTGCTCGATCCCGATACCAATCTGGCCTGGGGCGTGCGCTATCTCGCCGGCGCCTGGCGCAGGGCGCAGGGCGACGCCAAAATCGCACGCACCCTCTACGGCACTGGCTACTAGCGACGATTGGATCGCCTGCCGTATTCACACATTCCGACGGCCCGTGCGGCTGCGTTGCCTTACGCGATCGTGACGCTGGAGTCGGCGCATGCGCCGGATTGCGCATGGAGCACCATCGTCAGCGGGGGAGTCGCATCCGGAGACGGAATGTCCTAAGACCTCGGCTCCCGATTCGGTGGCCTGCGGTGTGGAGCATTCGATGGCGAAAGTGAAGAAGAAAGCGGCAAGGACCAGCAAACCCGCCGTAGCGAAGCGGGTCGGTGTGAAGAAGGCCACCGCCAAGCAGTCCGCGGCTGCGAAGCCTGCCCGCAAGGCCGCCAAGGCAGCCCCGACGCCGGCGCGGCGCGGCGCGGCGACCAACCCGCCAAAGCGGCCCGTTGCGCCAGCGTCGTCGGCAGGCGCGGCGCCACGCAGAGCCACGAAACCGGCCAAGCCAGAGACGACCCGCGCGCCGACAGGGGCGCGCGCTGCGCCCGGCCGCGCCAAGCAGTCGCCGGTGACCCAGGCGCGATCCAAGCCGGCAGCAAAGACAACACTGCCGGCCGTCGGCTCGACAACCAGGGCGGCAGCCCAAGTCGACGCAAGCTTGCTGCATGACGTCGTCGGCTGGGCGCGGGCGGCAGGTGCTGACGCAGCCGACGCAATCTATGTCGAGGGCACGCAGCTGTCGGTCAGCCAGCGCTTGGGTGCGCGCGAGCAGCTGGAGCGCAGCGAGGGCCACGATCTCGGCCTGCGAGCCTTCGTCGGGACACGCCAGGCGATCGTGTCGACCACTGACCTTGCGCCGGCGATGCTCAAGGAGCTCGCGGCGCGCGCCGTGGCCATGGCGCGTGCCGTGCCGGAGGATCCGGTATGCGGGTTGGCGCCGGCCGAGCTGCTGGCGCGCGATCGGCCCGATCTCGATCTCGACGACGGCAAGGACGCATCGGTCGACTTGCTGGCAGACTGGTGCGCTCGGACCGAAGACGCGGCGCGGGCCGTGGCCGGCGTCACCAACTCGGAAGGGGCCTCGGCGTCCTGGGGCCGCACCCGGGTCAGCCTCGCCGCCAGCAATGGCTTCGCCGGCGGCTACAGCCGGGCCGGTTATTCGCTGTCCTGCGCTGTACTGGCCGGCGAAGGCACCGGCATGGAACGCGACTACGACTGGACCAGCGGCGTCTACGTCGCGCAACTCGAGGCGCCGGAGAAGATCGGCCGCACTGCCGGCGAAAAGGCCGTCAAGCGACTCGGCGCGCGACGGATGAAGAGCACCAAAGCGCCGGTGGTCTACGATCGACGTGTCTCCTCAAGTCTGTTGGGCCACCTTGCCGGCGCCATCAACGGCCGGGCGATCGCCCGCAAGACCTCGTTCCTGCTCGACAAGCTGGGCCAGCGGATCTTCAAGTCCGGCATCCGCGTCGTCGATGACCCACACCGCAAGCGCGAGTCCGGCTCACGGCCGTTCGACGGCGAGGGTCTGCCGACGCGACGCTGGAACATCATCGACGACGGCGTGTTGACCACCTGGGTGCTCGACCTGGCGGCGGCGCGCCAGCTGGACCTGAAACCGACTGGCCATGGCAGTCGCGGCGTCTCCGGACCGCCATCACCGTCGACCAGCAATCTCTACCTGGAGCCGGGCGACGACTCGGTCGACGAGCTCATCGCCGACATCCCGTCGGGGCTGTACATCACCGAGCTGATCGGCTTCGGCGTCAACGGCGTCACCGGCGACTACAGCCGCGGCGCCGCCGGCTTCTGGATCGAGAACGGCAAGCTGGCCTGGCCGGTGTCGGGCGTCACGGTGGCCGGCAATCTCAAGGAGATGTTCCTCAACCTGACGCCGGCCAACGATCTGATCTTCAAGGGCGCCACCAACGCGCCGACAGTGCGGGTCGATGGCATGACCATCGCCGGCGAGTGACGTCGATCGACCGCGATGAAGGTAGCCCCGCGAGTGCCCAAGCCAAAGCGTCGGTTGTCGCCGGTCGCTGGTCGGGCCTATGATTCGCGTCTTATGCCCGCCGCTGTCATGCGCCTCTTCGATCACTCGCGTCTCCTGCGCCTGTCGGCTGCCTGGTTGACGGCCGGTCTGCTGGCCATTTCGTCGCCGGCCCTGGCGCAGAGCGGCGACTTCCGCGCCTGCCTCGACGCGATCCGGGACCAGGCGGTGGCCCAGGGCGTCCCGATGGCCAGCGCCGAGCAGGCTTTGCGCGGCGTGACGCCGGATCCGAAGGTGGTCGAGCTCGATGGCAAGCAGCCGGAATTCACCCTAACCCTGGGCCGTTATCTGGCCAACGCCATCAGCGCCGAGCGGATCACCAAGGGCCAGCAGCTGCTGGCGCGCCACCGTCCGCTGCTCGAGCCAGTCGAGCGCGATTTCGGCGTGCAACCGGTCTACCTGGTGGCGTTCTGGGGGCTTGAAACGAACTACGGCGGCTACCTCGGCGACTTCGCCGTGATCCGCTCGCTGGCGACGCTCGCGTGCCAGACCAAGCGCGCGGCGTTCTTTGCCAATGAACTGGTGCAGGCGCTCAAGATCCTGTCGCGCAACCACATGACCGTGGCGCAGATGAAGGGGTCATGGGCCGGGGCGATGGGCAACACGCAATTCATGCCGTCAACCTACGTCAACTACGCCGTCGACCGCGACGGCGACGGCCGGGTCGACCTGTGGAGCAGCCTGCCGGACGTCTTCGCCTCGTCGGCCAATTTCCTGAGCAAGAGTGGCTGGAAGCGTGGCCAGCCGTCGCACGACGAAGTGGTGCTGCCA
>DATFGV010000003.1:0-4647 GCA_035249115.1 Vineibacter sp.
TGCCAACCGCGTGGCCGCTTGCCGGTCGTACGGCCCAGGGTGTCGAGCGCGTCGCGGATGATCGTGCGCTCCTCGTCCTCGGTCATCTTGCTGGTCAGCATGCGGGCGGCGTGGCTGCCGTGACCGATGAATTCGTAACCGCGGTCCTGGCAAGCTTCGATCAGGTTGGGATAGCGGCGCGCGGCGGCGCTGTTGAGCGCCACGGTCGCCTTGATGCCATATCGGTCCAGCACCTCGAGCACGCGGAAGATGCCGACGCGGTTGCCGTACTCGCGCTGCGTCCAGGTGCGATAGTCGGGGTCGTACGTGCCGTACTCGCCGACGAAGCGCGGGTCCTTGTGGGAACCGGCGGGCGCCTGCAGTTCCCAATATTCGATCGTCAGCATGACCCAGAGCGCAATGCGGTTTCCGCCGGGCCAGGCCAGCGCCGGCCGCTGGTCGATCGGCGAGTATGGGTAGTACGGGTTGTCCATGCCCGGCGGGATGCGGCTGGTCATGGCGCTGTTCCTTCCCCGCTTGCGGGGAAGGTGGCCGAAGGCCGGATGGGGAGCCCACGTGGTCTCTCTATGAGCGACACCACGTCGGCTCCCCTCCGCCCCTTCGGGGCACCTCCCCACGCTAGCGCGTGGGGAGGAAAAGAGCGCTTGGGAACGCGAGCGATCCGATAGCCCTCCATCACGCGTCCGCCCCCAGATGCTGGCGGTAGGGGGCGAGCCCGTGCGCGATGTACCAGTCGGCGATCTCGGCGCCGGTGGTGATCCAGGCATCGCGGTGACTGCGGATATAGGCCAGCGCCCGGTCGAGATGCTTCAGCCGATGTGGCGCGCCCATCATGTAGGGATGCAGCGCGATGCACATCACCCGCGGCTGCGTCGCGCCCTCGCGATACACCGTGTCGAAGTGGTCGATGATCATCTGCGTGAAGTCGGCCGCCTCGAAGGGCTGGCGGTAGATCATCGCGTCGTTGATGTCCATGGAGTAGGGGATGCTGACCAGGCCGCCGCTGCGCACCGCGATCGGCGTCGGCTGGTCATCGTGGTAGAAGTCGCAGATGTACGTGATGCCCGCCTCGGCGACGAGATCGGGTGTTCGCGTCGTGAAGGATACGGCCGGCGAAAACCAGCCGCGCAGCTTGCGGCCGGTCAGCCGCTCATGGATCTCGCAGCAGGTGGCGATCGCCGCCCGTTCCTCGTCCTCGCTGTAGTTCCAGTGATAGCGGGTGTTGTAGAGGCCGTGCGACATGTACTCCCAGCGCCGCGCCTCCATCGCCGCCAGGATCTCGGGATACATCTCGATCACCGATAGCGACAGCGACACGGTGCAGCGGATGTCGTGCTTGTCCAGCACTTCGAACATGCGCCACAGGCCGACCCGGTTGCCATAGTCGCGGCCGCCGTAACCCAGAACGTCGGGATGCGGCTGGCGCGGCCAGGGGTTGCGCACGCGGACTTCGGCCGGGATGTACTCATAGTGCTCGATGTTGGGCACGACCCAGACCGCAACCCGCGCGTCGCCGGGCCACGCCAGCCTCGGCCGTTCGACGATCGGCGAGTAGCAGAAGCGCTGTTCCGGATCGATCATGCTCTTTGCTCGCGGCAAGCCCATCGCGCCATTGACGCGTCATGTACCGCGAACGGCGCAGCCGCGCGACTGGAGTCGCACGCAGCCCGCGTCTTGACACATGACGGCCACGGCTCGCGCGAAGCCTTGAGATCGCGCGGCACGCCTGACATAGTGCGCCGCTTCGGCGCGGCGGGTCTGCGCCAAGTCATTGAGAAAGCGAGTTTTTCTGTGATGTTGCCTGCGCGTAACACCCTGCCTGGCACGATGGCGCCGATCAGTGGGCACATCGCCGACATTCCGACCTCGCGGATTGGCGATGTCGCGACGGTCGGGCGGGGCGACCCGGATGTGATTCCGCTGTGGTTTGGCGAAGGCGACCTGCCGACGCCACGCTTCATTTGCGATGCCGCCGAGCGCGCGATGCAGGCCGGCGAGACGTTCTACACCTGGCAGCGCGGCATCCCGGAACTTCGCGCGGCGCTCGCGCGCTACACTGCACAGCTCTACGGGATCCAGTGCGGCGCCGATCGCATCACCGTCACCGGTTCGGGCATGCAGGGCATCATGCTGACCTGCCAGGCGCTGATCGACCCGGGCGACAACATGGTTGTGGTGTCGCCGGTGTGGCCCAACATCGTCTCGGCGCTCAACATCGTGCGCGGCGTCAGCAAACCGGTGCTGCTGGAACGCAAGGACGGCATCAACTGGTCGCTCGACCTCGACAAGCTGTTCGCCGCCGTCGACGAGCGCACCCGTGCGATCTTCGTCAACTCGCCCAGCAACCCGACCGGCTGGACCATGCCGTCGGACCAGCAGAAGGCGATCCTCGATTTCGCCCGTGCCCGCGGCATCTGGGTGATGGCCGACGAGGTCTATGCCCGAATCGTCTACAACGCGCCGCACGCGCCGTCGTTTCTGGAGCACGCCACGGCCGACGATCCGTTGATCGTGCTGCAAAGCTTCTCGAAACCGTGGGCGATGACCGGCTGGCGGCTCGGGTGGATGACGGCGCCGGACCGGTTCGGCGAGGAGATCGCCAAGCTGCTGCAGTTCAACCTCAGCGGCTCGCCGGCCTTCCTGCAACGGGGCGCGGTGGCGGCGATCGAGCAGGGTGACGGCTTCGTGAAGACCATGGTCGATCGCTGCCGCGCCGGCGGCGAACTGGTATTCCAGCGTCTGTCGGCGCTGCCGCAGGTCAAGGTGGCGCGGCCGGAGGCGGCGTTCTACGCCTTCTTTTCGGTTGACGGCATCGACGATAGCCTCACCTTCGCCAAGAAGCTGGTCACCGACCACAAGGTCGGCATCGCACCCGGTGTCGCCTTCGGCGCCGGCGGTGAAGGCAATTTCCGCCTGTGCTTCGCGTCGAGTACCGAACGGCTGAGCATCGCGATGGACCGGATCGAAGCCGGCATCCGCGCGGCCACCTGACGGCGGCAACAGATGGACATGCCGCCATGGACGCCGTCATCGAAGTTCGCCACCTGCGAAAGGAGTACGGCAAGATCGTCGCGGTCGACGATCTGAGCTTTGCCGTGCCCGCTGGCGCCGTGTTGGGTCTGCTGGGTGGCAATGGCGCCGGCAAGACCACGACCATTTCCATGTTGCTGGGCTTGCTGGTGCCGACTGCCGGCCAGATCCATATCCTAGGCGAGGACATGCTGCGCCACCGCTTCCGTGTGTTGCCGCGCATGAACCTGTCGTCGCCCTATGTCGACCTGCCGCATCGCCTGACGGCGCGACAGAACCTCGCGGTCTATGGCCGGCTGTATGGCGTGGCCGACCTCTCTCGGCGGATCGACACGCTGGCGGCCGAGCTTGACCTGCGCGAGCACCTCGACCGGCCGTTCGGGCACTTGTCGTCAGGCCAGAAGACTCGTGTCACCCTGGCCAAAGCGCTGGTCAACACCCCTGCCGTGCTGTTGCTCGACGAGCCAACCGCTTCGCTCGATCCCGACACGGCCGACTGGGTGCGCACCTTCCTCAAGGACTACGGCCGCCAGACCGGCGCGACGATCCTGCTCGCCTCGCACAACATGCCCGAGGTCGAGCGTCTGTGCGACGATGTGATCCTGATGCAGACCGGCAAGGTGTTCGACCGCGGCGCGCCGGCCGACCTGATCGCGCGATTCGGCCGTGACAGCATGGAGGAGGTGTTCCTGGACATGGCGCGCGGGCGGCAGCGCAGCATCGAGGAGTTGCGCAAGGCGGAGGCGGCGCAATGACCTCGCCTGCCGTGATTCATGGCTCACCTTTCAGCCGCGTTGCGGCGCTGGTGCTGCGGCACTGGTACATCCTGCGCGGCTCGTGGCTGCGCATCATCGACCTGGCTTACTGGCCGACCGTGCAGATGGTGATGTGGGGCTTCCTCAGCGAATTCCTCGCCAAGCAGACCACCTACGTGGCGCAAGCCTTCGGCGTGCTGATCGCCGGCATGTTGCTGTGGGACGTGCTGGTGCGCGGTCAGCTCGGGCTGTCGATCTCGTTCCTCGAGGAGATGTGGTCGCGCAACCTGGGCCATCTCTTCGCCAGCCCGATCCGGCCGATCGAGTTCGCCGCCGGCATCGTCACCATGAGCTTGATCCGTACCGTCGTCGGCATGGTGCCGGTGACGATCCTGACCGTGATCTTCTTCGGCTTCTCGATCTATTCGCTGGGCTGGCCGCTGCTCGCCTTCTTCTTCGCCCTGCAGATGTTCGGCTGGGGCGTCGGGCTGGCGATCTCCGGCATGGTGCTGCGCAAGGGCCTGGGCGCCGAGACCTTCGCCTGGGCCGCCGTCTTCATCCTGCTGCCGGTCAGCGGCGTCTACTATCCGATCGACGTGCTGCCGACCTGGCTGCAATGGATCGCCTGGGCGCTGCCGCCGGCCTATGTCTTCGAGGGGATGCGGGCGGTGCTCGCCAAGGAATTGCTGCGCCCCGAGTTGTTGGCTGGCGCCCTGGCGCTCAGCCTGATCTATCTCGGCATTGGCTTCGGCTGCTTTCTGTGGCTGTTCAACGGTGCCCGCGGCAAGGGCCTGCTGTCGACGCAAGGAGAGTAACTCCTCCCCAACGAAGTTGGGGAGGTGCCCCGAAGGGGCGGAGGGGA
>DATFGV010000004.1:0-22491 GCA_035249115.1 Vineibacter sp.
GTCGACCCGCGGGTTGTAGCCCTTGCGGATCACCAGCTGCGCATGCGGGATCGACAGGTCGGAGTGCAGCTCGGCGCCCTCGGTGCCCTGGATGCAGTGGTCGGGCCACAGCACCTGCTTGCCGTACGGCAGGTCGATCACGTCGAACGGCTTCTTGCCGGCATGCGATGAGGCGAACGAAATGTGGCCCGGCGAGTGCCAGTCCTGGGTCATCACCACATTGGCGAACTTCTTGGCGATGCCGTTGATCAGCGGCACCACGGCGTCGCCGTCCGGCACCGCCAGCGACCCGCCCTTGGTGAAGCAGCGCTGCACGTCGACCACCACCAGCGCGTCCTTGGCGGTCAGCCCGATCTTGACCTGGGCGCGCGCCGCGCCCGGCAGCAGGGCGCCGCCGCCGGCGGCCAGCGCCAGCATCCCGGCGCTCTTGAGCAACGAACGACGATCCAGCTGATCCCGCATCCTACCCTCCGTTCGGGGGGCGATCCCCACGGGCAACTCTAGCGCCGCCGCGGCTGCCAAGTCATCGGCCAACTCGGCGCCGCGCGCGCCATCGGCCCGCGTCTGTGGTATGATGGGCGTCCTGCAACAACGCGGGGAGACAAAGATGTCCAAGGATCGCAACAAGCCCGGCCGCGAAAAGAAGAAGCCGAAGAAGTCCAAGGCGAAGTAGTGGCGGTTCGGACGGGCCGCCCGTCAGGTTGACAAACGACACGCCCGGCGATCCTGCCGCAAGGATCGCCGCGCGGCTCCTCGTTCTTGCCGCAGGTCGATCGACGCCGTCAGCTGCCGGTTATTCTTCGCCGCCGCCGCGGCGGCGCAGCGTCTCGGCGTCATAGTTCTGGCCGATCGACATGGCGCAGATGCGCGACAGGTGGACCAGCGGCAGGCTGGTTTCCTTGGCCCAGGCATTGAACTGATCCTGCACCTTGCGCAGATCCTTTTTCGAGGTCGGCGTCTCGGCGATGTCCAGCCCGCTGTCGCGCAGGCAGGCGACGACGTCGCGCGACAACACGAAGCTGTCCTTGCCGATGAAGCGCAGGAAGTACTGACCACTGGCGCCGCCCAGCCGCGCGCCGCGCTTGGCCAGCAGGTCGAGCAGGCCGACCTGGTCGGTCGCCGGCCAGGCCGCGAGGAACTTGCCGAAGCCGCCGTGCTCCTTGGTGATCTCGGTGACGAACTTGGCGTTGTCGCGCACCGCCATGATCTTGGCGCCGTTGCGCACGATGCGCGTGTCGCTGGTGCGCTCGTGCCAGAAATCCTCCGGCTGGAACAGCAGGCGCTTGGGCTCGAAACCGAGGAAGGCCTCTTCGAAGCCCGGCCACTTGTTCTCGATCACGCTCCACACGAAGCCGGCCGAGAAAATGCGCTTGGTCATTTCGGCCAGCACGCGATCGTCCTTCACCCGCGCCAGCTTCTTGGCGTCGGGCGCCGGCGGCAGCAGGCTGGCCAGCGCCTTGTCGCCGCCCTTGCGCTTGGCGGCCCGGGCGCGGACCGATTTGAACGATGGCATGGCGCAACTCCGCGGAGGTCCGACAGGCGGCCACCATAGCAGACCAACAAGCGCGATGAGGCACCGCCGCAACGTGACGACGCGCCGCTGTCGCGCGCTTGCGTGCTGCCATCGTGGTCGGCCAGACTCCGGCGATGACATGGTCAGTAAATCCAGATGCATTGCGCGGGCGCGTGGCGGTCGTCGCGGGCGCGACCAGGGGCGCCGGACGCGGCATCGCCGCCGCCCTGGGTGAAGCCGGCGCGACGGTGATCTGCACCGGCCGGAGCACGCGCCAGGCGCGCTCCGAGTACGACAGGCCGGAAACCATCGAAGAAACCGCCGAGCTGGTGTCGCGGCTCGGCGGCACGGGTGTCGCCGTCGCCGTCGATCATCTCGACTCTGCGCAGGCCAAGGACCTGGCGGAACGGATCCGTCGCGATCACGGCCGCATCGACGTGCTGGTCAACGACATCTGGGGCGCCGAGCGGCTCAAGGGCGGGCCGGCCGACTGGAACAAACCGATCTGGACGCTCGACCTCGAGGTCGGCCTGCGCATCCTGCGGCTGGCCGTCGACACCCACCTCATCACCTCGCATCACCTGCTGCCCCTGATGGTCGAGCGACCCGGCGGCCTGCTGGTGGAAGTGACCGACGGCACGATGGACTACAACGCCGCCCACTACCGGATTTCGGTGTTCTACGATCTGGCCAAGGTTTCCGTGGGTCGCCTGGCGTTCTCGAAGGGACACGAACTCAAGCCGTTCGGCGCCACGGCCGTGACCGTCACGCCGGGCTGGCTGCGCTCGGAGATGATGCTGGAGGCTTTTCAAGTCACCGAGTCGACCTGGCGCGACGCGCTGGTCACCGGCCGCGACGGGCCGGTGGCGCCACCGGGTTTCGCGCTGTCCGAAACGCCCCGCTATGTCGGGCGCGCCGTCGCCGCGATGGCCGCCGATCCCGACCGTGGGAGCTGGAACCAGCAATCGGTCAGCTCGGGTCAGCTGGCGTCGATCTACGGTTTCACCGATATCGACGGCACGCGGCCGGATGTCTGGCGGTACATGGAGGCGTCGGAGCGCGGCCTCGACGTCAAGCTCGATGACTTTCGTTGAGGGGAGGCTCTGATGATTGACTCGTGGCTGACAGCCTTCATGGTGAGCTTTGTCGAACCTTGAAGGCATTGGGGATCGCAATCGAGTGTCGCTTCAAGGTTCGGCAAGCGCGCGACGAACAGCGTCGGACACTGGAGTCGAGGCAACGTCCATGACCCTCACCTTCCATTTCGCACCGGGCACGAGCTCGATGGCGCCGCACATCGCATTGCACGAGGTCGGCGCGCCGTTCGAAGCGCGGCCGTTGTCGTTCGGCAACAAGGAAACGCGCTCGCCCGATTTCCTGGCGATCAACCCCGAAGGCAAGGTGCCGACCTTGCTGATCGACGGCCGTCGCCTGACCGAGGTCGCCGGCATTCTGTTCTATCTGGCGCGCCGCTTCCCGGAGGCGGGGCTGCTGCCCGACGACGTCGAGGCGCAGGCGCAGGCGGTGTCGTGGATGTCGTTCATCGCCTCGACTTTGCATCCGGCGCGGCGCCAGGGCCTGGAGCATGCCCGCACGGTCTATGAGCTTGCGGACCAGCGATTGGGCGATCGCGACTGGGCGGTGGGCCGCTACTCGATCGCCGACATCCACCTGTTCCGTCTGTTCTGGCGCTTCCGCAACTCGCTCAACCCGGCGCCGGGCGAGTTCCCGCGCCTGCTCGCGCATCACGACCGCATGATGGCCCGACCGGCGGTGAAGAAGACCATCGAGATCGAATCCGCGCTCGGCTACGAGCTGCCGGCATAGGATCGCTGGCCCGATGAGCCGTCAGTCAACCGCCATTGTCGCGATGGCACAGGGGCGGGCGGGCCGTGGTCGACCACGATATCTGGGGTTGTAGATACTAAGCTCCGTGGCGCCTTGGCCGCGACAGGTCAGAGTCACTGCCGGAAAGTTAAGAACGGCGGAAGATACCGAGTCCGCCGGGGTTTCTTTGACGCTGTCCGGATCATTTACCGCCCATAGCAGGCCTTGCGGTCAATCAATCAGGCCTTCAATTAGGACAGTATTACTGCCACAATATGTTGAATGGACCGAACTACCCCGATAGTGTGGCTCGATGCCAGCGGCCGCCGGGCCCGACCAGGTTTGTCGAGCGCCGCCGCCTCACCTCTTGCGGCGCGGCCTTGCGGGCCACTCCCCAGACCGTGGAGGCGTTGGCCGGTCAAAAGAGTCGATCACAAGGACAATCGGAATCACACCGTCCGGAAGCCGCCGTCGGCCATGATGATGCAGCCGGTGACGTAGGCCGACATGTCCGACGCGAGGAAGACGGCCGGCCCGGCGATGTCCGCGGGCTTGCCGGTGCGGTTCAGCGGCGTGTGCCGCATGACGGCGGCGACCATGTCGGGATTCTTTGCCCGTGCCTCGGCGTTGATCCGGGTTTCGATCAGGCCTGGCCCGATGGCGTTGACGCGCACGCCGTCCTTGCCGAGCTCGGCCGCCAGTGCCCGCGTGAAGCCGAGCACGCCATGTTTCGAGGTCGTGTAGGCCGCTGAGTTCGGCCAGGTGGCGTGCACGAACGACTGGATCGAGCCGATGTTGACGATCCGTCCTTTGGTGGCGCGCAGCTGCTCGAGGAAGGCGTGCGTGACGTTGAACACGCCGTCGAGATTGATCCCCATGATGTCGTCCCAGTCCTTGGCCACGGCGGCCGGATCGCCGGTCATCGGGTTGCGGCGGTTGATGCCGGCGTTGTTGACCAGGATCGAGATGTTGCCGCCCTTGGCGATCTCGGCGGCCACCGCCCGGCACGCTGCGCGGTCGGTAACGTCCAGCTTCGTCGCCGACGCCTGGCCGCCAGCGGCCTTGATCAACCCGACGGTCTCGTTGGCGCCCTCAAGGTTGACGTCCAGGACGATGATCCGTGCGCCCTCCTTGGCGTAGGCCTGGCAGATGCCCTGTCCGATGCCCGACCCGCCGCCGGTCACGGCGGCGATGTGCCCCTCGAGAAGTCCGGCCATTTGTTCCTCTTGGATTGTCTTGATGTCGCGGAGATGGCTGTCATTCCGAGCGGAGCGAGGAATCTTTGATGCCAAGATGTCTCGCTACGCTCGACATGACAGCAAATGCACGTCCACGCCCGGCTCCGGGCGTCACGCCGGCACGACGTAGCCGTCGCGGCGCGGATCGCAGGCGCCTGTCATGGCGCCGGTGGCGGGGTCGATGGCGATCGCCTGCATGCCGCCGACCCGCATGGTCCAGGCCGGCAGGCCGATGACGTTGTGGCCGCGCTGGCGCAGGCTTTCCAGCACCGCCGGATCGAAGCGCGCCTCGGCGTAGACGGCGCGGCCGTCCATCAGGCGCGCCCGCGGCGCTTCGATCGCGTCCTGCAGTGGCAGGCCATAGTCGCGGTACTGCACCAGCGCCTGCACCTGGGTCTGCAGGATGCCGTAGCTGCCCGGCGTGCCCAGCGCCAGCACCGGCTTGCCATCGCGCAGGCTGACCGACGGCGCCATGCATACCGGGAACGGGCCGCCCGGCCGGGAGCGATTGGGGCTGTCCGGCGTGACATCGGCCCAGTAGAGAAAATTGTTCAGGCAGATGCCGGTGCTGGGCACGACGACGGCGGAGCCGAACACGCTGCCCAGACTCTGGGTAATGCATACGACATTGCCGTCGCGGTCGGCGATCGAGAACGACGTCGTGTGGTGCTCGGCCGGTACCGCCTCGGCGGTCGGCGTCCATTGCTCGGTCGGGCCGACCACCGGCTGGCCGTCCTGCAGGCGCCGCCGCAGCTGGGCGACATGCTCGTCGCCCAGCAACCGCGCCAATGTCTCTTGTGTCGGATGGTTGTGGGCGATGCGCGCGCCGGCGGCGAGGCGGATGGCGCGCCACACCAGGTCAAGGTGCTCGACACCGTTGCGCTCCAGCCGCGCGACGTCGACGCTGTCCAATAGCCGCATCGTCAACAGGAACTGGAAGGCCTCGCAGGGCGGCGGCAGGGTATGCAGCCGCAGGTCGCGATACGCGACGGCCAGCGGCTCTTTCCACACGGCGCGCGCGGCGGCGAGATCCTCCATTGTCAGGCAGCCGCCATTGTCCGCCAGATGCGCCACGACGGCGCGGCCCAGCGCGCCACGGTAGAACAGGTCGGGTCCTTCGGCGGCCAGCGATTCGAGCGTCCTCGCCAAATCGGGCTGGCGCAGGATGAAGCTGGCTGAAACACGGCCGGTGCCGTCGGTGTAGGTGCGGGACCACAGGTCGAACAGCGCCGCCTGCCGGCGCAGCTCCGACGCCGCGCCGTTGATCTCCACGACGTTGAACTCGATCAACGGGAAGCCGTCGCGCGCCAACGCGATCGCCGGCGCGAAGGCGTCGGCCAGGGTCTTGCGGCCGTAAGCGCGCTGCAGTTCGCACCAGCCGGCGAGGTTGCCGGGGGTGCCGACCGACAGCGCGCCGCGCGCCAGCTGCTCGCGGTTGCTGAAGCGCTCGACAGGGAAGCGGCTCGGGATCGGATTGACGAAATCCAGCGCGCGCACGCGGCCTTCGGCGGCGACGTAGCAGGTGGCGTAGCCCTGGCCGGCCAGCCCGGACATGTAGGGCTCGACCACGTTCAGCGCGGCGGCGGTGGCGGCGGCGGCGTCGAAGGCGTTGCCGCCACTGCCCAGCAGGCGGGCACCGGCCTGCGCCGCCAGCGGATGCGCTGCCGCGACCATGCCGTGCAGCGAGGTGATCGTCGGGCGTCTGCCGTCCACGCGAGGCTCCTAGGTTTGGTTGGCGTGATCCTGCAACGGCAGATCGACGTAGCGCTACCCGAATCTCCCAGGCGATGGTCGTCAGAAGACAGCGAGCGCCCAGGCGATTGCGGCCAGGGCCACCGCGCCCGCGCCGAGCCCGAGTGGCAGCAAGCCGGCGGTCGGATCGACGATGGCAGTGGTCGGTTCGTCGGGATCGTAGTGGACGACGACCCGCGTGCCGGCAGGATACGCTGCAACGAGGGCCTGGGCGGTATTGAACACCGAGCTGCGCCCGCTGCGGCCGAGCTGGTCGCCGTCGATGTCGACACTTTCGACGCGGAATCGGTAGATCACGCGCGGCGCGTAGACCGGTGAGGTGCTTGTGCGGCCGCGCCGTGTGCGGCTGGTTGTCAGCTGATCAACGTAGGAAGAGACCACCACACCATCGGCGGTCGGCCAGGCGCGCATGGTGCGGGCACGCCGGATAGTGGCCCAGGCCATCAGCGCCAAAAGAAACGCCAGCACCAACGCGAACAGGACCAAGGGCGTCCGCTTGGGATTGCGGACATGCGCTTGGACGAAGGCGACCACCTGGTCGAAGGCCACGAAGCCGGCGACGATCACGACAGTGAGAATCGCGATACCCAACCAGGCGGCGCGCAGCCGGCGCGGATCGTCGCGTTGGAGGATGCTGTCGCCGGGCGAGTCGGGATCATAGTGGACCGTCACCACCTTGCCTTTGGGGTACCGCCGCAGCATCTCGACGACGTCGAGATTGCCGGGGTCGATCCCCGGTGCCACTTGGCGGCTGCGAAAGGTCCTGCCGGCGACGCCGTACTCGTAGGCGATATCAGCAAAGTTCTTGCGATCGAGCTGCTCGTTGGTGACCACCGTGGCCATGCCCGGATCGCCGTGCGTCACCAGACGCGATTCCTTGGAGCGGATATCACGCGATGACGCGCGCGACTCGACGATCCGTCCCATGGTGTGCGGCCAGCGGCGCGTCCGCCGGTTCTGCCAGGTGATCCGCAGGATCATGGCTGTCAGCAGACCGGGCAGCGCTAGCAGGCCGACCAGCCACAACCAGTGCAGTGTCATAGGGACGCTCTGGCCGCCAGACGTTCTACTCCGCGATCGCCTTCGGCGGCGCGATCATGAAATCGAAATCGCAGCCCTGGTCGGCCTGCAGCACGCTCTTCTGGAACAGGCCGGCGTAGCCGCGCGCCGGCGTCGTCACCTCGGGCGGTGCGCGCCAGGCGGCACGGCGTGCGGCCAGGGTCGCCTCGTCGACCAGCAACTCGATCTTGCGCGATGGCACGTCGAGCGCGATGCGATCGCCGGTCTGCACCAGCGACAGCGGCCCGCCGATCGCGGCCTCGGGGGTGATGTGCAAGACAATCGTGCCGAACGCCGTGCCGCTCATGCGCGCGTCGGAGATGCGCACCATGTCCTTGACGCCCTGGCGCGCCAGCTTGCGCGGGATCGGCAGGTAGCCGGCCTCGGGCATGCCCGGCGCGCCCTTCGGGCCGGCATTGCGCAACACCAGTACGTCATCCTTTGTAACGTCAAGATTGTCGTCGTCGATACGCACCGTCATGTCCTCGACCGAGTCGAAGACCACGGCACGACCGGTGTGCTGCATCAGTTCGGGCGCCGCCGCCGACTGCTTGATGACCGCGCCGCGGGGTGCCAGGTTGCCGCGCAGGATCGCCATGGCGCCGGTGGCGCTGAGCGCCGTGGCGCGCGATCGGATGATGGTCTGGCCGGGCACCTCGGGCGCGGCGTCGATCGCAGCACCCAGGGTCTGGCCCGACACGGTCATGGCGTCGAGCGCCAGCGACTCGCGCAACTCGCGCAGCATGCGCATCGTGCCGCCGGCCCAATGGAAATGCTCGAGGTAGTGCGCGCCGGACGGCTTGAGGTCGGCCAGCACCGGCACATCGCGGCCCAGCTGGTCGACCTCGTCGAGGTCGATGGTGATGCCGCAGCGGCCGGCCACCGCCGTCAGGTGAACCAGCCCGTTGGTCGAGCCGCCCAACGCCTGCAACGTCACCAGCGCGTTGCGGAACGCGGGCTTGGTCATGATCTCGCGCGGCCGCGGCCCGCTCTTCGCCAGCGCCACGGCGCGCGCACCGGTCGCTTCGGCGGCGCGCAGCCGGTCGGCGTGCGTCGCCGGGATTGAGCCGCTGCCGGGCAGCGACATGCCCAGCGCCTCGGTGACGCAGGCCATGGTGCTGGCCGTGCCCATCACCATGCAGGTGCCCGTCGTCGGCGCCAGCCGGCCGCTCACCTCCTCGATCTCGCTCTCCGAGAAGGTGCCGGCGCGATGCTGGCCCCACAGCCGCCGGCAATCGGTGCAGGCACCCAGCACCTCGCCCTTGTAGTGGCCGACCAGCATCGGGCCGGTCACCAGCATGATGGCCGGGATGTCGGCGCTGGCCGCCGCCATCAGCTGCGCCGGCACGGTCTTGTCGCAGCCACCGATCAGCACCACCGAGTCCATCGGCTGGGCGCGGATCATCTCCTCGGTGTCCATCGCCATCAGGTTGCGCAGGAACATGCTGGTTGGGTTGGAAAACGACTCGTGGATCGACACGGTCGGGAACGACATCGGCAGGCCGCCGGCCAGCATGACGCCGCGCTTCACCGCTTCGATCAGCTTCGGCACGTTGCCGTGGCAGGGGTTGAAGTCGCTGAAGGTGTCGGTGATGCCGACGATCGGCCGGTCGAGCGCGTCGTCGCTGTAGCCCATCGCCTTGATGAAGGCCTTGCGCAGGAACAGCGAAAAGCCGGGGTCGCCGTAGCTGGTCAGCCCCTTGCGCATGCCTGTGGCCATGGTGGTCTCCTTTGATGCGACCCGTGCAGCAGGACGAAGCTGTGCGGAAGTCCGCGAAGGAAGTGGCTGACAAACTGTCGTCATCAAATGGGTAACACTTTCTCCGGGTCAGGTCTTGGCGGCGCGACGCCGTTTCCAGGCGGCGGCCGATGTCGTCGCGGCCGCCGGCCGCCAGCGCGACACGCGCGTCAATGACGACGGTCCACGCGGGGCGCGGTCCGCGCCGCATAAACCGACACCGCGTGCGCCAGCGGTCGGCACTCGGGCATGTCTGCACTGGAGCCAGGATTGAGCGGACGCATGCCGCGGCTTTGGCACCGAGAATCGGACACCGTCCTGGCCATTGCGGGTCGACGGACGGCACTCATGGCAACGATAAATGCACTTCCGTTTTCGCATGAACATTGGGTGTTGATGCACTCGAATGCCAGAAGAATCGCCCACCGATTTGTTCGGCACCTTAGTTTTGGTCACAAAATAAGTTAAGTGATTTCAAGGCTTTATAGACATTTTGACCGACATCGTTCGTCTACCTACCGTTTTCCCAATGATAATCGCGCCACTGGCGATTTGCGGCACGACGACGCTGTAAGGCGCCCGGTGCGGACGCGAGGCAGCACGGATCGACAGAGCGAAGCGGACTACCCGGACGCGGGTTTGCGACTCGGGCCGTTGGCAGCACGTCGATTGTGCTGGGCAGGAACGGGGTAGTGCGGACCAGCCTTGTTGGGGGCGAGGGGAGGGGCCTTGCCGCGAAAGAATAAGCAAAGGCGAATTTGGCGCGGCGCCAGTCCGCGCAGGGTGTCGACCGACCAACGACGAGCGAACGTCGACGGATTCCGGTGCTGGGGTAGCGCGGGCCGTCGAAGCGGGCGGTGCGATGCAGGCCGGTTGCGCCGGTCTCGTCGGCTAAGGCGGTGCCATTGGCGGCCGGCGATGGTGTTGCCCTGCCAATGCGACCGGCGCCGGGCCGGACGTCGACATGGCGCGGCGGCGATGGTCCGCCGCGGCCCGACATCGCGTGACGCATCATGACGTCGCGTTCGAGAGCCGACTTTCCCTGGCTCGCGCTGCAACCGCCGGCGCCGGATTTGAACGGGCCGTCGTCGGATTCGTTCGCCTATCTCCCGGCCGAGTGGAGCGAGCGGTCGGCCATCGACCTGCTGCGCGTGGCGGCGCACCGGTGGCCCGACAGGATCGCCAGCGACGATGGCGAGTGCCAACTGACCTACGGCGAAATGTGGGCGGCGATCTGCCGGGCGGCGCGCATGATCGACCGCGTTGCCGCCAGCGACGCGCCTGTGGGCGTGCTGCTGCCCAACGACGCCACCTATCAGGTTGCCGTGCTGGCCTGCGTGGCGGCGGGGCGACCGTGCGTGATGCTCGACCGCGGCTACCCGGCGGACCGCAACGCCGAGATCATCCGCGACGCGCGCGTGACCACCGTTTTCCTGACGGGAGCCGACGTACGAGCGGGGCTGGCGGTGCCAGCCGAGCTGCGGGTCATGAGCATCGACGACGCCTTGCGTAGCGAGGCGGAGGTGCCGACGCTGCCAGACGTTTGCCACCGGCCCGACGCGCCGGCCTTCATCATTTATACGTCGGGCAGCACTGGCCGCCCGAAGGGAGTCGCGCTGAGCCAGCGGGCGGTGCTGCATCGCGCCTTTCAGAAGATCAACGCCAGCCACCAGCGCGAAGGCGACGCGCTGGTGTCGCTGAATTCACCCTGCACCATCACCGGACTGGCCCAGATCTTCGAGACGGCCGTCACCGGTGCCACGCTGATGAAACTCGACCTTCAGCGGCTCAGCCTGGGTGCGGTGCTGCGCGCCATCGCCGACCGGCGGCCTGCGATCATGAGCACGACGCCGCCCGTGTGGCGCGCCATCTCGCGCCTGGACGAGGCGCGCACCATGCTGTCGAGTTTGCGCATCGCGGTGACGGGCGGCGATGTCCTGTTGCAGGCCGATCTCGAATTGATGCGCCGGGCGCTGCCGCCCGATTGCAGCGTCTTGAGCGCCTATGGCGCGACCGAAGCGTCGACGATGCTGCAATGGCACGTGCCGCGCGGCCAGGCCGCCGCCGAGGCGCGGGTGGCGGCCGGCTATCCGATGTCGGGTTTCGACTACGCGGTCGTCGACGAGGACGGAAACGCCGCCGCCGAGGGTGAGGCCGGCGAACTGGTCGTGCGAAGCCGATGCACCGCGATCGGCGGCTGGCGCGACGGGCAACTTCATCCGGGGCCGTTCATGGCCGACCCGCAAGATCCGACGCTGCGCATCTATCCGACCGGCGATCTCGTGCGCATCCGCGCCGACGGCGTCTTTGTGACGCTCGGCCGCAAAGATCGACAGCTCAAGATCCTGGGCAACCGGATCGAGCCGGCCGAGATCGAAAACGCGCTGCGCCAGCATCCCGCGGTGTTGGAGGCCGCGGTGGTGGCGCGCCGCAACGGCGACGCGGTCAAGTTGCTGGCCTTTGTCGTGGCGGGCGAGGGCGCGGGTGCCGGGCTGCTGGACGTGCTTGGCGCCAATCTGCGCGGCGCGCTGCCAAGCTACATGCAGCCGACGCAGATTCTGTCGATCGACTCCATGCCGTTGCTGCCCGGGCGGAAGGTCGATCAGGCCCGGCTGCTGGCGATCGCCGCGGAGCAAGCCGCGGCGATTTCGCGGCCGGCGCCGACGGACGTCGCCGCCACAAGGCAATCGACCGACATGGTGGCGCAGGCCTGGCGACGCGTGATGGACCGCCAGTCGCTGCAGGCCGACTTGTCGTTTGCCGAGGCCGGCGGCGATTCCTTGCGCCTGCTCGAGTTCATATTCCACCTCGAACAGAAGTGCGGCGTCGGCCTGCCGTTGGAGGCGTTCAACGGCGACATGCGCCCCAGCGAGCTTGCCGCGAGCCTCGACCAGTGCTTGCGGGGCGGCGCGGTGGAGCGGACCGACCTGCCCTGTGTCGTGCTGTTGCCCGGTTATTCCGGCGACGAGCCGCGGCTCGCCCAGTTTCGCGCCGATTGCGCGCAGTCACTGCGCTTCGTCACGATCTCGTACCCGGATTGGGCGACGCTGGCGGCGCCTGGTACCAGCTACGAGACGGTGGTCGCGGACATCGTGCAGCAGATCGAGACGGCTTGCGGATCGGCCAGGTTGATGATCGCCGGCTATTCGATGGGCGGCGACTTCGCCTATGCGGCCGCGACGAAGCTCGCGGCGGCCGGTCGTGAAGTTGGCTTGCTGGCGGTCCTCGACACGGACGCCGGGTTGCCATCCGCGGTCTCGAACGGCGGTCAACTGCCGGCGGCGCAAACCCGGAGATCATTGCCACGCCGGGTGGCGCATTTCATCGAAGTCGTCCGACACGACGGCTGGGAAGGCCTGGCTGCGGCAATCGGGATGGACCAGCGTGTCGAGAACCGCTGGTTCCTGTCGATGCTGCGGCTGATGGCAAGACTGCCGTCTTCCTGGGTGCCGGCGATATGGCTGTTCCGGCCACGCCGCCTGATCGGCCAGATGCTGCTGACCAGCAAGCACTCGGCCTGGTGCCGCACCCTGGAGCCGGTCCGGCACAACATTCCGACGGTCCTGATCCGCTCCGAAGAGCGCCGGTTGAATGCCGCGCCGGATCTCGGTTGGTCCAGCCGGTGCGCGCCGGTCGACGTGATCGGCGTGCGCGGCGATCATCGCACCATGTTCGATCGGCCGCAGCGGAACGACCTCAGTGCGCGGTTCATGGACGTCGTCGTTGCGGCGTGCGGCGAAAACCCGGCAGGCCGGATGTCCGAAAAGAGCACCCAGCAGGCGGCCGCGTAGGCTCTCGCAGGACCAGTCCACCGTTCCCGAACCCGGGCTGCGCCGGTCAAACAGATTGGCCGACGCGGCCGGTCAGCGACCGACCAACCATTGCCGCATCGCGGCGACGCCCCCGCAAGACGATTCGGCGCCGCGTTGGCGTCGGTCTGGGGCTGATGCCGGCCGCGGGTTCTTGCCTCGGGATTTGTTGCTCCGGACTTCCTCAATCCCGCAGCCTCATCGCATGATGGGCGCGCCGCGGAACGTCGGGCGCGCCGCCGTGCGGACGGCGATATTGGGTTGAGGGCAAGACATCATGGTCAGGAAGCTGTTGATCGCCAACCGGGCGGAGATCGCGATCCGCATCGCGCGCACGGCGGCCGAGATGGGCATCGCCACGGTCGGCGTGTTCTCGGAAGATGACGCCACGTCGCTGCATACCCGCAAGGTCGACGAGGCGCGCGGGATCACCGGCAGCGGCGTCGCCGCCTATCTCGATATCGACCAGCTGGTCGCCGCGGCACGCGACGCCGGATGCGACTCCGTTCACCCGGGCTATGGCTTCCTGAGCGAGAACGCCGCTTTCGCGCGGCGCTGCGCCGAGGCGGGCCTGGCCTTCGTCGGGCCGCGGCCGGAAACCCTGGACGCGTTCGGCGACAAGGGCCGCGCCCGGGCGCTGGCGCAGGACTGTGGCATCCCGGTGCCGGCCGGCACCTCGGGGCCGACCTCGCTGGACGACGCGCGGCGCTTCATGGAATCGCTGGGCGAAGGTGGCGCGGTAATGCTCAAGGCGGTGGCCGGCGGCGGCGGCCGCGGCATGCGCCCCGTGCACCACCCCGACGAACTCGAACAGGCCTACGCCCGCTGCGCCTCGGAGGCGAAGCAGGCGTTCGGCGACGGCGCGCTCTACGTCGAGCAGCTGCTGCCGCGCGTGCGGCACATCGAGGTGCAGGTGGCGGGCGACGGCAGTGGCGCGGCCGTGCACCTGTGGGACCGCGACTGCTCGTTGCAGCGCCAGCGCCAGAAGATCGTCGAGATCGCGCCGGCGGCGCACCTGCCGACCGCGACGCGCCAGGCGCTGCTCAAGGCCGCCGTGACCCTGGCGGCCAAGGCGCGCTACGCCAATCTCGGCACCGTCGAGTTCCTGGTCGAGGCGAACGATGCTGCCCAGCCACGCTTCTTCTTTGTCGAGGCCAATGCGCGCCTGCAGGTCGAGCATACGGTAACCGAGGAGGTGCTGGGCCTCGACCTGGTGCGCCTGCAACTGCTGCTGGCGGGCGGCAAGACCTTGGCCGCGCTCGGCCTGACGCAGGACAAGGTGCCGGCGCCGCGCGGCACCGCCGTGCAGCTGCGGCTGAACATGGAGACCATGGCGGCCGACGGCACCAGCCGGCCGGCCGGCGGCACCATCAACGTTTACGAACCACCCTCGGGGCCCGGCATCCGAACCGACGGCTTCGGCTACGCCGGCTACCGCACCGGCGTGCGTTTCGACTCGCTGCTGGCCAAGCTGATCGTGCACGCCGGCGCCGGCGACTTGAAGGACGCCACCGCCAAGGCCTATCGCGCGCTCTGCGAGTTCCGCATCGCCGGCGTCGCCACCAACACCGGTTTCTTGCAGAACTTGCTGCGCCATCCCGACGTGCCGGCCGGCCGGGTGCACACGCGCTTCGTCGAGGAGCACATCACCGCGCTGCTGGCGCCCGCCGACGCCGAACACGCGCGGCTGTTCTTCGAGCCGACGGCCGCGTCGACGTCGCCGGCGCAGCGCCTGGCCGGCACCAGGCTCGACAGCAGCGATCCGCTGGCCGTGCTGGCGCTGGGCAAGCAAGCCACAGCGGACCCGTCTGTGGCGTTCGACGAGCTGGTGGCCGGTGCGGCCGGCGAAAGCGATGGTCCCGACGGCACCACGCCGCTGCTGGCGCCGATGCAGGGCACCATCGTCAGCCTGGCGGTGAGCACGGGCGATCAGGTGCGCGCCGGCCAGCCGGTGCTGGTGATGGAAGCGATGAAGATGGAACACGTCATCGCCGCCGAGATCGCCGGCATCGTGCGCGAGCTCACGGTGGCGGCCGGCGACACGGTGTTCGAGGGCCACCCGCTGGCCTTCGTCGAGCCGGCCGAGGTGGCGGGCGGCGCCGTGGCGCGCGACGATACGGGCGATCTCGACGTCATCCGTCCCGACCTCGCCGAGGTGCTGAAGCGCCAGGCGATTACCCTGGACGCGGCACGGCCCGACGCGGTGGCGCGGCGGCGCAAGACCGGCCAGCGCACGGCGCGCGAGAACATCGCCGATCTGTGCGATGCCGGCTCGTTCGTCGAGTACGGCGCGCTGGTAGTGGCGGCGCGCCGGCAGCGCAACACATTGGAGGAGCTGATCGAGCGCACGCCAGCCGACGGCATGGTGATGGGGCTGGGCCGGGTTAACGGCGATCAGTTCGCCGACGAACGGGCGCGGGTGGCGGCGATCGCCTACGACTACACCGTGCTGGCCGGCACGCAGGGCTACAAGAACCACGAGAAGAAGGACCGCATGTTCGAGCTGGCGACCCACTGGCGCCTGCCGATCGTGTTCTTCACCGAGGGCGGCGGCGGCCGGCCGGGCGACACCGACGCCGTCTTCGCCGGCCAGCTGCACGTGCGCGGCTTCGAGCTGTTCAACAAGCTCTCTGGCCTGGTGCCGCTGGTCGGCGTCGTCTCCGGTCGCTGCTTTGCCGGCAACGCCGTCATGCTGGGCTGCTGCGACGTGATCATCGCCACGGCGAATTCGAACATCGGTATGGGCGGCCCGGCGATGATCGAGGGCGGCGGGCTCGGCGTCTTCCGGCCCGACGAGGTCGGGCCGATGAGCGTGCAGGTCAACAACGGCGTCGTGGACATCGCCGTCGCCGATGAGCAAGAGGCGGTGCGCGCCGCCCGGAAGTACCTCGGCTACTTCCAGGGCGCGGTCGACAAATGGGACTGCGCCGACCAGCGCAAGTTGCGCAAGCTGATCCCTGAGAACCGGCTGCGCGTTTACGACGTGCGCCAGGTGATCGAGACCCTGGCCGACACCGGCTCGGTGCTGGAGCTGCGGCCGCGCTTCGGCCGGGCGCTGGTCTCGGCCTTCATCCGCATCGAGGGACGACCGCTGGGCGTCATCGCCAGCAACCCGACTCATATCGGCGGCGCCATCGACGCCGATGCCGCCGACAAGGCCGCCCGCTTCATGCAGCTGTGCGACGCCTTCGACATCCCGCTGCTGAGCCTGTGCGACACGCCCGGCAACATGGTCGGGCCGGAGGCGGAAAAAGCCGCGCTGGTCCGCCATTGCTGCCGCGTGTTCGTGACCGGCGCCAACCTCACCGTGCCGCTGTTCTCGGTGGTCCTGCGCAAGGCCTATGGGCTGGGCGCCCAAGGCATGGTCGGCGGCAGCTTCCGCGCGCCTTTCTTCACCGTCGCCTGGCCGACCGCCGAGTTCGGCCCGATGGGCCTGGAGGGCGCCGTCAAGCTCGGCTACCGCAACGAGATCGCCGCCATCACCGAGCCGGCCGAGCGCAAGGCGTTCTTCGAGCGCATGGTGGCGCAGATGTACGAGCAGGGCAAAGGGCTGAGCGCCGCCTCGCTGTTCGAGATCGATGACGTGATCGACCCGGCCGATACGCGGCGCTGGATCATGGGCGGTCTGCGGTCGGTGCCGGCGCCGGCCAAACGCGAGGGGAAGAAGCGGGCTTGGGTGGATACGTGGTGAAGGCGGTCGATGAACGCACTGGACGAGTTTCGGCCGCGGGTGCTGTCCGAATTAGGACAACCGGCCCGACAGATTAGGACATTCTTCAGGGATGAGTGCGCTTTCGACCCGCGTTCGTGACGCGGTAGCCGACTCTCGGGACATGTTCGAGATAGCCCTCGCAGATGTAATTCCCCGGAACTTTGTAGTGCGACTTGATGTTCCGGATTTGCTGCTCCCACATTTCTTCATTGGGTCTCGTCACGGACTGTTTCCGATCGGCGGTTGACAGGCTCAGATGGTTCGGAACCTGCGTCTTGCACATGTGGAAGGTGGCAACGCCTGTAGTCACGCCCCTCGCGATCTGGACGACTGCAAACGCGACTTCGTTTTCTGTTACGCGAGCCATTCCTCGCCTCCCTTCTGGCTGCAACCAGAGGGCGCATTTTAATGAGGAAGTGATAACATCGCGAGTCGTGCTGTCAGGAACATCGCGCCTTGTAGCCGGGTTTGAACCACTTCAATTCCGTTTTGCCTGACTCGCCCTTGTCCCACACAAACCATGCGTAGGCTGTGGTTCCAGACCCCGCCGTCTGCTTGCCGTCTGGGTAGAATGTGATGCGCTCGCTAAACACCCAGACCCGGCTAGGTGGCGTCCTTGCGAAGATGCTATTCGCGCGCTTCGCGCCCTCTAGAAAGGCGAGGCGGAGCAAGAGAGCGAATTTGTTGCCGGCGAGTCGCACGCCCTGCGCCACAAAACCCTCAGCACAGTTATACGGAGGGTTGGTGACGATGTTGGGAGTGGCGCGACTGGCCTTCAAGAAGTCATGGCCGGCGTCACCGTAGCCGCGCTCATACAGATCGCTGCTGCGCACCTTAGCGCCGCTCTCCTCAAAGACGCGGGACATTGCCCCGTTGCCGCACGCACACTCCCAAACGTCACCGACAAATTTTTCGTTGTCGATTAGGGCAAACGTTGCCCAACGCGGTGTCGGAAAAAAATCAGGGCCATCCAGATCGGCAAACCGCTTCATCGTCGGCTTGAAGCCACCGTTTAGGTTGTATGTGGCATCTGGCACGCTGTTTCCTCCTACACTACGCCGATACGAGAGTATCAGCGATGCAAGAGGAAATTGCACGTGCGACACCTTGACTCAGGTGCGACCGCCGTCAATTACCCGGAACCGACCGAAACTCCGTCCGTCGCCGCGTGGGGAGGTGTATCGATGAATGTCATCCGGCCGATCGCCGAAACCACTGACAGCGTGACCTTGCGCCGCGCCGATTTCGAGAGACTTGTGGATTTGGCCGATGCCGCCCATTCCCGCGCGATCGAGAAAGCGGCCAAGCGTGGTGAGACGGAGTATCTGCCGGTCGACATGGTGAAGCGCCTGGCACGGGGCGAGTCGCCGGTGCGCTTGTGGCGCGAGCGGCGTGGCTTGACGCAACGGGCGCTGGCCGAACGCGCAGATGTGTCCGTGACCTACCTCAGTGAGATCGAGTCGGGCCGCAAGCCCGGCAGCGTCACGGCCCTGTCGGCTCTGGCGCGTGCGCTTGGTGTTTCGGTCGACGATCTGGTCGGCGCGCGGTGAGGGCGCCACCGAAGCGCGAAGGGAAGAAGCGGGCGTGGGTGGAAGCGTGGTGATGGGACAGGCCTACGGCAAGATGAGCAGTTCAATGCGCAGTCCGTGGAGCAAGCCGATAACCTGGTGCTGGTAGTTTTTGAATGCGGCGCGCTCCCTTACCCTTTCGATGCTAGCCGATACCGCCCTCCCCCCTCGAAGATGAGCCAGCCGTGGTCGCGGAGCACCTGGAGTTGTTGGCGAATCTTCGGGCGGACGTTGCGGTTGTCGGGGTAGAGAGCCGAGAGGCGCGGCTCGAACGCGTAGACCTCGTCCAGGTTGAACGCGGGACGGCCGATTCGTTCCACGCAACGCATCACGTCGATAAGCCACCCCCTGGCGTCGAGCGATGCCGCGTCGCGCAGAAACAGCGTGTCGCGCCATGACTTGAGGACGGCTTCCTTGGGTACCAGGATGCCGTCCTGCACCAGCGCGATCTTGCCCGACACCGGAATCGCATCGAGGCGGATATGCGATCCCTGCCACCCTGCCCGGCGGGCATTGGGGCCGAGTGGCTTTCGCGCCTCGATGACGTCGGGGATGAAGAAGTGCTTCGGCACCACAATGAGATTGGTGACGCTCATGCGGAGGGCGTCATAGTTGAGCAGCATGAGGTTCGGGTTGTTGGCCGACTTCAGCCGCTGCATCTTCGCCGAATAGGCACCGTCAAGCACCTTAGTGCCGAAGCGGCCCTTTTGTGCCTTCAGTTCGTACTCGTCGTTGCACGCACGGCACTCAAAGTCGGCGACTTGGCGATTGGCCGGGAACTGGCTCAATTTCTCCGCGCCGCAGTTGGGGCAGAAGAGAGATCGCGCGGCCCATCCTTCTGTCCAAATCCGGGCGTTCTGAGACGGACTCCCGAAACGGGCCTGCGGCTCCTCGAAGCCGAGATTCGTCCAAGGCTTGTCGCCCGTCATTGGGAACGGCGCTCGTTGCGGAATAACTCAGGCAAAGTCGCTGCGCGCCGTACTCTCGATCTCGTCGCCCTGATCGTCCAGCGCAACCATATGTCTGGCATCGAATTCGACAGTACCCCGCTCCTCCCAGACAATGCCAGGCGCGCCGCTCCATGCGAGTCCTACGGCCTCTTCCGCCGTTTCGGCCTCGATCTCCGCGACGTAGTCGACGAAAGCATCCGCGCGCGACAACACCTTGAACTTGGGCATCGTCCAGCATCTCCCATCTAAGTGGGCGCCCCGAGCCTCGCTCCCATCGCTTCGAATCATAGGCCGCGTAGACCGGTGCAGCCAAGTCGCTTTGCCCTTGCTCCACCGGCCTGCAGACGGCCAGAGCAGTAGCCCTTCGCCGCTCGAGTATGGGACAAGGTGGCGCGAAGCGCCTGATGTGGGCTGCGGCGTTCCCGCCTTGCGAGTGCGCCGACGGATCGTTACCTGTCTTCAGGGACGGCCAGAATCTTCGCATAGACACAAGTCGTGTGATTGGAAACGTCAAACGGAATAGCGTTTGGCGGCCGCCAAAGTGACGACGCCGACCGGCCCGGCATAGTAAGTAGACAATCATCTAAGATTATGGTATCCCCGTAAATACCATAGCAAACGCCGGTCGGCCTTCCCGCTGTCGGGCCGCTTCGCCGGCGGCCGATCTCGCTAAAGTCGGAGGCCGTCCTCGCTCGTGCGCGAACTGTGCACCTGCCTGACGCTGGCGCACTCGGGCGCGGCAGCCGCCAACCCCAGCTGCCACGTCGAGACACCGGTACAGGTTCGTCGCCTGGTGCCTGGCTTGGCGGTCGGTTCGATTTCCAGCGGTGACCTGAGGCCAACTGTGGCAATGCACTGTGGCAATCCTGATCAAGTGGCGCCGTCGGCATTCAAAGCCCTGCCGGCTGCGACATGGGCTGAATTCGCACGAAAAGTGACAGAACAATCAGCCGGGCGCGCGGGTGACGCTGCTAATCCTGCTAATCCTGCTAATCCTGCTAATCCTGCTAATCCTGCTAATCCCCCATCGACTGCCGTCAGGATGCCGGTTGAATCGGCTGAACGTGCAGTCGTACTGCTATCGCCGCGACCCGCTATCGGTCGGCTATTGTATGTTTGCCACGCCCCTTCCGGGCAGAAAGTGCCCACAATTGCGCGGTGCAAGAGACCCGGCCGCCGCCAGTGCGCGGAGCCCGTGGTGGTGGGCCAGCTGCCCAGCCACGGTCGGGTGCTCCCTCTTCGCGACACATGGTAGCGATGCGGCCGTCCGTGTTGCATCGCAGCATCCGCCATGCAACAAGCCGCCAGCATCGGCCCCGGCCGCCGCGCTCAGCCGCCTTGAGCAGGCCAGAACGGCGGGTCTACAGTCGGGGCGAACTCGGGTCGGCGTAGCCACGCGTTTTGCGGCCGGACGGGGCGTCGAGGGCGCCGGGCCGCCACTTTCGGAGGGATTTGCATGACCGATATCGTCATCGCCGCGGCGGCGCGCACGCCGGTCGGCAGCTTCAACGGCGCCTTCGGCGCCCTGGCGGCGCACGAGCTGGGCAAGGTCGCGGTCAAGGGCGCCATGGAGCGCGCCAAGGTCAAGCCGGAGGAGGTCGACGAGATCATCCTCGGCCAGATCCTGCAGGCGGGCCAGGGCCAGAACCCGGCGCGGCAGGCGGCGGTGAATGCCGGCGTGCCGGTCGAGAAGACCGCCTTCGGCATCAACCAGCTGTGCGGCTCCGGCCTGCGCGCCGTGGCGCTGGGCTATCAGGCGATCCGCAACGGCGATGCCAGCATCATGGTGGTCGGCGGCCAGGAGAGCATGAGCCAGGCGCCGCACGTGGCGCATCTGCGCGACGGCACCAAGATGGGCGAGATGAAGTTCGTCGACTCGATGCTCAAGGACGGGCTGTGGGACGCCTTCCACGGCTACCACATGGGCAACACCGCCGAGAACGTGGCGCAGAAGTACCAGATCACCCGCGCCGAGCAGGACGCCTTCGCCTGTTCGTCGCAGAACAAGGCCGAGGCGGCGCAGAAGGCCGGCCGCTTCAAGGACGAGATCGTTCCGGTGACGGTCAAGACCCGCAAGGGCGACGTCGTGGTCGACAGCGACGAGTTCCCGCGGCACGGCACTACAGTCGAGGCGCTGGGCAAGCTGCGTCCGGCCTTCAGCAAGGACGGATCGGTGACCGCCGGCAACGCCTCGGGCATCAATGACGGCGCCGCCGCCGTGGTGCTGATGACCGCCGACGAGGCCAAGAAGCGCGGCATCAAGCCGATGGCCAAGATCGTGTCGTGGGCCACCACCGGCGTCGATCCGTCGATCATGGGCATCGGCCCGGTGACGGCGACCAAGAAGGCGCTGGAGAAGGCCGGCTGGTCGGTGAAGGACCTCGACCTGGTCGAGGCCAACGAAGCCTTCGCGGCCCAGGCCCTGGCGGTCGGCAAGGAGCTTGGCCTCGATCCGGCCAAGCTGAACGTCAACGGCGGCGCCATCGCCATCGGCCACCCGATCGGCGCCTCGGGCGCGCGCATCCTGACCACCCTGCTGTTCGAGATGCAAAAGCGCGACGCCAAGAAGGGCCTCGCCACCTTGTGCATCGGCGGCGGCATGGGCATCGCCATGTGCGTCGAGCGCGGCTGACGCTTTGATCCTGCCTTCCCCACGCGAAGCGTGGGGAAGGCTGGGGGCGCGTCACTCCAGTGACGCGTCAAGCGGAGTGATGGTTGAAATCGCGCGACTGGAGTCGCGCGCCCCCAGCGGCCACCTTCCCCGCAAAGCGGGGAAGGGATTGTTTCTCGTATGTTTTTGCATTGCAGCGTGACTGCAGCTGATCTTGCTGCGCTGCAGCATTTGCGTTAGAAGCGCGCCCCGTCGGCAAGGATCAGACCTTGCCGGACGGCAAGGGCGCACAACCCCAGGGAGGACGACATGGCGCGCGTGGCATTGGTCACCGGCGGCACCCGTGGCATCGGGGCGGCCATTTCCAGGATGCTGAAGGACAAGGGCTACAAGGTCGCGGCGAACTACGCCGGCAACGACGCTGCGGCCCAGAAGTTCAAGGAGGAGACCGGCATCGCGGTCTACAAGTTCGATGTCGGCAATTTCGCCGCCGTGCAGGAAGCGGTGGCCAAGATCGAGAAGGAGGTCGGCCCGATCGATGTGGTCGTGAACAACGCCGGCATTACCCGCGACGGCACCATGAAGCGCATGGCGCGCGACAACTGGGAAGCGGTGATCAACACCAATCTCGGGTCGTGCTTCAACACCTGCAAGGCGGTGTGGGACGGCATGAACGCCCGCGGCTTCGGGCGCATCGTCAACATCGGCTCGATC
>DATFGV010000005.1:0-13115 GCA_035249115.1 Vineibacter sp.
TGACAACCCGGGCTGTTTTGGCTCGGCCCATTTCGGCGTTACCGTCGCTGCGGCACAACACGGGAGGACGCCCATGACCGACATCGCGCCACGCGCGCACGCGCCGGCCGTCGTGCGGCACGTCGACGACATCGACTGGGAGACGATCCGTTGGCCGGGCGAGACCGGCAAGATGCTGTTCCATCCCCGGCCGGAGAACCCGACCGAACCCAACGCCGGATTGCTGCGGCTGGCGCCGGGCGGCTGGCATCCGCTGCACCGCCACGATTTCGCGCAGATCTGGTACGTGCTGGAGGGCGACTTCGAGGTCGCCGGCAAGGTCTGGGGGCCGGGCACGATGATCTGGCATCCCGATCCGCACTTCGAGGATGAGCTGCACACCAAAACCGGCGGCCTGCTGCTGATTGTGCAGTACCCCGGGCCGACCACCGGCGGCCGGCCGATCTATGACCAGCGCTTCAACATGGCCGAGCGCAAGACGGTCGCCGAGGAGCGCACCGACGTCTGACGCGCATTTCACGCGGAACGCGGGCGTCTCGCCCGCGTCGGCGCAAAGCGCCGACGACAGTTCAGCGTGCAGCCCGCCTTGCCGAATTTCGCTCTCCGCGTCGCTCCGAGCGAATGCGGGCGAGGCGCCCGCGCTTCGTGTTGAAGTCCTTGCGTCGCGGCATACATGCGGTAGAGGAGGGAGATGCCTTCCCTCCTGATCTTCGACTGCGACGGCACCCTGATCGACAGCGAGCGGCTCTATTGCCTCGCCTGGGTCGAGGTGCTCGGCCGCTACGGCCTGCCGTGGACCTTCGATGACTGCACGCGACGCCTGACGGGGCTGCCGCTGTCGGATTGCTACGCCGTCGTCGCGCAGGAATTGGGCCGCCCGCTGCCGGCCGATTTCCAGGACCAGATCTTCGCCGCCACCGACCGGATCTTCGCGCGCGATGGCCTGCAGGTGATCGACGGCGTGCCCGAGATGCTGGCAGCGCTGCCGCAGCCGAAATGCATCGCCTCGTCCGGCTTGCACGAGCACGTTCTCGAAAATCTCGAGCGCACCGATTTGCTGCATCATTTCGGTGTCGAGCGCATTTTCACCGTGTCGATGGCGCCGCGCGGCAAGCCGGCGCCCGATATCTTCCTGTTGGCCGCGCGCATGATGGGTGCCGCGCCGCAAGACTGCGTCGTGATCGAGGATTCCGTGCCCGGCGTGCTGGGCGGTCGCGCCGCAGGCATGCGGGTGCTGGGCTACGGCGGCAGCCACCACGATCCCGTCGCCCTGCGCGCCGCCGGCGCCGAGGTTTTCACCGACATGCGCGCCCTGCCGGCGCTGATCGGTTGATGCCTTTCCTCCCCACGCAGTGAGAAGGTGCCGCCGAAGGCGGCGGAGGGGACCCGACGTGGTCTCTCGGTTACTGACACCACGAGCGGTCCCCATCCGCCCCTTCGGGGCACCTTCCCCACTTCTTGGGGAAGGATTGCCTCTGGCAATCGGCTGGGCCGCCACCCCATATCGTGAGAAGTTGACGACCCTCCGGTTCAGGGAACCGCGTCCATGACCAAGGCCCTGTCCTACATCGCGCTGATTTTCGCCGGGCTGTGCATGCTGGGGGCGCTGGCCTCGATCTTCATCGGCATGCTGCGCGCCGGCCAGGGCGGCATCGAAGGAGCGCGCCGCGGCAATCGCATGATGTGGTGGCGCGTGCGCCTGCAGATCGCCGCCGTCGTGCTGATCATCGTCTGGTATTTGCTGAGCAGGGCCTGAGGCGGCGGGAGTGACACGATGGTTCAGCTGACGCGCATCTACACCCGGGGCGGCGACAAGGGGAAGACCTCGCTCGGCACCGGCCGCCGCGTCGCCAAGCACGACCGGCGGGTCGAGGCCTATGGCGCGGTCGACGAGTCGAACGCCGCGATCGGCCTGGCGCGGCAGCACGTCGCCGGCGACGTCGACGCGATGCTGGCGCGCATCCAGAACGACCTGTTCGATCTCGGTGCCGATCTGTGCACGCCGGAGGTCGAAGGTGAAACGCGCGAGCGGCTGCGCATCAGCGCCACCCAGGTCGAGCGCCTGGAGCACGAGATCGACGCGATGAACGCCGAGCTGGCGCCGCTGAAATCGTTCGTGCTGCCGGGCGGCACGGCGGCGGCGGCGTACCTGCATCTGGCGCGCACCATGGCGCGCCGCGCCGAGCGCGACATGACGGCGCTGGCCGAACGCGAGAGCGTCAACGCCGAGGCGCTGCGCTACATCAACCGGGTGTCCGACCACCTGTTCGTGATGGCCCGCTGGCTGAACGACAAGGGCGCCCGCGACGTGCTGTGGACACCGGGCGCCAACCGTTGAGGGCGCCTGGCGCCATCCCCGCAACGCTTCCTTGCCCGGCCGGCGGTAGGCGAGCAATGTCTTGTAATTGCACGACTTTTCACAGCTACCGAGGCCGTTGTGCAGCGCGGCATCGGCTTGACAGGTTCCGGGCGGGGGCCTAGACGAGACGCCTTCAAAAGCTCATCGAGGGCGAAAACCCAATGAAAGTGCTGGTCGCCGTCAAGCGCGTGGTCGACTACAACGTCAAGATCCGCGTCAAGGCCGACAAAACCGGCGTCGAGACCGCCAACGTCAAGATGTCGATGAATCCTTTCGACGAGATCGCCGTGGAAGAGGCGGTGCGCCTGAAGGAGCAGGGCAAGGCCACCGAGGTGATCGCCTTCAGCGCCGGCCCGCAGCAATGCCAGGAGACGATCCGCACCGCGCTGGCGATGGGCGCCGACCGCGGCATCCATGTCAACACCGACGCCGAGCTGCAGCCGCTGGCGGTCGCCAAGCTGATGAAGGCGGTCGCCGACAAGGAGCAGCCCGGCCTGGTGATCGTCGGCAAGCAGGCGATCGACGACGACAGCAACCAGACCGGCCAGATGCTGGCGGCGCTGCTCGGCTGGTCGCAAGGCACGTTCGCCAACAAGCTGTCGATCGGCGACGGCTCGGCCGAGCTCAAGCGCGAGATCGACGGCGGCCTGGAGAACATCAAGCTCAAGCTGCCGGCGGTGATCACCACCGATCTGCGGCTGAACGAGCCGCGCTACGCCTCGCTGCCCAACATCATGAAGGCCAAGAAGAAGCCGATCGACGCCCAGACGCCGGAGTCGCTGGGCGTCGACGTGACGCCGCGGCTGAAGGTTCTGAAGGTCGAGGAGCCGGCCGGGCGCAAGGCGGGCGTCAAGGTCAAGACCGTGGCCGAGCTGATCGACAAGCTGAAGAACGAAGCGGGAGTGCTGTGAGATGAGCGTCCTGGTTGTCGCCGCGCACGACGGCAAGACCGTCCGCGCCAACGTCGCCAACGCCGTCGCCGCCGCCGCACAGCTGGGCGGCGACGTGCATGTGCTGGTCGCCGGCTCCGGCGCCGCCGAGGCCGCCAAGTCGGCGGCCGCGATCCAGGGTGTCGCCAAGGTGCTGCAGGCCGAGGACGCCGCCTACGCCAACTGGGTCGCTGAGGACATCGCGCCGCTGGTCGTCAAGCTGGCGCCCGGCTACAGCCACGTGCTGGCGGCCGCCGACACGGTCGGCAAGAACGTCATGCCGCGGGTGGCGGCGCTGCTCGACGTGGCGCAAATCTCTGAAGCCGTCTCGATCGTCTCGCCCGACACCTTCGTGCGGCCGATCTACGCCGGCAACGCCATGGCCACCGTCCAGTCGGCCGACAAGATCAAGGTCCTGACCGTGCGGCCGACCAACTTCAAGGCGGCGGCCGGTGGCGGTTCGGCGGCGGTCGAGCAGGTGCCGGGCACCGGCGCCAGCGGACTGGCCAGCTATGTCGGCGCCGAGGTGTCGAAATCGGAGCGGCCGGAGCTGACCAGCGCCAAGATCGTTGTGTCGGGCGGTCGCGGCCTCGCCTCGGGCGACAACTTCAAGATGCTCGAGGCGCTGGCCGACAAGCTCGGCGCCGGGCTGGGCGCCAGCCGCGCCGCGGTCGACGCCGGCTACGTGCCGAACGACTACCAGGTCGGCCAGACCGGCAAGGTGGTGGCGCCCGACCTCTACATCGCGGTCGGCATCTCCGGCGCCATCCAGCATCTCGCCGGCATGAAGGACAGCAAGACCATCGTCGCCATCAACAAGGACGAGGAGGCGCCGATCTTCCAGGTGGCCGACTACGGCCTGGTCGGCGACCTGTTCCAGATCGTGCCGGAACTCACCGCGGCGCTCGAGAAGAAATGAAACCCGCCTTGCACCGGCCCGCCGGGCGGCCGGCCATAGCGAAACGCGCAGGGGACAGACGATGATCCAACGGATCGGCGTGATCGGCGCCGGCCAGATGGGCGGCGGTATTTCGCATGTCCTCTCGCTGAAGGGCTTCCAGGTGAAGCTGACCGACATCGACAGCAGCCATCTCGAGAAGGGTCTGGAAGAAATCGCGCACAACATGGACCGCCAGATCGGTCGCGGCATCATCAAGCCCGACGAGAAGGACGCGGCCATGCGCCGCATCCAGACCGGGCTGGATTTCAAGATGTTCGCCGACTGCGACCTGGTGATCGAGGCCGCCACCGAGAACGAGCAGGTCAAGCGCGACATCCTGAAGAAGCTGTGCCCGGTGCTGACGCCGGCGGCGCTGATCGCCACCAACACCTCGTCGATTTCGGTGACGCGCCTGGCATCGGTCACCGACCGGCCCGGCCGCTTCATGGGCATGCACTTCATGAATCCGGTGCCGATGATGCAGCTGGTCGAGCTGATCCGCGGCATTGCCACCGAGGAAGAGACCTTCCGCACCATCCGCGATCTGACGATCAAGCTCGGCAAGACGCCGGCCAACGCCGAGGATTTCCCGGCTTTCATCGTCAACCGCATCCTGCTGCCGATGATCAACGAGGCGGTCTACGCGCTCTACGAGGGCGTCGGCAACGTCGACTCGATCGACACCGCTATGCGGCTGGGCGCCAATCATCCGATGGGGCCGCTGCAGCTGGCTGACTTCATCGGCCTCGACACCTGCCTGTCGGTGATGCAAGTGCTGTACGAGGGGTTGGCCGATTCGAAATACCGGCCCTGTCCGCTGCTGGTGAAATACGTCGAGGCTGGTTGGGTGGGCCGCAAGGCCGGCCGCGGCTTCTACGACTACTCCGGCGACCGCCCGACTCCGACTCGATAGGCTTATCGAACTCGCTACGCCTCACCCTGAGGAGCGGCCCGCAGGGCCGCGTCTCGAAGGGTGGGCTTCAACACCGGTGCATCGGCGCCGACGGGCCAAACCACCATGCTTGTGGCCCACCCTTCGAGACGGCTGCTGTGCGGCCTCCTCAGGGTGAGGCGTTGAGCGGGGCGACAGCGCATCATGTGCGACTGGCACGCCCCAACGTTCAACTGCTGCCGCCCATCACGTAGCGCACCAGCGCTTCGGCTTCCGGCGAATCCCATTCGGCGTCGCCCTGCAGGCGGCCGATCTCGCGGCCCTCGGCGTCGATCAGCACCGTGGTCGGCAGCACGATGATGTCGAGCGCGGCGTAGGATTTCTTCTGCGTGTCGAAGAACACCCGCAGCTGTTCCAGGTTGCGACTGCGGATGAAGGGTTCGACCTTGGGCCGCGACGGGCCGTCGAGCGACAGCGCCACGACGGCGAAGCGCTCGTTGCCGAGCTTGCGTGCCAGGCGATCGAGGCTGGGCATCTCCTTGATGCAGGGAATGCACCAGGTGGCCCAGAAGTTCACCAGCACCACCTTGCCCTTGAACGCCGCGAGGCTGGCGTCGACATCGTCCTTGTCCTTGAACGACAGGGCCGGCGCCGGGGCCGCTGGCGCCTTCAACTCGAACTTGGCCATGCCGCCGGCCAGCGGCGGCGCGCCGGTTTGGGCCGCTGCCGGCAGGGGCGCCAGCAGCACAAGGGCGGCGGCGAGCGGTCGCACGAGAAACGAGAAATGCGTCATAAGCTGTGCCATAACCGCCATCCTACGAAGTTTGGCCAGTGTCGTCATGGCGGGGAACAGGAATGTGAAGTCGAGCGTCCGGCGCAGGCGCGCCGCGGGCGGTGACGCGCGCGCCGTGTCGAACGCCATGTGGGGCGGGCGCTTCGCGGCCGGTCCGGCCGAGATCATGGAGCGGATCAACGCCTCGATCGACTTCGACCAGCGCCTGTACCGCCAGGACATCGAGGGTTCGATCGCCCACTGCCGGATGCTGGTGAAGCAGCGCATCGTTTCGGCCGCCGACGGACGGCGGATCATCGCCGGGCTGCGTCGTGTCGAAGGCGAGATCGACTCCGGCGCCTTCCCGTTCTCGAGCAAGCTCGAGGACATCCACATGAACGTCGAGGCGCGGCTGATGCGGCTGATCGGCGACGCCGCCGGCCGGTTGCATACGGCCCGTTCGCGCAACGATCAGGTGGCGCTCGACGTGCGGCTTTGGGTGCGCGACGCCGTCGACCGGATCGAGGTGTTGCTGCGCGACCTGCAGGCCGCCTTGATCGAACGCGCCGAGGAATACGCCGCCACCATCATGCCGGGATTCACCCACCTGCAGACGGCGCAGCCGGTGACCTTCGGCCACCACCTGTTGGCCTATGTCGAGATGTTCGGCCGCGACCGCGGCCGCTTCGCCGACGCGCGGCGACGGATGAACGAGAGTCCGCTGGGTGCCGCGGCGCTGGCCGGCTCGCCGCATCCGATCGACAACCACATGACGGCCAAGGCGCTCGGCTTCGACCGGCCGATGGCCAACTCGCTCGATGCCGTGGCCGATCGCGACTATGCGCTCGAGTTCATGGCGGCGGCGACGATCTGCGCCGTGCACGTGTCGCGGCTGTCCGAGGAGATCGTCATCTGGTGCAGTGCGCCGTTCCGCCTGATCGCGCTGTCCGATGCCTTCACGACCGGCAGCTCGATCATGCCGCAGAAGCGCAACCCCGACGCGGCCGAGCTGGCGCGCGCCAAGACCGGTCGCATCCTCGGCGACTTCACGGCGCTGGCGGTGGTGATGAAGGGCCTGCCGCTGACCTACGGCAAGGACATGCAGGAGGACAAGGAACCGATCTTCGATGCCGCCGACTCGCTGGAGCTGGCGCTGGCGGCGATGGCCGGCATGGTGCGCGACCTGAAGGCCAATGCCGAGCGCATGCGCGCGGTCGCGGCCGCCGACTATTCGACGGCCACCGACCTCGCCGACTGGCTGGTGCGCCGCGCCAGGTTGCCGTTTCGCCGGGCACACCACGTCACCGGCCGCCTGGTGTCGTTGGCCGCGGCCAAGGGCGTGGACCTCGACGGCCTGTCGCTGGCCGAGATGCGGGCGGTGGAACCGGCGATCACCCGCGACGTGTACCGGGCGCTCACGGTCGAGGCGTCGGTCGCGGCGCGCCGCAACTTCGGCGGTACGGCGCCGGCCAACGTCAAGCGGGCGGTCGCGGCGGCACGCCGACGCTTCCTGGCCGCGACGCGGAGGAGCTAGCGCATGGCGCTCGATCGACGGCTGATCCTTGCGAGCCTGGCGCTCGCCACGCTGGCGGCCTGCGGCAAGAAGGGCGAGCCCGAGCCACCCGGCGGCGGCAAGACACCGACCCGCAGCTATCCCAACCCGGAACCGGTGCCGTGGCAGGCGCCGCAGCAACAGAAGAAATAGACACGCCGCGATGGAAGCCTTCGTCTACCGGGACGGCGAGCTGTTCGCCGAGAACGTCAAACTGGCGCGGATCGCGCGCGAGGTGGGCACGCCGGTCTATGTCTATTCGCTGGCGGCCCTGCGGACGAACTACCGCGCGTTCGACACCGCCTTGCGCGGCCTGGACGGCGAGATCCACTACGCCGTCAAGGCCAACAGCAACCTCGCGGTGATCCGCGCCTTTGCCGCCCTGGGCGCCGGCGCCGACATCGTGTCGATCGGCGAGATGCGACGGGCGCTCGCTGCCGGCGTCGCCGCCAGGGACATCGTCTTCTCCGGCGTCGGCAAGAAACCGGACGAACTGCGCGAGGCGGTGCGGGCAGGCGTGCGGCAGATCAACGCCGAGAGCCGGGCCGAGCTCGACATGCTGGATGCTGTGGCGCGCGAGGCCGGCCGCACGGTCGATATCGCGATCCGCGTCAACCCGGACGTTGATGCCCGGACGCACGCCAAGATCACGACCGGTCGCAAGGGGAACAAGTTCGGCATCGACATCGACCTCGCGCGCGAGGCCTACGCGCATGCCGGTGCCAAGCCGGGCCTGCGCGTCGTCGGCGTCGCCATGCACATCGGCTCGCAGATCCTGTCGCTCGATCCCTACCGCGACGCCATCGGCAAGCTGCGTGGTCTGGTCGGCGAGTTGCGCGCCGACGGCCATCGTATTGAACGGCTCGACCTCGGCGGCGGCTACGGCATCGTCTACCGCCAGGACTCCAACGAGCGCCCCTTCGCGGTCGGCGATTACATGGACATGGTGCGTCGCGAAACCGAGGGGCTGGGCTGCCGGTTGAGCTTCGAGCCGGGGCGCAGCCTGGTCGGCGACGCCGGCGTGCTGCTGGGCGAGGTGATCCTGGTCAAGCCAGGGGCGGCACGCACGTTCGTGATCGTCGACGTCGCCATGAACGACCTGATCCGCCCGACCCTCTACGAAGCATGGCACGACATCGTGCCGGTCAAGGCACCCGCGCCGGGTGCGGCAGCGACAGTCAGCGACATCGTCGGCCCGATTTGCGAATCGGGCGACTACCTCGCGCAGAACCGGCCGATGCCGCCGCTGGCCGAAGGCGACCTGCTGGCGGTGAAGTCGGCCGGGGCGTACGGCGCGGTGATGGCCTCGACCTACAATTCGCGGCCGCTGGTGCCGGAGGTGCTGGTCGATGGCGAGCGGTACGAGGTCATTCGCCCGCGCCAATCGCTCGACGAGCTGATCGCCGCCGACCGACTGCCGGACTGGCTGTAGACCGACTTCCTACCTGCGTCGCCACCGGTGCATGGCCGCGGCGTTTGACAGGCCGTCGGCCGCGCCGGAGGCTTCAGTTGAAAAGTCGCAAGCACCCTAGCCGGCCACCACTGGCCTGATCGCGGGTGCGGCGCAACGCCGGGAGGGCGCGGTCATGCGAATGGCGGGCAAGGTCGGGATCGTGACCGCGGCGGCGTCCGGCATGGGCCGAGCCGGTGCGTTGCGGTTTGCGCGCGAAGGCGCGGCGGTGGCGGTGGTCGACCTCGACGGTGACGGCGCGGCGGCTGTCGCCAAGGAGATCGCCACCGGCGGCGGCAAGGCGGTGGCCTTGGCCGGCGATCTGCGGCAGGACGATTTCGCGCGTGACATCGTACGGCAGACCGTCAAGGCGTTCGGCGGCCTGGACTTCGCCTGGAACCATGTCGGCCATCCCGGCCCGGCCGCCGTCGAGGGTGTCGATCTCGGCGAGTTCGAGCGGGCCGTCGATCTCAACCTGCGCACCGTGCTGGTAACGACCGAGGCGGCGATCCCGGAAATGCGCCGCCGCGGCGGCGGATCGCTGCTCTACACCGCGTCGACGTCGGGCATTCAGGGTTCGGTCTACAGCCCGGTCTATTCGGCGGTGAAGTTCGGCGTCGTCGGCTTCGTTCGCGCCATGGCCAAGCGCTACGCCCGCGAGAAGATCCGGGTCAACGCCATCTGCCCCGGCACGGTCGACACGCCGATGCTGCGCGTCTTCGTCTCGCGGCCGGACAGCGCCGGGCCACCGCCCAACGACATCGAGGCGCTGGTGCAGCAGCGCGGCGGTCTCAACCCGACCGGTCGGCCAGCGCAGCCGGCGGAGATCGCCAACGCCGCCCTGTTCCTGTTGTCGGACGAGGCCTCGTTCGTGACCGGCGCCGCGCTGCCGGTCGACGGCGGCGCGACCGCGTAGCGCGGCGCGACAAACGTCGCCAGCACCGGACCAGCCGGCATGGTCGAGCCGCTGACCTACGATACGGCGCCGGTCGGCGAGTCGGTCGGACCGTTCGCGTATGTCGTTCCGGCCGACTTCAATCGTCGCCGGCTGGCGGCGCTGGGTGTCGACGATACGCTATTCGCGACCTGGGCCGAGCCAAGTTTGCTGTGCGGTCAACATTCCTGGGTCCTGCGCCGCCGCTTCTCGTGGGCCGGCAGCGTGCACGCCAAATGCGACATCGCGTTCCTGAAGCCGGTGGATCTGGGCGCGACCATCCACGTGACCGGCCGGATCGCCGGCAAGTATGAACGCCGCGGCGGTCGCTACGTCGTCTTCGAGCTGCTGACCACCGACCCGGATGGCGAGGTGGTCTGCCGGGTCGAGAACAGCATGCTGATGAACTTCCGCGATGTCGCCGCCGCGCGACGGCAACGCGGTGGTGTCGCGGCGGCTACGGTATCGCGCGAACCGAGCGAGCGTCCGGCGCTGCGCTCCGAGCCCAAGACGCTGCGGCGCGACGATATCGTCGGCTTCTACCAGGCCGAGGAGCAGGTTTATGGCGCCCATCCGAGCCTGCACAACGATCCGGCGCTGGCACGCGCCGCCGGGCTGGCCGACATCATTGCCCCCGGCCGCTATTCGATCGCGTTGCTGAACGCGATGTTCGCCCGGCTCTACGGGGTCGGCTGTCTGGCCGGCGCGCGCTACTCGGTGTCGTTTGTCGGCAACCTGCTGCCGGGCCTGGTGCTGCAGGCGGAGGCGACGCCCGCCGGCGCACAGACGGACGGCGATAGCGGCACCTTTCGGACGTTCGCCGTCGCCTGCCGGGATGGCGGGTCGGGGGCGCCGGTGCTGTCCGGTACTGCCAGCCTGCCGATGCCCGGTTGAGAGCTGCGACCGGTAGCAAAAAGTGCCGTGATTTGAGGGTGTTGCGATCCCCCGAATTTGACCGGAGATAGCTGGCCCCGAGGCGGCTGGCACGATACACTTTTGTTGGCGTGCCGTTTGCTTGCCTTGGCTGGCACCGGCGCGTGGGCACGGCCGCCATGGAAGCGCCATGGTTGGCGGGCCCAATCGAATGCTTGACCGGTGCGGCGGCTGTCCGGCGCCGGCGAAGCGGGAGAACGACATGGCCGTCGTGCCCTCGTCCTGGCAAGAACCGCGTGGCGTGCGCCGAAAGGTGTCGCTGGCCCGCAGCGGTCTGGTCTGGGAGCTGCTGTGGCCGCGGCTGGTGCCGTTGCTGAGCGTTATCGGGCTGTTCTTCGCGGCCGCGCATCTCGATCTGTTCGCCGGCCTTGAACCCTGGACCCACACCGCAATCCTCGTCGCCGCAGCGCTGGCGCTGGTCGGCGGAACCTGGTGGCTGTTCCGTGGCGTGCGCTGGCCGGACCGCGACAACGCGGCGCGGCGCCTGGAGTCCGACAGCGGCGTGCCGCACCGTCCCCTGGCGGCGATGCAGGACACCATGGCGGTCGGCAGCAACGATCCGTTCGCGACCGCCCTGTGGGAAGCCCACCGCAAGCGCGAGGCCGAACGGCTGGCGGCGTTGCGCAATCATGCGCCACGCCCGGGCGTGCCGGCGCTGGATTTCCGGGCGATGCGGCTGGTGCCGCTGTTGTTGCTGGTGGTCGCCGTGGTCGCCGCCGGCGGCTGGCGCAGCGACCGGCTGCTGACGGCGGTTTCGCCGGCCTTCCCGCCGCCGCCGCCGCTGGTGGTCGAGCTGTGGGTGTCGCCGCCGGCCTATACCCGCAAGCCGCCGATCTACCTCGACGCCAAGGAACCGGCCGACGACAAGCAGCCGGTCAAGGTGCTGCGCGTGCCGGCCGGATCGAAGATCGCCGGCTTTGTCGACAACGTGCCCGGCAGCCGCGCGCCGGTGTTGATGATCGACGACCGCGAGGTTCCGTTCACGTCGGTGTCCGGCGCCAAGTATCAGGTCGAGGCGACGCTGGACAAGGGCGAGCGGCTGACCGTGATGGTGCGCGGCCGCGAGCGGGCGCGTTGGCAGGTAAGACTGCAGGCCGACATGCCGCCGACCGTCGAGTTCGTGCGTGACCCGCTGGCGACCGAACGGCGCGAGACCCGCATTGAGTACATCGCCGCCGACGACTTCGGCGTCGCCGGCGTGTCGGCGCGGATGCGCCTGCACGGCACGGCGCTGACCGGCCTGGTCGGCGAGGAAGACCCGACCTGGGTGACCCTCGAGCTGCCGCTAGCCGGGGTCGGCCGCACCAAGGTCGAGGACTTCGTGCGCCAGGACCTGACGCCGCATCCCTGGGCCGGGCTGCCGGTGGTGATGGAGCTCGTCGCCAGCGACGGTGCCGGCCAGGAGGGCCGCAGCAAGGCGATCCAGTTCACCCTGCCGGAGCGGCGCTTCTCGCACCCGGTGGCACGACGCATCATCGCCCTGCGCAAGGGCCTGTCGCAGGACCCGGTGGGCAACCGGGTGCTGGCCGGCCAGGGGTTGCTGCTGCTGAACTCGCGGCCCAACGACTACAAGGGCGACGTGGTCGTGCATCTCGGCCTGCGCACCGCCGCCAATCGCCTGGCGGGCGACAAGAGCAGCAGCGCGATCCCCGACGTGCAGAAGCTGATGTGGGACCTCGCGGTGCGGCTGGAGACGGACAACCTGACCGACGCGCAGCGTGAGTTCCGCGACGCCCAGCGCGAGCTCAAGGACGCGCTCGACCGCGGCGCGCCCGATCCGGAGATCGAACGGCTGATCCAGCAGCTGCGCGAGGCGATGGACCGCATGATGCGCGAGTTCGCCGAGCGCATGAAGGATCCCGCCGAGCGCGAGAAGGCCGAGCGCGAAGCGCAGGAGATGGATCAAGACCAGATGATGAACTCCGAGGACCTCCAGTCGATGATGGACCGGGCGCGCGAGATGGCGCGCAACGGCCAGCGCGACGAGGCCAAGCGGATGCTGGAGCAGATGCTGAAGGACATGGAGAACATGAAGCCCATGCTCTCCGACCGCCAGCCGGGCCAGCGCGGTCAGCAGGGCCAGCAGCAGCAAGGCCGCCAGATGATGAACGAGCTCGACCAGATGGCGCGGCAGCAGAACCGCCTTCTTGGTGAGTCCGAGCGTCAGCAGCGCGGCCAGCAGCAGGGCCGCCAGCAGGGGCAACAGGGCCAGCAAGGCCAGCAAGGGCAGCAAGGTCAACAACAGGGCCAGCAGCCCGGTCAGCAACAGGGCCAGCAGCGCGGTCAGGGCCGCCAGCCCGGACAGCAGGGATCGCCCGGCGACCAGCTCGGCGAGCAGCAGGGCAACTTGCGCG
>DATFGV010000006.1:0-3925 GCA_035249115.1 Vineibacter sp.
CCATCGCGGTGGCGGCCGCCAGCAAGCGCTCCAGCAGCGGCATAAATGCGAATTGCGCCATCGCACCAACTGCGGCGAGCGGCAGCGACGCTGCTGCGCCGAGCTGTGGCGTGCGTCTCGTGCGCCAATCCGACGCCGGTACCGACAAGCGGATTCGGCTGATCGAATAGGAATCGTTGCGGCGATGTCCGGGCCGTCCAAATCGTATGCGGCCGACGCGGACGGATGCGGACATCGTCGCGACGACGACAAGGAGGCCGGGTCCTACCTCAAACCCGGCCTCCCATTTTTGCGGTGCAAGAGTTGGCATCAATCGTGATGGCGTGTAGCCGGGTTGACGATCCATCCAGGCCTATCTTCTTCCAGACACAGCGGGCCGGCCGCGACGGCGGCGGCGCTTGTGGCCAATCTGCGCGACTTGACCACGTTCGGCTCGGCTGATCGCGATCAGGACCTGCGCCTTCCGATCGTAGCCGATTGAATCTAAATGTGTTTCGGACGCCGCGGAGACGCGCGCGCCGGATCTTGGAGTCAACCGATCGGCAGAATACGACGGCCAATCCGTTCATTCACGATAGGGTTGCGCTTGAGCATTTGGCGCCAGTCCGCAAAATCACAGCGAGTAGCTCTCCATGCAGGCGTATCCGGCAATTTCCGCCCGGCGACGCTGAACACCATCCTTTGGCAGGAACCTTCCCCCGGACACTGATCAGGCTTCGGCCAGTAGAAACTGGACTGTCCATGTTGCTTCGTACTTTGAGACGGAAACTGCATTCCGTCGCCGATCGTTTCCGGGCCGATCAATCCGGCGGCCTGATGGTGCTGATCGCCTTCGCCTCGCCGCTGGTCATCGGCGGCCTGGCCGCCGGCGTCGAGACCGGCGTTTGGTACCTCGCCAAGCGCCAGGCGCAGCAGCAGGCCGACTCGGCCGCGCTTGCCGCCGCTCGGGCCAAGGCCGACGGGATCAGCGACTTCACCAACCTTTCCGCCATCGCGACCCGCGATGCCGTGCGCAACGGCTTCCAGGCCGTCTCGCCCAACTCGGTCGTCATCGGCAACCCGCCGACGTCCGGCGCGTTCGTCGGCGTCAACAATACGGTTCAGGCGACCGTGACGATCCGCGTGCCGCTGACCTTCAGCAAGTATTTCATGGGCACCACCGCCCTCACCGTGACCGTGCGCGCCGTCGCCGGCACGCAGACCATCACCACGGGAAGCTCAACCGGTTGCGTGATGGCGCTGGACTCTTCGTCGTCGAACGCCATTCACTTCAACGGCAACGTCAGCGCCAATCTGGCCGACTGCACCATCGTCTCGAATTCCAGCAACTCGTCGGCGGTCAAGTTCAACGGCAATGTGGTTGTCACGGCCAAGTCGATCTATACCCGTGGCGGCGTGGTGCAGAATGGCAATGTGACCGTCAACCTGACAACTGCGCAGCAGGTCAGCCAGTCGACGGCCGCCGCCGATCCGCACGCCGGCAGCACCATTGCCGCCTTCGGCGCCTGCAATCACACCAATTTCTCGGTGAGCGGCAACGGCAGCACCACCATGTCTGGCGGTGTCTATTGCGGCGGCGTGTCGATCTCGGGCAATCGCACGATCAACATGAACCCGGGCACCTACTACATCAACAAAGGCGATTTTACGATGTCGGGCAACGCCACCTTGGCGTGCGCCACCTGCACCGGCACGAGCGGCGTCACCATCGTGCTGACCAGCGACGATGGTACCGGCATCGGCAGCATGAGCGTCAGCGGCAACGCCGTGATCGATCTCAAGGCGCCATCGGGCTCGTCCGATCCGTACCGCGGCTACGTCGTCTACCAGGACCGCCGGGCCACGACCGGCAACGGTTTCAACTTGACGGGCAACGGCGTCATCAACCTGACGGGCGCCATCTACGCACCAAGCGCCGCGATCAATTTCAAGGGCAACGCCGCGCTGGCGGCCGGCCGCAAGTGCGTGCAGCTGATTGGCCGGACCGTGCAGTTCAGCGGCAACGCCAACCTCGACGTTTCGGAGTGCTCGAACTACGGCGTGACCCAGATCACCGCCGGCGCCAGCAGCTACCAGCTCCGCTTGCTGGAATAGGAATCGTCGCGGTGGTGCCGGGCTGTCCGCGTCACATGCGGCCGGCATGGATGGCGCAACGGTCGCCATCGCGAAGATCGGAAAGCCGGGGGTTCACCCCGGCTTTCTCGCGTCTGCAAGCCGTCGCGGCATGCCGCACGACCGTCAAAGGCCGGCCATTGCGACCGAAACCGTCGGTCCGACCGCCTGATAACTTTTAGGGATCAGTAACTTCGGTGCCAGTCCACGCATCCGCGCGCTTGTTTGGGCGACTGGTTTGATTCGTGAAAGGTCCAAAATGGATCGTGAATCTCTGGAACGGCCGGTGGCGGCGTCCAAGAGTGCGGTAACAAATATTGGTCGCGTCGGCGTACCGGGCTGTATTCGCCCGGAGTGGGTCATTCATCCAACCGATTGTCGCAGCCGGATCGCCTTGCGCGTTCCGGGCCGACCAACATCGCGGGTACACCGCCCATGCCGCAGTTTCGCCTCCCCCGTTCGCTGCGTTCCCTCTTCTCCTGCTTTCGCGCCGACCAAGCCGGCGGTCTGCTGATCCTGGTCGCCTTCGCCTCGCCATTGGTGGTCGGCGGCCTGGCCGCCGGTGTCGAAACCGGCATGTGGTACCTGGTCAAGCGCCAGGCGCAGCAGCAGGCCGACACGGCGGCGCTTGGCGCGGCGCGCGCCAAGTCGCTGGGCATCACCAACAACGCGACCTTGTCGGCGTTGGCCACCCGCGACGCCGAGCGCAACGGCTTTCCCAACAGCGCGCCCAATTCCATCGTCATCAACGATCCGGCCGCAGTCTACGCCGGCTTCAACAACACCGTGCAGGCGACGGTGACGCAGGCCGTGCCGCTGCAATTCAGCAAGTACTTCATGTCGGCCAGCGCCGTCACCATCACGGCCCGCGCCGTCGCCGGGACGCTGGAGAACAACGGACCGGGTGGCGGATGCATCCTGGCCCTGCACCCGACGGCGAGCGCCGCCGTCGGCTTCAGCGGATCCATCACGGCCGATCTCAACGGATGCACGATCGTCGCCAACTCAAACCACGCTTCGGCCGTCAGATTCAACGGCGCTGTCGTTGTGAACGCCCATTCGATCTATACCCTCGGCGGCATCGACGAGATCGGCGCGGTCAACGTCACCCTGAGTGAACCAGCGCAAACCCACCAGAGTGCCCCGATGTCGGATCCTTATGCCACTCTGACCGCGGGGTCACTCGGCGGCTGCGCCCACAGCGGGTACAGCCGCAGCGGCGGGACCGTCACCCTCAGCCCGGGTGTCTACTGCAACGGCATACAGATCTCTGGATCTACCAACGTCTACATGACGCCGGGAACCTACTACATCGACAAAGGCGACTTCCGGATGACCGGCCATAGCAGCGTCAGCTGCACCGGATGCAGCGGAACCGACGGCGTCACGATCGTGCTGACCAGCCGCGACGGCACGGGCATCGGCACTGTGGACTTTGGCGGTACCACCTCGGTCGACCTGAAGCCACCGTCGGGCCCTGATGATCCCTACAAGGGCATCGTCATGTACCAGGACCGTCGCGCCGCCGCCGGTAACGCGTTCAGGCTGAGAGGCACCACCGGCACCAGGATCACGGGCGCCGTCTACGCTCCCAGCGCCTACATCGAATTCCACGGCAATGCGGCGTTGGTCAATGGCCGCAAATGCATCCAGTTGGTCGGAAAAATGGTCACCTTCGCCGGCAACCCCTACTTGTCGGTCGCGGACTGCGCCAGCTATGGGACGCCGACAATCTCGGCACAAGGAAGCCAGTCCCTGCGCCTGCTGGAATAGACCGCGCCCGCCTCACGCAACAAGGCAAAGCGGGACCTGT
>DATFGV010000007.1:0-3813 GCA_035249115.1 Vineibacter sp.
ATCGCGTCGAGTGGAACGCCGCCGATTGGCCGGCAAGCGTCGCGCCGGGCGCCGCCGCGGCGATGCCGCCCGCGCCATCCGAAGCCGCGCTGAGCTTGCCGAACCGACCGTCGATCGCGGTGCTGCCGTTCAACAACATGAGCGGCGATCCGGAGCAGGAGTATTTCAGCGACGGCATGGTGGAAGAGATCATCACCGCGTTGTCGAAAAGCCCGCGGCTGTTCGTGATCGCGCGCAATTCCAGCTTCGCCTACAAGGGCAAGTCGCCCGACATCCGCCAGGTCGGGCGCGAGCTGGGCGTGCGCTACGTGCTGGAGGGCAGCGTGCGCAAGGCCGCGAGCCGGGTGCGCATCACCGGGCAGCTCATCGATACATCGACCGGGGCACATCTGTGGGCGGACCGCTTCGAAGGCGACCTCGCGGACGCCTTCGCGCTCCAGGACAACGTTTCCGCCTGCGTCATCGGCGCCATCACGCCGAAGCTCGAGCAGGCCGAGATCGGGCGCGCCAAGCACAAGCCGACCGAGAGCCTCGACGCCTATGACTTCTACCTGCGCGGGATGGCCAGCGTTTATCGTTGGAACAAGGAGGGCGTGAGCGAGGCGTTGCAGCTGTTCGACAAGGCGATTGCATGCGACCGCGACTTTGCCGCGGCCTATGGCATGGCCGCGTGGTGCCACTTCTGGCGGATGGTCAATGGCTGGATGACCGACCGGGCAGGCGAGGTCGCGGAAGCCGGCCGCCTGGCCGTGAAGGCCGCCGAGCTCGGCAAGGACGATGCGGTGGCGCTCACCTTCGGCGGGATGGCGCTCGGCATGACGACCAGCGACGTCGAGGGCGGCCTCGCGCACGTCGATCGGGCGCTTGCGCTCAATCCGAACCTCGCAAGCGCCTGGACCGCGAGCGGGATCTTGCGGACGAACCTCGGCGACAACGACACGGCGATCGAGCACCTCGCGCGCGCCATGCGGTTGAGCCCGCTCGATCCGCTGATGTTCCTCATGCACACCTTCATGGCCTTCGCCCATTTCCTCGCGGGGCGCCACGAGTTGGCGTGGCCGCTGGCGGAAAAAGCCTGTCGTGAACAGCCGCACTATCTCACGGCGGTTCGCATCGCGGCGGCGTGCAATGCGGCGGCGGGGCGCCAAGGCGAGGCGCGAAAGCATGTCGAGCGTGCGCTTCGCCTCGATCCCGATTTGCGCATCTCGCGCCTCAATGACCGGGTGTCAACGCTGCGGCCAGACGTTCATGCCAAGTTCGTCGACGCTTTGCGGGCAGCGGGGCTGCCGGAGTAATCAATGACCCGAGGGCATCGGCGAGTACGACCTCGTGCCCGTGACTCGTACCAGCCGGCCGGCGAGGCGGCCGCGGCGATGCATGGCGCGCGTTCCGATTGATCGGAACCCGGGAGCGCGGGCCTCCGGCCCGCTCGTGTGCGGGCGAGACGCCCGCGCTCCCAGGGCGAGCGATTTCAGCCGAACGGCACGTGCTCTAGCGCATCGGATAAGCGGTGATCCTCAGACGCCGCAGCTCCGGCGCGCGCCAGGCCGCGGTGGCGACGATCAGCAGGGTGACGATGCCGCCCAGCCAGACCGCCGGGCGGGCGCCCAGCAGGCTGGCGGCGACGCCGCTCTCCAGCGCGCCGAGTTCGTTGGACGAGCTGATGAAGACCGAGTTCACGGCGGCGATCCGGCCGCGCATGTGGTCCGGCGACAACAGGCGCAGGATGGTGCGGCGAATCACGACGCTGACGCCGTCGAACATGCCGGCGAAGGCGAGCGCCACCAGCGACAGCCAGAAGCTGCCCGACAAGCCAAAGACGATCATCATCACGCCGAAGCCGGCGACGGCCAGCAGCAGGTTTCGGCCGGCGTGCGCGACCGGTGGCCAGCGCATCGAGATCAGCATCACTGTCAGTGAGCCGACCGCCGGCGCGGCGCTGAGGAAGCCCAGGCCGGTGGCGCCGACCTGCAGCAGGTCGGTGGCGAAGATCGGCAGCAGCGCGATGGCGCCGCCGAACAGCACCGCGAACAGATCGAGGGCCAGCGCGCCGAAGAACACCTGGCTGCGGAACACGAAGCGCACGCCCTCGCCGATGCTCTGCCACACCGGCTCGCGTGCGCCGACACGTACGGTTGGCGGCCGCGGCAGGCTCAGCACCGCCAGGAAGCAGACGCCGTACAGGCCGGCGATCACGCTGTAGGTCACCACCGGACCGAGACCGTCATAGGCGAAGCCGGCCGCCGCCGGGCCGAGCACGCCGGCGGTCTGGCCGGCGCTGCTCAGCCAGACGCTGGCGTTGACCGCCTGCGCCCGCGGCACGACCTGTGCCTCCAGGCCGGCAGCGGCCGGCTCGCCGAAACCGCGCGCGATGCCGGCGACGAAGATCACCGCGTACAGCGCCCAGACATTGGTCGCCGCGCCGGCCAGCGACACCACGGTCAGGGTCGACACGCACAGCACCAGCAGGAAGCGCGCCACCAGCACGATGCTGCGGCGGTTGTACTGGTCGGCGACATAACCGCCGAACAGCGCCAGCGACACGGCGGGGATCGCCTCGACCAGGCCCAGCAGGCCCAGCGCCAGCGGGTCCTTGGTGAGCTGGTAGACCTGGAAGCCGATCACCACGGCGAGCGACCGGCCGGCGAAAGCGGCCGACGCGGTCGCGACCAGGAACCGCCGGAAGCTCGGCGATGCCAGGGCGGACGCGGCTGGGTCGGCCGGAGGAGGGGCGGCGGGCATCGGCGTCCTTCCCTAGCGTGTCGGTCGCCCTGGCGATAGCGCGCCGGCGGCAGGCACGCCTGCCGGCACGGCATTGCCCGGTGTCTTGCCGGCACGGCTGGCCAAGGCTAAGCAGTCGCGTGCAAGGAGCACTCATGCTGTCATCCCGAGCGCAGCGAGGGATCTAGGGTTGCGGCCCAGATGTCTCGCTGCGCGCGGGATGACAGCGGATGCGGCGCAACAGCGAGGGGACGATGACGACGATCCTGACCGACTCAGGCGAGCACGATGTGGCGGCGTCCGACGGGCTGTGGCTGTCGGCGGCCGACGCCGAGCAAGTCACAGGCTGGAGCCTGAAACCCGAGGGCATGTGTCGCGACGACGCCTGCGTGCCGCTGCCGGACACGGCGCGCCGCGCTGGACAAGTGGATGTGGCGGCATTCTGGCAGCGTCTGGGGCATCCCGTGCTGCACGATGCGGCCGCCGCGACCTGGGTGCTGGGCACCGGCGCCGATGCGCGCAACGACGTGCTCGCCGACCTCGCGGCGCCCGACTTCACCTTGCCCGATCTGGCCGGCGCGCCGCACACGCTCTCGGCGCTGCGCGGCAAGAAGGTGTTCCTCGCCACCTGGGCCAGTTGGTGAGGCTGCCGTCTCGACTTGCCCGTGTGGCAGTTACTGTTTGACGAGCTGAAAGACGAGAACTTCATGATCGTGGCCGTGGCCGAGGAAAGTCGCGGCGACGAGCAGGCGCGGCAATGGGTTGAGAAGGCCAAGCCGACCTACTGGAGCCTGATCGACGTCGAGCACCGCGTCGCCAATCTCTACGGCATGGTCAACGTGCCGCAGGCGGTGTGGATCGACGAGGCCGGCCGCATCGTGCGGCCCGCCGAGTCGGCCGGCGCCTTCGAGGGCTTCCGCAAGATGGACCGGGCGACTCGCGAGATGCCCGAAGAGGCCGCGCACCTCACCGCGAAGGCCAAGACCACCTACCTCGAGGCGATCCGCGACTGGGTCCGTCACGGGAGCAAGAGTCCCCACGCCTTCGACGGCAAGCAGGCCCGCGCGCATCTGCCCGCGCTGACCGAGGACG
>DATFGV010000008.1:0-2234 GCA_035249115.1 Vineibacter sp.
CCAGCCATACACATGGCGGACGATGCCCATGAGAGTGTTCGCTCATGACAGCTGCGTAAACAGGCCTGCCCTTCAGGCGGCGCGGCGGTCCCACCAGTCGCGCATGCGATACCAGGCGCCGACCCAGGGCAGCGCCCAGGACGGATCGCCGTTGTACAGGCTGCGGGTCGGGAAGTCGTCGCTGTCAAAGGCGTTGGCCGGCGCGTTGCTGCCGCCGAGGATCTTGCGGGCGGTCGCGCGGCCGAGATAGGTCATCATGGCGACGCCATTGCCGTTGCAGGCCATCAGGTAGCGCAGCCCGTCGGGCGTGCGGCCCATGTGCGGCAGCCAGTCGAAGGCGAAGGCGACGTTGCCGGTCCAGGCGTGGGTGATCTTGACGCCCTTGAGCTGCGGGAACCGGTCGGTCATGTAGCGATGCAGCACCGGGGCGCTGACCTTCGGCGGCGCCTGGGTGAAGCGGGCGCGGCCGCCGAAGATCAGCCGCTTCCGGTCGGGCGACAGCCGGTAGTACGTCAGCACGCGCTTGGTGTCGGCGACCGCCCGGCTGTTCGGGATCAGCGATTCCGCCATCCCGTCCGGCAATTCCTCGGTGGCGATGATGTGGCTGGCGACCGGCACCAGCCTTCGCTTCAGGTAGGGCGTGACGTCGCCGGTATAGCCGTTGGTGGCGACCACAACCTCGGTAGCCTCGATGTCGCCCTTGTTGGTCTTGACCACGTAGCCGCCGCCCGGCTTGCGCTCGTAGGCCAGCGCCTCGGTGCGGGCGCACAGGACGGCGCCGGCCTTGTGCGTCGCCGCCAGCAGGCTGCCGTAGTAGCAGGCCGGATGCAGGTGCCCTGCCCGCTCGACCAGCATGCCGCCATGGTAGTAGTCCGACGCGATCGCCTCGCGCTGGCGCTCGCGCGGCAGCATCGCGGCACCGGCCTGCGCCAGGGTGTTGAAGTCGTCGACTTTGCCGGCCAAGTCGTTGTAGTGCGCCGGCGTGAAGGCGCCCATGAAGCGGCCGTGCTTGATGTAGTGCGCCTGCAGGCCCTCGCGGGCGATGATGTCCTCGATCGCGGTCATCGAATCGACGCCGCTGGCCAGCAGCGCCTTCTTGCGCGCCTGCCAGGCGTCGGAATCGCGGTTCTTGCCCGACATGCCCTTGCCGAGGTTGACGCCGCCGCTGACCATGCCGCCGTTGCGCGAGCTGGCGCCGGTGCCGAAGTCGCCGCGCTCCAGCACCACCGCCTCGCTGCCGCCACGCCGCAGCTCCAGCGCGGTCGACAGCCCGCCATAACCCGCCCCGACGATCAGCACGTCGGTCTTGCGTGGCGGGTCCTGCGACAGCTCGTTGGACGGATGCCACCACTCCCACCACCAGGGCGCCGCCTTGAAGTCGCGGTGGAAGATGTCGGTGGGCAAAGAATAACTCCAATCCGATGGAGGCGCGTCACTCAGCCGCCGTCGGCAGCTTGGGCACGTAGGGCCTGGAGGCGAAGTGCTCCTGGTCGGCACGCGAGAAGGCGAGGCCGGCCCGCAGCAGCGCGTTGTCGTCGACCTTGTCGAGCGGCACGTAGTAGCGGTCGTCGGCCTGCGTGACGGTGTCGTTGTCGACGCGGTTGTAGCAGACCAGCAGGGTCCAGCGCCGGTTTGCGGAGCGGTTGGCGTCGCTGCGGTGGATGGCGTTGCAGTGGAAGATCAGCACGTCGCCCGGCTCCAGCTCGCAATAGGCGACGGGATGCCGCGCCAGGATGTGCGTCATCCGGTTGGGGTCGACCTCGTTCTGGCCCTGGGTCAACGGCGTGTGGTCGATGCGGCCGAGCTTGTGGCTGCCTTCGACGATCTGCAGGCAGCCGTTCTCCTTCGTCGTGCGGTCGAGCGCGATCATGCACGACAGCAGGTCCGGCCGCAGGCAGCCGTTGTAGTACCAGTAGCCGTAATCCTGGTGCCACTCCCAGGCGCCGCCGACCGCCGGCTCCTTGGCCGTCAGCTTGGACTGGTAGTGGTAGGCCGGCCCGCCCAGCAGGCTTTCGCAGGTGTCGACCATGCGTGCGACGCGCGCCGCCAGGCCATAGACGCTGTCGCCGGCCCGGTTCCACAGCGCGATGCGCGTCGACCTGCCCTCGCCGTCGAGCCGGTCGAGGATGTGACCGCGCACCGCCGGATCCTCCTCCATGGCGCGGGTCAGCAGCGTCACTTCCGCGGGCGTGAACAGGCCGCGGGCAATGGTGAAGCTGCGCTCGTTGTATTCG
>DATFGV010000009.1:0-4417 GCA_035249115.1 Vineibacter sp.
CGTCGCGATCCCGGTCCGGCGGATCGCGGAGAACCCGGACAGCGCGTACGACTACACCGCGGAGGGCAATCTCGTCGCCGTCATCTCGAACGGCACGGCGATCCTCGGTCTGGGCGACCTCGGGGCGCTCGCCTCCAAGCCGGTGATGGAAGGCAAAGCGGTGCTGTTCAAGAAATTTGCGGGCATCGATGTGTTTGATATCGAGGTCAACGAGCTTGATCCTGACAAGCTGATAGAAATCATCGCTGCGCTCGAGCCGACTTTCGGCGGCATCAACCTAGAGGACATCAAAGCGCCCGAATGTTTCTATATCGAACGCACGTTACGCGACCGGATGAAGATTCCGGTGTTTCATGACGATCAGCACGGCACTGCGATCATCGTCGGTGCGGCGGTATTAAACGGTCTGAGCATCGTCGGCAAGGACATCAAGAAGGTCAAGCTCGTGACCAGCGGCGCGGGGGCTGCGGCACTGGCATGCCTGCAGTTGCTGGTTGAGCTTGGTTTGACGCGCGAGAACATCTGGGTCACCGATATCGAGGGCGTCGTTTATCAAGGCCGTAAAGCGTTGATGGACGATGACAAGGCGGGCTTCGCGCAAGCGACATCGCTGCGCAAGCTAGGTGAGGTGATCGAAGGGGCCGACGTTTTTCTCGGCTTGTCTGCGGCAGGGGTGCTGAAGTCCGAGATGGTCAAAAAAATGGCCGCGCGTCCATTGATTCTCGCGCTTGCCAACCCGACGCCGGAGATCATGCCCGAGCAGGTGAAGGCTGTACGCGCCGACGCAATCATTGCGACCGGACGCTCCGACTACGTCAATCAGGTCAACAACGTGTTGTGCTTCCCGTTCATTTTTCGGGGAGCACTCGACGTCGGGGCGACGACGATCACCACCGCGATGGAGACGGCCGCCGTGCGGGCCCTCGCAGGCCTGGCACGCGAAGAGCAAAGCGACATCGTCGCGTCCGCGTACGGTGTGGCCGATGTCAGCTTTGGCCCCGAGTATCTGATTCCGAAGCCATTCGATCCGAGGCTGATAACGCGTATTGCACCTGCGGTCGCGCAGGCCGCTATGGCAAGCGGTGTTGCTACGCGGCCGATCGACGACATCCAGGCTTATCGCGATCAGCTGCAGCAATTCGTCTATCACTCCGGCATGATTATGAAGCCGCTGTTCTCGGCTGCCAAAGAAGCCACGCGACGGCGCATCGTTTACGCGGAGGGCGAAGACGAGCGCGTGCTGCGTGCCGCGCAGGTGGTGGTCGACGAAAAGCTGGCGCGGCCGTTGCTGCTCGGCCGCCCCGACGTGATCGCGCAGCGCATCGAACAGTTCGGCCTGCGGCTCGAACTCGGCAAGGACTGCGAGGCGACCAACCTTCTCGACCCGGCCATCTACGGCGACGCGGCCGATGACTACCATCAGCTGCGGCGCCGCGATGGCGTCTCGCGCGCCGCCGCACGCGCCGAGATGCGCAGCCGCTGCACCCTGCTGGCGGCGATGCTGGTGCGCCAGGGGCGTGCCGACGCCATGCTGTGCGGCACCCTCGGCGGCTACGGCGATCACCTGCGCCATGTGCGCGACGTGATCGGCCTGCGCCCCGGCACCAAGACCCTGGCCGCCATGCAGATGCTGATGCTGCCGGGCCGCCAGCTCTTCATCTGCGACACGCACGTCAACCGCGACCCCGATGCGGCGCAGGTCGCCGAGATCGCGCTGCTCGCGGCCGAAGAGGTGCGCCGCTTCGGCGTGACGCCGAGCGTGGCGCTGCTGTCGCACTCGAACTTCGGCGGCTCGAACGCGGCCTCGGCGGTGAAGATGCGCGAGGCGCTCGCGCTCATCCAGGCGAGCGATCCGCAGTTGGCGGTGGAAGGCGAGATGCGCGGCGATGCGGCGCTGTCCAAGTCGATCCTCGACCACGAGTTCCCGGACTCGGCGCTGGAGACCGAGGCCAACGTGCTCATCATGCCCAACGTCGACGCGGCCAACATCTCCTACAACCTGCTGCGCATGGCGGCCGGCAGCGGCATCACGGTGGGCGGCATCCTGCTGGGCGCGGCGCGCTCGGTGCACATCCTCACGCCGTCGTCCACCGTGCGCCGCATCGTCAACATGACGGCGCTGGCGGTGGTCGATGCCAACTCGCAACGCGGCGCGGCCTGACGACACGGCCATGAACGACATCGTGCTCCACGGCCCGCAGCGCGGCGCCGCCAAGACGCGCCGAATACCGATCCGCGTGGCCGAGGCAGGCCCGGCCCTGCGCAAGCCCGACTGGATTCGCGTGCGTGTCTCGCAAAGCGAGAGCTTCCGCGAGGTCAAGCGCACGCTGCGCGAGGCCAGCCTGCACACGGTGTGCGAAGAAGCCTCCTGCCCGAACATCGGCGAATGCTTCGGCAAGGGCACCGCCACCTTCATGGTGCTGGGCGACCTGTGCACGCGCCGCTGCCCGTTCTGCGACGTGGCCCATGGCCGCCCGCAGCCGCCCGATCCGCAGGAGGCCCAGCACCTGGCCGAGACGGTTGCACGGCTGCGCCTGAAGTACGTGGTGATCACCAGCGTCGACCGCGACGACCTGCGCGACGGCGGCGCGGCGCACTTCGCGGCCTGCATCCGCGCGGTGCGCGCGCAGTCGCCCGGCACGCAGATCGAGGTGCTCACGCCCGACTTCCGCGGCCGCGCCGAGGTCGCGCTCGACATCCTCGCCGCCGACCCACCGGACGTGATGAACCACAACCTCGAGACCGTGCCGCGCCTGTACCGCCAGGCGCGCCCCGGCGCCGACTACCTGCACTCCCTGCAGCTGCTGCAGTCGTTTCGCGCACGCTGCCCCGACGTGCCCACCAAGTCCGGCCTGATGCTGGGCCTGGGCGAGACCGACGACGAAGTGCTGGAGGTGATGCGCGACCTGCGCCGCCACGGCGTGGACATGCTCACCGTCGGCCAGTACCTGCAGCCGCGCCCCGGCAACCTGCCGGTGGAGCGCTACGTCGCCCCCGCGCAGTTCGAAACCCTCGCGCAGCAGGCGCGCGCCATGGGCTTCGCCCATGCCGCCTGCGGACCGCTCGTACGGTCGAGCTACCACGCCGACCGGCAGGCGCATGCCGCCGGCGTCTGAAATTTTCTAGGAGACCTTCGTGGACCACCAACCCGTATCCAAGCCCTTCTACAAGTCCCTGTACTTCCAGGTCATCACCGCGATCGTCATCGGCGTTCTGCTGGGCCATTTCTATCCACAGACCGGCGCGGCCATGAAGCCGCTGGGCGACGGCTTCATCAAGCTGATCAAGATGATCATCGCGCCGATCATCTTCTGCACGGTGGTGGTCGGCATCGCCGGCATGGAGGACATGAAGAAGGTCGGCAAGACCGGCGGCCTGGCGCTGCTGTATTTCGAGATCGTCAGCACCATCGCGCTGATCGTGGGGCTGATCATCATCAACATCGTTCGGCCGGGCGCCGGCATGAACGTCGACGTGAGCCAGCTCGACGCCAAGTCGATCGCCGCCTATACGGCGCCGGGGCAGATGCAGGGCACGGTCGACTTCCTGCTGCACGTGATCCCGAGCACGGTGGTCGATGCCTTCGCCAAGGGCGAGATCCTGCAGGTGCTGCTGTTCGCCGTGATGTTCGGCTTCGCGCTGCACAAGTTCGGCGGCCGCGGCACGCTGGTGTTCGACTTCATCGAGAAGTTCTCCCACGTCCTGTTCGTCATCGTCGGCTACATCATGAAGGTGGCGCCCATCGGTGCCTTCGGCGCGATGGCTTTCACCATCGGCAAGTACGGCGTCGGCTCGCTGCTGCAGCTCGGCCAGCTGATGGCGACCTTCTACGCCACCTGCCTGCTCTTCATCTTCGTCGTTCTCGGCGGCATCGCGCGCGCGCATGGCTTCAGCATCTGGAAGTTCATCAAGTACATCAAGGAAGAGCTGCTGATCGTGCTGGGCACCTCCTCGAGCGAATCGGTGCTGCCGCGCATGATGGCCAAGCTCGAGAACCTGGGCGCCAAGAAGTCGGTGGTCGGCCTGGTCATCCCGACCGGCTACTCGTTCAACCTCGACGGCACCTCGATCTACCTGACGATGGCGGCCGTGTTCATCGCGCAGGCCACCAACACCGACATGACCGTGACGCAGCAGATCACCCTGCTGCTGGTGCTGCTGCTGACATCCAAGGGCGCCGCCGGCGTGACCGGCAGCGGCTTCATCGTGCTGGCAGCCACCCTGTCGGCGGTGGGGCACGTGCCGGTGGCAGGCCTGGCGCTGATCCTGGGCATCGACCGCTTCATGTCGGAAGCCCGCGCGCTGACCAACCTGATCGGCAACGGCGTGGCCACGATGGTGGTCGCGAAATGGACCGGCGACCTCGACACCGGGCGCATGGCACAGCAACTGGCGCAAGGCAGCGACGCCGGCGCCG
>DATFGV010000010.1:0-39249 GCA_035249115.1 Vineibacter sp.
CGAGGACCGCACATTCCACACCGGCTACGTGATCGACGGCCTGCCCGCCGCCGACGCCGCGACCGGGCTCGGTCGTGATGAGGTCGTGGTATCGGCCGGGGGCGGCGCGGTCGGCGCGCCGCTGCTGCACGCCGCGTTGGCGGCGCGATCGCTCAGCCGCCTGCGTGACAAGCGCTGGCGTCTTCTGTGCGGCCCGCAGATGCCGGCGCACGAGGTGGCCGCGTTGCGCGTGGCGGCGCCCGCGGGTGCCGCAGGCGTCGTCATCGAGCCGGCGCGACCGGATTTCGCCACGCTGCTGCGCAACGCCGCGCTGTCGATCTCCCAGGGCGGCTACAACACGATGATCGAGACCCTGACGGTGGCCGATCGTGCCGTCATCGTGCCCTACGCCGGCGGGCTGGAGACCGAGCAGGAGCTGCGGGCCGAGCTGCTGGCCGAGCGCGGCGTGTTCCAGATGGTGACAGAAGCAATGCTGACCCCGGCGACCCTGGCGTCAGCCGTCGACCGGGCGCTCGACGGGCCCTCGATCCGCACCTTTCCCAGGATTGACGCCGGTGGCGTCGCCAAGAGCTTGGCACTGGCCAATGGCTGGCTGAGCAGCCGTTCATGAGCACCTGGGCCGACCTCGACGCGGAACTGGCACGTTGGGTTGATTCGGGGCGCATCACCGAGGTCTGGTGGCGGGATGACGACGCGGTGGCGGCGACGCCAGCGCTGGAGCGACTGCTCAAGGCCCGACGCACGCATGATGTCGGCCTCGGGTTGGCGGTGATCCCGGCGAGCATCAGGCCCTCGCTGCCGCAGCGGCTGCGCGACGAGGCATCCGATGTTGTCGTCCTTCAGCACGGCTACGCCCACCAGAACCACGCCCCGCCTGGCGAGAAGAAAATCGAGCTGGGTGCGCATCGCCCAGCGCCAACGGTGATCGGTGAGCTCGGCACCGGCCAGATGGCATTGGCACAGGCATTCGGTGACCGGTTCCTGCCAGCTTTGGTACCGCCGTGGAACCGCATCGCGCCCGGCCTGGTGCCGGCATTGCCGGACATCGGCTACCGGGCACTATCCGCATTCGGTCTGCGAACACGTGTCGAACCGGTTCGCGGGTTGCGTCAGGTCAACACCCACCTCGACCCGATCGACTGGCGGGGCCACTGCGGCTTTGTCGGCGTCGACGCGGCACTCGCGGACCTGGTCCACCAGCTGCGCCTGCGGCGGCTGGCGGCGACAGCACCGGCCACGGTCGAACCGATCGGATTGCTGACCCACCACCTCGTGCATGATGATGATGTCTGGACATTTCTCGACCACCTATGGAATCGATTGCGTGCTCATCCGGGGGTCCGCATAGTGGCGCCAACCCAGATTTTCAGGTCCTGACCATGGCCTTGGCCTTCAACCCGCTGCTTGTCGGAGCCACGCTTCGGCGCCGGGTTGATTCCAGGCGAGCACACCCATGAGCACGACCCTGCGCTATGGCCGACCGGCGCTCTACGCCGACTACGGGCGCGCGGCGGTGGGTGTGGCGGTGTGCGTCATGCCGATGTTGCTGGTCGCCGCCAACAACTTCACCTACGCGTTGGCGGCGCTGGGGGTGTTGTTCCTGCTGTTCGGCATCCGAACCGCGATGCGCCACGCGACGCAGGTCGTCGTCGATGAAGAGGGGATCACGGCCCAGGGCCCGATGGGCGGCCACATTGCCTGGAGTGAGCTGCGCCGCCTGAAGCTGGCCTACTACGCGACGCGTCGCGACCGCAAAGGCGGCTGGATGCAGCTCACCTTGGCAGGCGCCGGTCGTACCCTGCGGCTGGATTCCTCGCTCGACGGGTTCGACGACATCGCGCGACAGGCGGCGCGCGCCGGCGTGCGCAATCAGCTCGAGGTCAGCGACGCGACCCGCGCCAATTTCGCGGCGCTCGACATTGCGCTGCCGTCGCAGACCGCGGAGGCGCCGGCATGAGCGCGTTGCTGCGGGTCGAGGACCTCAAGGTGCAATTCCGCGTGCACGACGGCACGCTGAAGGCGGTGGATGGCGTCAATTTCGCCGTCAACCCCGGTGCCACCGTGGCGCTGGTCGGCGAGTCCGGCTCGGGCAAGTCGGTATGCAGCCAGGCGATCATGGGGCTGTTGCCGAAAGCCGCGCGGATCGCCGGCGGCTCGATCCAGTTCAGCGATCCACGGCGGGAAGGTGAGCCGCCGGTCGACATCGCGGCGCTGGACCGCGACGGTCCGGAGATGCGCCGCATTCGCGGTGGGCGCATTTCCATCATCTTCCAGGAGCCGATGACCTCGCTGTCGCCCTTGCACACGGTGGGCGACCAGATCGGCGAAGCGGTCGAGCTGCACGGCGGGCGGCTGTCCGAAATCCACTCCATCGGCCACCAGATCGAGGAGATGGCCGAGCTCATGCCGATGCCCGGCGGCAAGAAGCTCGATCGTAAGCAGGCGCTGGAGATCACCCAGGACATGCTGCGCATGGTCGGCTTCCCCGACCCGCGCCGCGCGCTGCGCACCTTCCCGTTCGAGCTGTCGGGTGGCCTGCGGCAGCGCGCCATGATCGCCATGGCCCTGGTCTGCCGGCCGGCACTGCTGATCGCCGACGAGCCGACGACGGCGCTGGACGTCACCATTCAGGCGCAGATCCTGAAGCTGATGAAGGACCTGCAGGCCGAGCTCGGCATGGCGATGCTGATGATCACCCACGATCTCGGCGTGGTCGCCAATGTCGCCGAGGAAGTGGTGGTGATGTATCGCGGCCGGGTGGTGGAAAGTGGCGGCATCGCCGACATCTTCCGCCGCGCCGAGCATCCGTACCTGAAGGCGTTGCTCAACGCCGTGCCGCGTTTCGGTATGGCCGACGAAGAGCGGCTGGTGCCGATCCGCGAGATCAAGCCGGCGACCGGCCACCTGCTGGCCGAGAAGATGCCGGTCAAGGTGGCGCCGGACTATGATGCGGCGGTGCCGGTGCTGAGCGTCCGCCATTTGCACAAGACCTACACGATCAAGAAGGCTGATACGGTGTTCGAGTCGTTGTGGGGCGGCGGTCGCACCCGCAGCGTGCATGCCGTCAACGACGTGAGCTTCGAGGTGCGCCGCGGCGAGTGCCTCGGCCTGGTCGGCGAGAGTGGTTGCGGCAAGACGACGCTCAGCAAGATCCTGATGCGCGCCATCACTGCCGACCAGGCCATGTCCGACAAGGGCGGCGGCGTGATCTACGACGACTGGGGCCGCCAGGTCGATGTGCTGGCACTGAAGGGTCAGGAGCTGGTGGCTTTTCGCCGCAAGTTGCAGTTCATCTTCCAGGACCCGTTCAGCTCGCTGAACCCGCGCATGACGGTGTTCGACCTGATCAGCGAACCACTGGTAATCCATGACGTCGGCGATGGCGCGCACCGGCGCGAGATGGTCGGCGAGCTGATGGAGCTGGTTGGCCTCGACCGCCGCCACCTCAACCGTTACCCGCACTCCTTCTCGGGCGGCCAGCGCCAGAGGCTCGGCATCGCGCGGGCGCTGGCGCTGCGCCCGGACATGGTGATCTGCGACGAGCCGGTGTCGGCGCTCGATGTGTCGATCCAGGCGCAGATCCTGAACCTGCTGAAAGACCTGCAGGACCGGCTCGGGCTCACCTACCTGTTCATTTCGCACAACCTGGCCGTGGTCGACTATATCGCCGACCGTATTGCCGTGATGTGCGCCGGTCGGTTGGTCGAGTTGGCACCGGGCAACGAACTGTTCCGCAATCCCGTGCATCCCTACACCAAGGCGCTGTTATCCGCGGTGCCTGAGCCGGACCCGGGCAAGAAGCTTGACCTGACGGCGCTGATGGAAGGCAAGGCATCGATCCCGGCGGCCTGGCCGGAGCCTTTTCGCGACAGCGGCGGCGAAGCGTTGGATTGGCTCGACCTGGGCAACGATCACTTCGTGCGCGCCACCGCCGAACTGGCCGGGCGCCGGCCGGAGAAAGCCGCATGAGCACGTATCGCCAGCCATTCCGGTCACGATGGATGCAAGCCGCAACCCGGTTGCTGGCCGTTGGCCTGCTGCTGACGGCCGTCGTGCCCGCGGCTGCAAACGACGCCTGTCCGGCTGAAAAGGAGATGATCGACAGCTCTGCCCGAGTGCCAACCTTGCAGGAAACGCCGTTCTTCGCCGCGAAAGTAAAGGCCGGCGAGCTGCCGCCGGTGGCTGAGCGCGCGCCGCGGGAGTCGCTGGTGATTGAGCGGTTCGCCGGCCCGGATGGTCTGGGCAGGTCCGGTGGCGAAATCACCACCCTGATGGCCATCCCGCGCGAGGTGCGCATGATGGTCGTCTACGGCTACGCACGGCTCGTCGGCTTCGACGATCGACGGCAGCTCGGACCGGACCTGTTGCAGGACGTCGACGTCGAGCAAGGTCGCATTTTCACCCTAAAGCTGCGTGCCGGCCACAAATGGTCGGACGGCAAGCCGTTCACCACCGAGGATTTCCGCTATTTTTGGGAGGACGTGGCAAACGACGCCGAGCTGTCGCCGATCGGACCGCCGCTGGAGATGCTGGTCGACGGCAAGCCACCCAAGGTCGAGGTGATCGACACCACCACGATCCGGTACACCTGGGACCAGCCCAATCCGTATTTCCTGCGGGCGCAGGCGCGGCCGGCGCCGCTGTTCATCTACCGGCCGGCGCACTATCTGAAGCAGTTCCACAAGAAGTACGCCGACACGGCCGAGCTGAAGAAGAAGATCGAGGCGACGCGACAGCGCACCTGGGCTTCGTTGCACAACCGCATGGACGACATGTACCGCAACGAGAATCCCGACCTGCCTTCGCTGCAGCCCTGGATTCTCGAGTCGCGGCCACCTTACCAGCAGCGCATCCTGTTCGTGCGCAATCCCTACTACCACCGTGTCGATTCCAGCGGCGTGCAGCTACCATATGTCGACCGCGTGGTGATGAACCTGGTGACCGCCAGCATCATTCCGCTGAAGGCCGGTTCGGGCGAAAGCGACCTGCAGGCGCGCTATCTGCGGTTTGACAACTACACATTCCTGCGCCAGGGCGCGAAGCAGTTCGGCTTCGATGTACGCCTGTGGGAGACAGGCCTCGGCGCACACCTGGCGCTCTATCCCAACCTTAACTACGTCGAGCCTGTGTGGCAGGCCGTGCTGCGCGAGCCTAACGTGCGGCGCGCGCTGTCGATGGCGATCGACCGCGAGGAGATCAACGAGATCCTTTATATCGGTCTCGCCCAGCCGTCGAACAACACCGTGCGACCGGCCTCGCCGCTCTTCCGCGAGGCCTACCGCACCAAATTCGCGACGCTTGACCACAAGGAAGCAAACCGCGTTCTTGACAAAGTCGTCTTCACCTTGCCCGACGGCCGAAAGGGCGATCTGCGCAAGCGCAACAACCGCGGCGTTCGCCTGCTGCCTGACGGGCGGCCGATGGTGATCGTGCTGGAGACCGCCGGCGAAAGCACCGAGGAGACCGACGTCCTGCGCCTGGTCGCCGACAGCTGGAGAAAGATCGGGGTCGAGTTGGTAACCCGCCCGCAGACGCGCGAGATCCTGCGCCGCCGCATCTACACCGGCGAGACGATGATGACCATCTGGAGTGGCCTCGAGAACGGCGTGCCAGACGCCCGGTCTGATCCGTCGGAACTTGCCTGCCTGTCCCAATCGGTACTTTGGTGCCCCAAATTCGGACAGCACCGCGAAACCGCCGGCAAGTCCGGCGAGCCGATACCCGAGAGCCTCGCCGTTGTACGCGAATTGTCAGAGCTGGCGCAGCGCTGGAGCAGGTCGGCCGATTGCCGTGAACAGGAACGGATCTGGCATCGCATGCTCGAAATCCACGCCGACTACCAGTACACGATCGGCATCATTGCCGGCGTCAGGCAGCCGATTGTCGTGTCGTCGAAGCTGAAGAACGTGCCCCGCGAGGGCGTCTACAGCTGGGAACCCTACGCCTTCTTTGGTGCCTACCGACCCGACACGTTCTGGCTGGACGGCAAAAAGTGATCGCGTGCATGATCGCGGCGCGGGCTGGCGACAGGGCCGGCACATCGTGCCGTGATGGCGGGAGACAATGGCAAAAGCGCCGTACCAATCGCCGCGACCAAACGGCTTCGCCGTGCGGCGGCTGGAGGACCTGCTGCCACCGCCCGCCGGGCGCGACTGGGACGTACGGTTCGTGTCGGCGGTGCTGTTGTTCTATGGCCTGATGGGCGCCTCTTTCTACCTTGTCGACTGGCTGAACGACGCGCCGGCGGACCCCGTGCCAGCGCTGGAGACGGCGCGACCGAATGAGGGCGCATCCGATGGCGCCCGGTTCCCGTATCTCATGCGCCTGCCCCGGCTGCTGAAGGACCAGGCGACCGGCGACGGGCCACGGGAGCCGCGCTAGTGCTGCGCTACATCGCCAAGCGCTTCCTGATCATGGTGCCGACCCTGGTCGTCATCAGCTTCCTTGTGTTCTTCATCATCACCCTGCCGCCGGGAAACTGCGTGACGGCGCAGATCGACGAGATTCTGTCCAGCGGTGGCCCGAACGCGATCGAGAAGGTGCGCCAGCTCGAGCAGCTCTACGATCTCGATAAGCCCTGGTTCCAGCGCTACCTGATCTGGGCGAGCGGGGCGTTGACCTGGGATTTCGGCCTCTCGTGCCAGGACAACCAGCCGGTGTCGCAGCTGATCGGCGAACGCCTCGCGCTCACCATGGTGATGGAGATCACCACCATCATCTTCATCTGGGTGGTGTCGTTCATCATCGGTGTCTACGCCGCCACCCACCAGTACCGGCCGGGCGACTACATTGCCTCCTTCATCGGCTTCATCGGCCTGGCGACGCCGAACTTCCTGCTGGCGCTGGTGCTGCTCTACGTCGGCAAGCGCTACTTCGGCGTCTCGGTCGGCGGCCTGATGGACCCGCAGTACATCGACGCGCCGTGGAGCTGGGGTAAGTTGCAGTCGATCCTCGAGCATCTGATCATCCCGGTGGTCGTCATCGGCACCGCCGGCACCGCCGGCATGATCCGGCGCCTGCGCGCCAACCTGCTCGACGAGCTGCAGAAGCAATACGTCACCACCGGCCGAGCCAAGGGCCTGCCGCCGCTGAAGCTGCTGGTGAAATACCCGCTGCGCCACGCGCTCAACCCGTTCGTGGCCGACATCGGCCACATCCTGCCCGAAGTGATCTCCGGCTCGGTCATCGTCTCGGTGGTGCTGTCGCTGCCGACCACCGGCCCGATGCTGCTGAGCGCGCTCAAGACGCAGGACACCAACCTAGCCGCCACCTTCCTGTTGTTCGTCGCGGTGCTGACGGTGATCGGCACCCTGATCTCCGACCTGCTGCTGGCCGCGCTCGACCCGCGCATCCGCCTGCAGGGCGGCGTGGAGAAGTGACGGTGCGCCCCCTCCGCCCGTTCGCCGCGAGGCCGGCATGAGCGACACGCGCCAGCCCGTGCCGCATGCCCCGCCCGACGCCGCGACCGCGGCGCGACCGGTGCATTTCGTGTCGAGGGAACCGTGGGATCCCTATGTCAGCGAGACGCTGACGGCCGAACAGGAACGCTTCTACATGGCCGGCCAGTGGAAGCTGATGTGGTGGCGCCTGCGCCGCCACAAGCCGGCGGTGGTGTGCGGCGCTTTCCTGATCTTCATGTTCCTGACCACCCTGATCAGCGAGGTGATCGCGCCCTATAGCCAGCACACGCGGCATATCAAGCACATCTTCGCGCCGCCGCAGGGCATCCATCTGTTCCACGAGGGCAAGTTCGTCGGGCCGTTCACCTACGGCTACAGGATGGAACGCGATCCCGACACGCTGCAGCGCGTTTATACGCCCGACACGACGAAGGTGAATCCGATCCGTTTCTTCTGCCAGGGCGAGGAATACGACTTCTGGGGCCTGATCGAGGCAAGCTTCCATCTCGTCTGTCCCGGCGCGGACGGCACCCTGTTCTTGCTGGGCACCGACCGGCTGGGCCGCGATATGTTCTCGCGCATCGTCTACGCGGCACGCATTTCGCTGACGGTCGGCCTGTTCGGCATCGCGCTCAGCTTCGTTCTGGGACTGGTGATAGGCGGCATCGCCGGCTACTACGGCGGCTGGATCGACAACGTCATCCAGCGCGCCATCGAGATCATCAAGAGCTTCCCGCACTTGCCGCTGTGGCTAGCGCTGTCGGCGGCGTTGCCGGTCACATGGTCGCCGCTGCTGATCTATTTCGGCATCACCATCATTCTCGCCCTGCTCGACTGGCCGGGCCTCGCGCGCGCCGTGCGCTCCAAGCTGCTGTCGCTTCGTGAGGAGGACTTCGCCACGGCGGCAGCACTGATGGGCGCCTCGCCCTCGCGCATCATCGGTCGTCACCTGATCCCGAGCTTCATGAGCCACCTGATCGCCTCGGCGACCCTGTCGATCCCATCAATGATCCTGGCCGAGACGGCGCTGTCGTTCCTCGGCCTGGGGCTGCGGCCGCCGATCACGTCGTGGGGCGTGCTGCTCAACGAGGCCACCGACATCAACGTCGTGGCCGTCAACTGGTGGCTGATGCTGCCGGTGGTGCCGGTGATCCTGGTGATCCTGTCGTTCCAGTTCTTCGGCGACGGCCTGCGCGACGCCGCCGATCCCTATCACTAGACACCACGTCGCCGGGTATGCGACGTGAACCGGTTCGCCGCGCCAAACCTCTCCCGCCGCCATCTGCTGATCGGCGCAGCCGCGGCGCTCGGCGCGCATGGCCGCGTGCTGGCGCAACCCAGGTTCGACCGCAACCCGTTCGGCCTTGGCATTGCGTCGGGCGAACCGACACCGGACGGATTCGTGATCTGGACCCGCGTTCTGGCCGACCCGTCGTCCGCACCGCCGGCGTTCGATGACGCCTATCTACTCGTCTACCAGGTCGCCGAGGACCCGGACTTCAGGCGCGTCGTGCGCAGCGCCGAGATTCTCGCCCTGCCGCAGGACGCGCATAGCGTACACGTCGAGCTGCGTGGCCTTCAGCCGGCGCGCGACTACTGGTACCGATTCGCCCTGCATCCTGGTCATCTCAGCCCGGTCGGCCGAGCCCGCACGACGCCCGCGCCCGGTGCCCGGCTAGACCGCCTCGATCTGGTCGTCGCGTCGTGCCAGCACTACGAGACGGGTCTCTACGGCGCCTGGCGTGACGCGATCCGGGACCAGGGTCGACGGCCGGATGCGATCCTGTTTCTCGGCGACTACATTTACGAGGGATCGACGACCGGCGCGCTGCCGCGTCACCACAACGTCCGGCAGAAGCCCATCACGCTCGGCGACTATCGTCGCCGCTACGCCCTCTACAAATCCGATCCCGACCTGCAGGCGGCCCACGCTGCCGCGCCGTGGCTGCCGATCTGGGACGATCACGAGGTCGAGAACGACTACGCCGGCGACCAGTCGCAGGACCTCAAGGAGCCTGCGACGTTCCTCGCAATTCGCGCGGCTGCCTATCGCGCCTGGTGGGAGCACATGCCCGTGCGACCTTCGGCCAAGCCCAATGGACCGAACGCCGCCATCTATCGGCGCGTGCGGTTTGGCGACCTGGTGCGCATCGACCTGCTTGATAGCCGCCAGTACCGAAGCCCGCAGCCTTGCCCGCGTCCGGGCCGCGGCGGCGACAACCTGGTCGGTCCGGACTGCACCGAGCGCCTGGACACCGGCTTGAGTATGCTCGGCGCAGCGCAGGAGAAGTGGCTGTTCGACGGCCTCCGTGATGGCGGTGCGCGTTGGAACCTGATCGGCAACCAGTCACTGATGGCGCCGTTCGACTATCAGCTCGGCCCAGGCGAGCTGCGTCGTACCGATCTGTGGGACGGCTATCCCGCCGCCCGGGCAAGATTGCTTGCGGCGTTTCGCGACTCGCGGCTGGCCAACCCTGTGGTGCTCACCGGTGACCTGCACGCCCATGTCGTCGCCGACCTGGCCGACGCAAGCGGCAGGACGATCGCCAGCGAGTTCGTTGGCACCTCGATCAGCTCGGCGACGACGCCACGCGAGGATGCCTGGGTCAACGCCCGCCTGGCCGAGAACCGGCACATCAAGCTGATCCACAACCGCCACCGCGGCTATCTCGCGGTCAGCATGACGCGTGACCGCCTGCTGGCCGACCTGCGGATCGTCGAAGATGTCACCGACCGGATGACGCCGGCACGCACGTTCAAGCGATTCGCCGTCGCCGCCGGCAAGCCGGGCGCCGTACCAGATTGAGGGCGCGACAGTCGGCCGCCTATTGGAAACGATCGCGCTTGAGCTGGGATTCGTCGAAACGGAACAGGTCGCGCGCCAGGTCGACGCCAGTGCGCAGGTTGGTGAGCGCCACCGTGACCGGCACGCTCTTCGCATCCCACACCGTCCAGCCCTTCAGCAGCACCGGATCGGTAGCGAACAGCAGTTCGACCCGCCCCTCCTGCGGCCGCTTGGTCTGGATCACCGTCACCCGCAGCTCGCCGGCACTGCGCGCGACATTCGTGACCGTCAGGTCGCCGCTCAGCTTGACCTGCTCGGCCGCCAGGAAGCTGGCAGACGTCCAGCCCAGCGGCCACTGGCTCATGCTCTTGTCCTTGAAGTCGGCCAGGGTCACCTGGGAGCCGTCGGCGACGATCAGGATGGTGGCCGGCGGATCGTACTCGAAGCGCATGCGGCCGGGCCGCTGCAGCGATAGGGTGCCCGGGGCGGTACGTCCGTCGCTGCCCGTTTGGGAGAAACGGGCCTGCAAGGAGCGGACGCTGTTCAGGTACTGCTCGACCCTCTGGACTTCGGCCTGCTGACTGGGCGGCAAAACCGGCGCGGGGGCCGTCTCTTCGGGTTTCCGACGTGGTGTGCGTCCCGGTTTATCGGTCGGTGCCTGTGCCGACGCGACCGATGGTCCGACACGAGGCGAATCGTCGCCGTCAGCCGGTAGCAACAGCCATACCGGCGCCGCCAGGGTCAGCAGCGCCAGTCTCCGAACAGCCCGATGGATTCGGCTTCGCATCATCGTTCCATCCTGACAATGGCCACGCACCTATTGATGGGAATGGATCGCGGCGGAATCGCGGCAGCAAGCTGCACAGCCGATGATATTCGGTTGATCAAGCCGGCGACGCGTCTAGGCCGCGTCGCCGTCGATGTCACGGGCCAGGACTTCCCGTTTGCCAACCGAGTTGGCCGGGCTGACGACGCCCTCGCGCTCCATGCGTTCGACGATGCGGGCAGCGCGGTTGTAGCCGATCTGCAGGTGGCGCTGGATGAAGCTGGTCGAGCATTTGCGCTCCCGGGCCACGATCGCCACGGCGCGGTCGTATAGCTCGTCGGCCTCGCCCTCCTCGGCGCTGCCGCCCTCGCCCTCGCCGCCCAGCGCGCCGCCCTCGACGTCCTCGATGATGGCATCAAGGTACTCCGGGCGGCCTTGGGAGCGCAGGTGTTTGACCACCTTCTCGACCTCGGTGTCGCTGACGAAGGGTCCGTGCACGCGCACGATTCGTCCGCCGCCGGCCATGTAGAGCATGTCGCCCTGGCCCAGCAGCTGCTCGCCGCCCTGCTCGCCCAGGATGGTCCGGCTGTCGATCTTCGACGTCACCTGGAAGGAGATGCGGGTCGGGAAGTTGGCTTTGATCGTGCCGGTGATGACGTCGACTGAGGGGCGTTGCGTCGCCATGATGACGTGGATGCCGGCGGCGCGCGCCATCTGCGCCAGGCGCTGGACCGCAATTTCGATATCCTTGCCGGCCACCATCATCAGGTCGGCCATCTCGTCGATGATCACGACGATGAATGGCAGCGACTCCAGACTCATCGGCTGGTCTTCGAAAACCGGCTTGCGAGTCTCGGGATCGACGCCGATCTGCACCGGCCGCAGGAGCTCCTCGCCGGCCTCGCGCGCCTCGGCCACCCGCTCGTTGTAGCCGGCGATGTTGCGCACCCCCAGCTGGCTCATGGCGCGGTAGCGGGTTTCCATCTCGCGCACCGTCCACTTCAGCGCCACCACCGCCTTGCGCGGCTCGGTGACCACCGGCGTCAGCAGATGCGGGATGTCCTGGTAGACGCTGAGCTCCAGCATCTTGGGATCGATCATGATGAACTTGCAGCGATCGGGCGGCAGCCGGTAGAGCAGCGACAGGATCATGGTGTTGATCCCAACCGACTTGCCCGAGCCCGTCGTGCCGCCGATCAGAAGATGCGGCATGCGCGCCAGATCGGCGATCACCGGCCCGCCGCCGATATCCTTGCCGAGCACCAGCGGCAGCTGCAGGCGTCCGTCCTCGTAGTCGCGCGCCGAGAGAAGCTCACGCAGGTAGACCATCTCGCGCTTGGCGTTGGGCAGCTCGATGCCGATGACATTGCGGCCCGGCACAGTGGCGACGCGCACGCTGACGGCGCTCATCGAGCGGGCGATGTCGTCAGCCAGCCCGATCACCCGGCTGGACTTGGTGCCGGGCGCCGGCTCAAGCTCGTAGAGAGTTACCACCGGCCCGGGGCGCACCTTCACGATCTCGCCCTTGACCCCGAAATCCTCAAGCACGCTCTCGAGCAAGCGCGCGTTCTGCGCCAACGCCTCCTCATCGATCTGCGCCGCGACCGGCGAGCGTGGCGCCGCCGTCAGGATATCCAGCGCCGGCAACTGGAACTCTTGGGTCAGCGCCAGTTGCCGCTGGCGCTCGGCTTCCGCCCGTTTTCCCGGTTGCGGTGCGGTACGCTTGGCGACCTTGGACGGCATCGGCGCATCAGCCACGGGCGCACGGCGCGGCAGGTGCAGCACCCGTGCCGAAACCGGCGACGCTGGCGGTGGCTCGACGGGAGCGACGGTCGGGGCCGGCAGATCGTCACTGTCGTCGGTGATGCGTGCTGCCGGCGCCGCTGGCGTCGCCGCCCTGGCCAAGACCGGCTCGACCCGCACAACCGTCGGCGGCCGGCCGGACAGCCGCCCCAGCAGGCGCTGCCATGCCGATCCGCGCGGCATTGCCACTTCGGCGGGAACCGCCGCGGGAATGTCGAAGCTGGGCGGCGCCGGCGGAATGGCCTCGACCGGCTTGAGGTCGGCGATCGGCGACAGCGGTGCGTCGACCAGCAGCGTGTCGCGCGACGGCAACGGGATCTCTTCCTCCGGCAAGTTGCCGAAGCGGGCCGGATCATACTGCGAGGCGTCGATCTCGCCGGGCACCTCGGCATAGCCGATGGCAGGCTGCGGCGCCTCGGCAGCGATCGACGTTTCGCGCTCGGCGCGGCCGCGCCACAACGCCAGGCCGGCCGCCAGAAGCAGTTTGATCAAGGCCAGCGGCGACAGCACGACGCGCAACACAATCGGCAAGTTGCCGCGCGTCATGCCAACAACGGGCACCATCAACAGCACAGCCAATGCCGCCGCGACCGGCGCCAGAAAATCGAGCGGCCAGCCGTCGGAATAGGTCAGCGCGAGTTCCTTCAGCCGGGCCGCGAGCGCCGCGCCGGTGACGCCGCCCGGGCCGGCATGCGGCGTCCAGGAGCCGATCGCGTTCAGCGCCGATGCGGCGCTGGCAGCCAGCAAGGTGGCGAACAGCAGCAGCGCCAGGCGCACGCCGAAGAACGGCAAGCCGTGCCGGCGCATCAGCATGATGCCCCAGGCGATGATCGCCGCCGGCACCAGCAGCGACGCCAACCCCAGGCTCTGCATCATTAGGTCGGCGATCGTGGCGCCCGGCGCCCCCAGCAGGTTGCGCGGGGCGAAGCCGGTGGCGCGGTTCAGCGACGGGTCGGTCGAATGATAGGTGATCAGCGCCAACAGCACGGCCAGGCCGACGACGGCCAGCAGCAGCCCGACGATCTCCAGCAGGCGGCGGCGCAGGAACTGCGCCGCGCCGCTCGGCAGGAAACGGCCGGCGGCCGAGGTCGTGACGTGACGGTGCGCCAGCGCCATGGTCTACAGCAGCTCCGAAAGGCGGGTCAGGGCCGTGCGAGTCGTGTCGAGGTCCTGCACAAGCGCGACGCGGATGTAGCGCCGTCCTGGATTTGCGCCGCCAGTCTCGCGCGCCAGATAGCCGCCGGGCAGGACCTTGATGCCGCCCTCGGCCCACAGCTTGCGGGTCGCCGCCTCGCCATCGCCGACGTCGAGCCACAGAAAGAAGCCGCCGTCGGGCGTGAAGTAGCTGCCCTTGTTGTGCAGGATCGACTTGGCCAGCTGGAACTTGGCACGGTACTCGCCACGAATGGTCGCGACATGCGCCTCGTCGCGCCACAGCGCCGCCGATGCGTTCTGGATCGGCAGGGGGATCTGCATGCCGCCATAGGTCTTCCAGCGCAGGGTCATAGCGACGATCTTGGGATCGCCGGCGATAAAGCCGCTGCGCAAGCCGGCGGCATTCGAACGTTTGGACAGCGAATGGAACACGGCGACATTGGCGAATGGATCGCGGCCACCGGTTTCGTCCATCGCCAGCGCCGCCTGCAGCCCGCCGACCGGTGGCGCGTCGTTGTAAATCTCGGCGTAGCATTCGTCGATCGCCAGCACCGCACCATGACGCCGGCACTGGTCGATCAGCTTCTGCAGATATGAAAGCGACGCCATGGCGCCCTGCGGGTTACCGGGCGTGCACAGATAGACCAGTGCCGTGCGCTTCCACACTGCCGCCGGCACCGAGTCGAAATCGGGCAGAAATCCGTTGCCGACATGGGCATTCATGAACATCGGTTCGCCACCCGACAACACGGCGGCTCCGAGATACACCTGGTAGAACGGGTTGGGGATCATCACGACCGGCTGCGCGCCACCCTTGGACGGCGGCACCGCGACCGTGCCGATAGCGTAGACGCCTTCCTTGCTGCCGGCCAGCGGCAGCACGTGGCGCGCCGGATCGAGGATGCCTTCAGCAATGCCGTAGCGCCGCTGCAGCCAGGCGGTGATCGCCTGGCAGAGATCGGGCGTACCCTGGTTGGGCGGGTAGCGGTTGGTCATCGCCAGATCACGGGCCACCACCTCGCGGGCGAACTGCGGCACCGGCCCTTGCGGCTCGCCGACCGACATGATGATCGGCGCCGCCGGCGGCGGCAGGTCGGCGATCAGCGCGTTCAGGCGCGCGAACGGATAGTCGTTGAGTTCGGTTTCAAGGCGCAGGTTGATCATTGCGGTCCGGCTTTCCCTTCCTGGCAACCGGACGACATAGGCGTCGCGCCGGGCGCCTGGCAACGCCCCGCCGGCGTTGCGCCGAAATCCGCCTCCCCGCAGGTCCTCATGCCCGCGATACTAGACGACAATTATCTCAATCACAAGAACAGGATACGCGGTGTTTTTAAGATGAAATTCAAGGGTTTGCGCGATCCATCCAACGACAGCCGTCGGCGCCGGCACGTCGCGACGCCGAGGGCACCCGCCTGCCCAAGCGGGCCGACGGCCGCCGCCCGCGCGCTACCCGCCGCAACGCCCCGAGCGACGGGTCCACGTGACGCCGCGCAGGGCGACCTGGCCGCCCGCGGTACTGTCGAGCTGGGCATTTATTTCGCCGCAGCTGGGCGTCTCGCCCAGCGGCTTACCCCGTCCATCGACCTGCACGAGCGCGACGCGATGGTTGCAGGGGCCGCTGGCGGCGCAGCCGGCCTTCTGCCGGGTCGCGGGATATTGCTGCAGGAAGGCGGCGGTGCGGATATGCGCCGCCAGCACCGTCTCGACGTCGGCTTCGCGGGTCGGTCGGGTATAGGCGGCCGCCAGTGCGCTGCCGGTGGGATCAAACGACTCGACAAAGCCGCCGCCCGACGAGATCCCGCCGCTTGGGGTTCCGCCCGAGCAGCCGGCGATGCCCAGGGCCATGATCGTCGCCGCCGCCATTCGGCCGAAGTTGTTCAACGCCACCATGACACGCTCCTTCTCCCAGCCGCACGTCGCCCTTCGGCTCGGCTAGCGCCGACCCTGGACGGACACTAGGGCAGGTTCATGGCAAGCGCACTGCCGCCTTTGTGACGGCGTGCACCGCGTGCGATCGTGTCGTCGGAGGAATTTCGCCCGAATGTCGACGGTCGAGCGCTGGCCGATGGCGTCGAAGTGCTGCGTCAGCCATTCATGTGCGGCCTGGCGACCGATTTCTTTCAGATAGACCAGGAACGGCCACTCGGCGTTCAGCTTGCTGGAGGCGCCCAGGCCCTTCATGCGCGCTCCTATTGCGCGGTCCAGCCACCGTCCATGGGCAGCGCGGCACCGGTCAGCGACGCCCCGGCGTCGCTGCACAGGAACACCGCCAGCGCCGCCAACTCGGAGACCTCGACAAACTTCTTGCTGGGTTGCCGCTGCAGCAGCACGTCGCTGATCACCTTGTCGCGCGAGATGCCGTGCGCCTTCGCCTGATCGTCGATCTGCTTTTCGACCAGCGGCGTCTTGACGTAGCCCGGGCAGACGGCGTTGCAGGTGATGCCTGCTTCGGCGGTCTCAAGCGCGGTCACCTTGGTCAGGCCGTACACGCCGTGCTTGGCCGCGACATACGCCGCCTTGTAGGGCGAGCCGATCAACGCGTGCGCCGACGCAACATTGATGATGCGACCCCAGCCTTTCTTCTTCATGCCGGGCAATGCCAGGCGCGTGGCGTGGAACGCCGAGGACAGGTTGATGGCCAGGATGGCGTCCCACTTCTCCTCGGGGAACTCGTCGATCGGCGCCACGTGCTGGATGCCGGCATTGTTGACCAGGATGTCGACGGCGCCGAACGTTTCGCTGGTCTGACGCACCATGTTCTCGATCGCCCTCGACTTCGACATGTCGGCCGGCGAGTACAGGACCTTGACGCCGGCCTTGCTCGCCAGATCAGCGCGCAGCCGCTCGATCTCCATCGCGTCGCCGAATCCGTTCAAGACGACGTTGGCGCCAGCGCGCGCCAACGCGTCGGCAATGCCGAGTCCGATGCCGCTGGTCGATCCCGTCACGATAGCTGTCTTGCCCTGAAGCATGGTCGCCTCCGAAGTCATGCATGGTTCCACGCCTGCGACCATGCGTGGCCGGCGCGGTGAGCGGAAATGCCGGGTGCCTACCGATTCCATACGCCCGAGATATGAGCGCTTCGCCGCCGTGACCGGACGAGGCACGTTCACCCGAGACGGTGCGTCCTGCGCCTTGCGCGCTCAGTCCGCTTTGGTCAGCGATTTGAGGCTGGCCAGCAAGTCCTCAGGGTCGGGCCACTTTGATGGGCTCGCGTCGGAGAAGGCGAACGCGATGCGCGCCGATGGTTCGACTACAAAGACGGCCGGCACCGGCAGCCGCCAGCGCTCATCGCCATGCATCGCTGGCAGGTCGCGTCCTGCCCGCGCGTGGATCTCGGCGAAATCCTCTGACAGTTCGTAGGCCAAACCACACAGACCGGCGTAAGCATTGCGCGGATCGCTTAGCAGTGGGTAGTGCAAGTCGCGCACCGCCGCGATTCGGCGGATCAGCTCGATCGATTCCGGCAGGATGCCAACCGCGGTCGCGCCGAACGCCTCGATCGACGGCCGCGCCCCTTCCAAGGCCGACATCGTCAATTCGCAGTACGGGCACCAGCCGCCGCGAAAAAACGCCAGGACCAGCGGTCCGCGGTCCAGCAGCGCGCCCGAGCGCCAGACATTGCCGTCAATGCCCTGCAGCTCGAAATCTGGCAGGTAGTCGTCGACGCCCAGCCCGTCATCCGGGATGCGCAGCATGTGCAGCCGGTCGATCTGATCGTCGACCACGTGCCGCGTCGGCGCGCCGATGTGCTCGGAATGGCTCTTATGCAGCGCTTCCAGGGTTTGCTTCAAATTCATCGAACAACCAGAACTCCGAGCCCTCGAGGACGACGCGGTGCCGGCACACGGAAAGTCTTGGTATGACACCGACGTGAACGGGGCGAAAGCCCCCGCTAGCTTGGATTTCGATAGCCAAAGAGTATGGTCAGTGTGTGATCAGGCATGGTGCATAAACAACTACGAACGCGGCAGGAAGTGACCTCGACATGGAAATGCATCAGGTCCGTTACTTTTTGGCGGTATGCGAGTTGCTGAACTTCACGCGTGCCGCCGAGAAGTGCAACGTCTCGCAGCCGTCGCTGACCCGCGCCATCAAGGCGCTGGAGGATGAGCTGGGCGGGCCGCTGTTCCGCCGCGAGCGCAACAACACGCACCTGACTGGCCTGGGCGAGATGATGCGGCCGCACCTTTCGCAGGTGCTGGTTGAGACCGAGGCCGCCAAGCAGCGCGCCAAGAGCTTCGCGCGCATGGACGACGTCGAGCTGCGGGTCGGCGTCATGTGCACCATCGGTCCGATCCGGCTGGTGCCGTTCCTACAGGCCTTCCGCGACAAGCACCCGGCGGTGCGGCTGAACATCGAGGACGGCGGCGCCCAGGCGCTGCAGGACAGCCTGGCCCGCGGCGACTACGACGTGGCGATCTACGGCCTGCCCGGCGCGATCGACGAGCGCTTCCACGCCCGCAAGCTCTACGACGAGCGCTTCATGATCGCGGCACCGCCGGGCCACGCCTTCGAGAAGCAGAACGTCGTGCGCGCCCAGGAGCTGGACAAGGGCCCGTATGTCAGCCGCACCCAGTGCGAGTTCTACGGCTACGTCGACGAACAGTTCCGCGCCCGCGGCGTGCAGGTCGAGACCGTCTTCCGCAGCGACCGCGATGACTGGGTGCAGTGCATGGTGATGGCCGGACTGGGCTTCACCGACATCCCGGAATACGCGGTGACCTTGAGCGGTCTGTGCGTGCGCCCTCTGGTCGATCCGGAGATTGTGCGCACCGTGCAGATCGTCACTGTGCGCGGCCGGCCGCACCTGCCGGCGGTCGGCGCCTTCGTCAACGAGGCGCTGCGTTACCCGTGGGCCGGCAAGGCAACGGCGAAGCACGAGAGCTAAGGAACCTCCTCCCCACCCGAGGCGTGGGAGAGAATCGTCAGCCGACGTCGTGCAATTCGTGGAGCACAACGCCGTCCAGCGGACCGAATGCACGCTTCCAGGGTGCCGCCGCGACAGCGCGCATGGCGTTGACGTAGCCCGCGTGCCAGCGGGCCCGGATGCCGGCCGGACTGAAGTCGACATCCTTGGTATGGTCCTCGAAGTCGTAACGCGGCGACAGCAGGCGCACGACGTGCATGCGTGTCAGGCAGCCGTACTCAGCCAAATCCCGCACGAGCTCGCTCTTGCGCGCATCGTCCGGAATGTGGGCAACGAGCTGGTTGATCACGTGCCGCAGGCGGTGGGTGTAGAGCTGACGGGCAATGTGATTGGCCACGCGGCTGGAGTATTGAATGTCCTTCTGGCGGTGCAGGACGTCGAGGATTGTTTCCGGCTCAGGCCCGGTCGGGTTCCACATGTGCACGGCAAAGATCAGCGAGGAGCGACGCGGATTGTCCTCGAATACGACCTCTGTCGGTGTGTTCGACAGGATGCCGCCGTCCCAGTACAGCTCACCGTCGATGCGCACCGCCGGGAAGGCCGGCGGCAGCGCGCCAGACGCCATGATGTGCTTGACGGTGATCTCCATGTCGCGGCCGTCGAAGTATTTCATCACGCTGCTGCGGACATGCGCCGCACCCACCGTCAGGCGTGGCTTGCACCGGTTGATCAGCGGGAAGTCGACCAGCTCGCACAACGTACGCTCCAACGGCGCCGTCGAATAGAAGCCGGCACCGTCAGGTCCGAGGTTCACATACGGGCCCATGAAAGCCTGGAGATTGGGTGAGAAGAAGGCCGGAACGCCAGCGGTCAGGGTCTTCAGGTACTCGACCGACCGCGCCACCTGCGGCAGGAATGACCAGACCTGCCAGAAGCCGCGATCCTGCATGCGCCGCCAGAACTCTTCCAGGCGCGGCAGGCGGTTCTGCGGCTCGTTGCCGGCGATCAGGGCGGCATTGATGGCGCCGATCGAGGTACCGACGATCCAATCCGGCTCGATGCCCGCTTCATGCAGCGCCTGGTACACACCCGCCTGGTAGGCCCCCAGGGCGCCACCGCCCTGGAAGACAAGCACGACCTGACCGTGCCCGCCTGAATCACCCTGGCTTTTCTGTGACTCGGTCGCCGTCGTGGCGGGCGGCTTGGTCATGCTGTTCATCGTCGTCTCCCGATCCCCGCGTCTGCGTTGCAGCGGCCAATCTGCCGGTGCGGTGATACGAGCTGAAATACCCATTAGCAGGCATTTCATACGCCGCAGCTATGGTGGCGGCGGCATCGTCACCTCTCCCCAACGGCGAGAGGTGGAAGCCCGCGACCCTGCACGCGACGTATTGAAACGATCAGGCATCGGTATTCGCGGTCATTGCCGCCTCGCCCGCATAGTCGCCGCGTCGTCAAACACCGACCGCCTCTGGCTCGAACACCATGACTCATCGGACTTTCGGATTGGCCGTTCTGATCGCGGCGCCCACAGGGCGGCACAACACATCGGCCGGGCTGCGCAATGAAGCCTGGGTCGTGCCACCGAGTACTCGGCGCATCGGCTGGCCAAGCCAAGCTCCGATCCTGCAGGCGACGTCAATTGCCGATCCGCGTCGCATCGTCGGCGCCAGGACAGGCGGAACCGTCACCAATCGCCGTCATTGACCAAGGAGACGCTACCATGGACTCGCGCAAGCTTCGTATCGCCACCGGCGTGCTGTCGCTCTACATCGCCTTCGTCTTTGTCCAGTCACTGTTCTTCAAGTTCAGCGACAGCCCCGAAACCCAGCACATCTTCGGCACCCTGAACGCCTGGGCATTGAGCCTCGGCCTGCCCGGTGTCTTCGCTCGCTCCGGCATCTTCAGCCACTACGTCATCGGCTCGGCCGAGTTGGTCGCGTCGCTGCTGCTGCTGGCCGGCCTGGTGACGGGCCGCGTCCTGCTGCAAGGCGCCGGCGCCCTGCTGTCACTGGGCGTGATCAGCGGCGCCATCTTCTTCCACCTCTTCACGCCACTGGGCGTCGTCGTGGTCAACGCCGACGGCAGTCGCGACGGCGGCGAGCTGTTCATCCTGGCTTGCGGCGTGTGGCTCGCCTCGGCGGTCATCCTGGTCCTGCGCCGTAAATTGCTCATTGCGGTGCTGCCGATGCTGCGGCGCAACCGCAACGCCGTCGCCTAGGCGCCGGCCATGTTGCGCGACCGCTTCGGGCTGACGGTGGCGACGCGCGACGCCACCACCGTCGAAGCGCTTGATCGCTTCGCCGGGGAGATGCTGAGCCACGGCAAGCGCGCCGACGTGGTCCTGGCGGCGGCCGCCGCCGATCCGGAATGCGCGCTCGCGCAGGCCTACGCCGCCGCGCTCTTCCTCTGCCTGCAGACTCTCGAGGGCCGCACCAAGGCGGCGCCGTGGCTGGCGCGTGCCAAGGAGGCGGCACCGCGCGCCGGCGAACGCGAGCGGATGGTGATCGCCGCCATCGACGCCTGGGCGCGGGGCGAGATCGCGCGCACCGTCGACCGGCTGGTGGCGATATGCCGCCGCCACCCGCGCGACATGCTGGCCGCCAAGCTGGCGCAGATCAACCAGCTGAGCCTGGGCGACCGCCAGGGCATGCGGGCGCTCGGCCAGCACGTGCTGTCGGCCAACCGCGATGTCGGTTTCGCCTGGGGCCTGGCCGCGTTCGGCCTGGAGCAATGCGGCGAGGTCGACGCCGCCGAGGCGCATGGCCGGCTCGCCACCGATATGAACCCGAACGATCCCTGGGCCCATCATGCCGTCGTGCACGCGCTGGCCGGCGCCGGCCGCGTTGAAGAGGGCCTGCGCTGGATGGAGGCGCTGGCGCCGAGCTGGGACCGCTGCTCCAGCTTCATGCTCACTCACAACTGGTGGCACACGGCGCTGCTGCACATCGCGCTCGGCCGGCCGACGCAAGCGCTGGCGCTGTTCGATGCCCGCGTGTGGGGCGTGCGCAAGACCTACGTGCAGGATCAGGTCAACGCCATCTCGCTGCTGTCGCGTTTGGACATGCAGGGCGTCGGCGACACCGGCCGGCGTTGGCGCGACATTGCCGACCACGTCCGGCCGCGGCTCCACGACCACGTCAACGGCTTCCTCGACCTGCATTTCATCTACGCGCTGGCGCGCGCCGGCGATGGCGAAGCGGCGCGTGCCATGCTGGCCAGCATGGCGCGGCACGCCGCGATCGTCGGCGGCGCCGGCGGCGCGCTCTGGGCAAGCGTCGCGGTTCCTGCCGCCCGTGGCCTGGTGGCCTATGCCGAAGGCCAACCGGTCATCGCCGGCCGCTGGCTGGCGCCGATCCTGTATCGCCTGGGCGCGCTGGGCGGCAGCACGGCGCAACAGGGCTGGTTCCAGCAGATCTATTTCGACTGCGCCCTGCGGGCCAGCACGACGCGGACAACCGCCCCGCAACCTCTCCCCATCGGAGAAAGGTCGGCGAGCGAAGCTCGCCGGGTGAGGGGGTCGCTCCAGACACGGGGTGCTTCCCATCAAGCACTACGTCCCGCAATGACACCCCCTCACCCGCCGCGCGCTTCGCGCGGATCGACTTCTCCCCGTTGGGGAGAGGTGAAGTCGCCCCGCGCGACAGTGGTCGCGGTCGCCGCGTCATGAGCGCCACGTGGCATCCGGCGTCGATGCTAGGCGCGTTGCTGCCCCTGTTCGGCCGCACCATGCCGCCGCCTCCCATACATGCTGGCGTGTCGCTGGACGCGTTGCGCGCCAAGATCACTGTCGGCGCACCGCTCGATGCCCCGATCAGCTATCTGCGCGCGGGGTCGGCCGGCGCCCGGCGATTGATCCTGGTGCACGGCACGCCCGGCCGCGCGACGCAGTGGGCCGACTACCTGGTCGAGCCGCCGCCCGGGCTGGAAACAGTGGCGATCGATCGCCCGGGCTTTGGCATGAGCGGCCCCGACGGCGCTGTGCTGTCGCTCGACGCGCAAGCCGCAGCTGTCGCGGCGGTGCTGGGCTCACCTGAGCGGCCGAGCATCCTGGTCGGCCATTCGCTGGGCGGCCCGATCGTGGCGCTGGTCGCGGCATGGTATCCCGATCGCGTTGCGGCGGTGATCTTGCTCGCCGCCGCTGTCGACCCGGCGCTTGAGCGCATCCACCCGCTGCAGCCGCTCGGTAACTGGGCGCCGGTGCGCGCCCTGCTCGGCCGGACTCTGCGCAACGCCAACGCCGAGCTGATGGCGCTCAAATCCGAGCTTGGACGCCTGGCACCGCAGCTGGCGGCGATCCGCGCACCTGTGGTCATCGTGCACGGCACCGACGACGACCGCGTTCCCTTTGCCAACGTCGCTTATCTGCAGCGGAAGTTGGGCGGCGCCTGCCGTGTCGAGACGACGACGCTTCAGGGTGCCAACCACTTCCTGCCTTGGACGGATGCGAAAGCCGTGCGCGCCGCCATCGCCCGCGCCGAGGCCCTGTCATGTTGAGCGACGTCACCACCTGGTTCCATGAGCTGATCGCGGTGGCGTCATCAGGCATGACCGCGCCGTGGCTGATCGCACTCAGCCTGGCGCTGCTCACGTTGCTGCTCGAGGACGCGGCAATCGCAGCCGGCATTGTGCTGGTCGGCGAAGGCGTCATCGGCTTGCCCCTGGCGTTCATCGGCGTCGCCGGCGGCATCGCGGCTGGCGACCTGCTTCTCTACCTGCTGGGGCTCGCCGCGCGGCGCGCATCTTCGGTGCGGCGACGGCTCGCCACCAACCGCCACGCGGCGCGTGCCCGCGCCATGATTGACACCAACCTCGCGACGGCGGTGCTGGTCGCCCGGGTCGTGCCCGGCCTGCGACTGGCCATCTACACCGCGTCGGGCCTGTTCCGCGTGCCCTTCGCGCCATTCGCGCTGCTGGTCGCGATCGCGGTCACCACCTGGACCGCCGTGCTGTTCTGGCTCGGTGCGACCGGCGGCGTGTTCCTGATGCGCCATCTCGGCGTGCCCAGCTGGCTCGCCGCCATCGCCTTATTCCTGTTGCTCACCCTCCTCCCGGTCCTGGCACGGCGCCTGACCGCGCGAGCCAGCGTACAACCACGGTGACGATCATGTTCGACGGCCTCGCCGCAGCATCGCGCATCGCGCACAGTGACGCGGCGCCGGCGCACCGCGTCACGACCGCCGGCACGCCGCATGTCGCGTCGGGCGCCGCGATGCCGCCGCTCGACCTCAGCGGCAAGCCGCTCAGCTTTTTCGAATTCTGGCCGATGTGGGCGTTCTACGGCCCGGTGTTCGCCTACGTCGCGTGGCTGATGCTGCGCCACCGCGGCATCAATCTGCCGACCTTGGCCAATCCCAGCTTTCCTGGTGGCGGTTTCTATGGCGAATCCAAAGCCGCTATCCTCGACCTCGCCTGCCGCGCCGCGCCACAATGGATCGCGCCCTTCATCACGGTCGATCGCCCCGATCAGCCGCGTGACGTCGGCGCCGAGACGCGGATTGCGCTTTGCCGCCTGCGCGAGGCCGGCCTCGCGCTACCGGTGGTCGCCAAACCCGATCTCGGCTGCCGCGGCGCCGGCGTGCGACTGATCCGCACCGAGGCCGACCTGACCTGCTACCTCCGCGCCTTCCCCACTGGCGCGAGCCTCGTGCTGCAGCGCCTCGCCGACGTCGAGGGCGAAGCAGGCGTCTTCTACGTGCGCAAACCCAACGAAGCGCGCGGTCGCATCCTATCGTTGACCCTTAAGTACTTCCCGCGCGTTGTCGGTGACGGCGCATCGACACTGCGCGAGCTGATCCTGCGCGACCCGCGTGCCGGCAAGGTGCCGCATCTCTACCTCAAGCGGCATGCAGCGCGGCTTGGCGAGGTCATAGCAGCGGGCGAGGCCGTGCGGCTGAGTTTCTCCGGCAGTCACAGCAAGGGCGCCATTTTCCGCGACGGGACCGGATACATCACCAAGGCGATGCAGGATCGCATTGACGCGATCGCCCGCGCCATACCCGACTTTCACTTCGGCCGCTTCGACGTGCGCTTCGCCAGCTTCGAGGCGCTGCAACGCGGCGAGGGCTTCGTGATCCTCGAGATCAACGGCGCCGGCGCCGAGATGACGCATGTCTGGGACCGGCGTACGACCTTGCGCTCGGCCTGGAGCACCATCATGCGACAGTACCGGCTGCTGTTCGAAATCGGCCGCATGAACCGCGATCGCGGCCATCGCGGCCAGTCGCTGGCCTCGTTCTGGCGCCAGTACCGGCGCGAGAATGCCCTGACGGCGGTGTATCCGTTGACGCAATAGCGTACAGCTCCAACGACCCATGTCGCTGACTGGTCGCCGTAACCATTCCGAGTATGCCCGTCGAATCGTGAGGGTGTCGGTCAACGTCTGCTTCGTTTCATGCGGTCGTTGCATGGTCGCAAGGGCAGGTCTCAATGCGCGGCGCGCTCCTTGGGCAAAGCCAGATTTCGGGCGAGCGCGCCACTTCCGAAGACGGATCTCGCGACACCCACCGTTGGCGACAGCCACCGTGCCAAGACAGGCGGCCCTTGTTGTTGATAACGAACGCCACCAAGAAGAGCGCGAATCGCGCGATCGCCAAGGGCGACCTCAGGAACGCCCGGACGGTTTACTCGGCGAAGATGACGATGCGATTGGCGCCGGCGCGGCGCTAGGTGTCGCTGGGGCCGCCGGTGATCAGGCGGGCGCCGGACTGGAACGTCACGTAGGACCACATCCAGTCCAGTATGACCGTCAGCCGATTGCGGAAGCCGACCAGGAACATGACGTGCACCACGCCCCATAGCAGCCAGGCGAGCAGACCGCCGAACTTGTAGCGCGACAACAGGTGCGCCACCGCGTGGTTGCGGCCGATGGTCGCCATCGCGCCCCAGTTGCGATAGACGAACGGTCCGGGCGCCGTGGCCTGCGCCAGGCGCGCGCGCAGCACGCCGGCGACATAGGCGCCCTGTTGCTTGGCCACCGGCGCCAGGCCGGGGTAGGGCTTGCCCGAAGGATCGAGCGCCACGGCTGTATCGCCCACCACGAAAATCTCAGGATGGCCCGGCAGCGACAGGTCCGGTCCGACCTTCACGCGGCCGGCCTTGTCGGCGTCGGCCTTGAGCCATTTGGCGGCCGCCGAGGCGCGCACGCCAGCGGCCCAGACGACGGTCGCTGACGAAATGCGCTCGGCGCCAGCGGTGACGCCGTCTGCGTCGATCGCCGACACCGCTGTGCCCAACTTCACCTCGACGCCAAGGCGCTCCAGCGACTTCAGGGCGCGCGCCGACAGGTCCTCCGGGAAAGCGGCCAGCACCCGTAATCCGGCCTCGACCAGCACGATGCGGGCTTCGCGTGGATCGATCCGCCGGAAATCGCGCGCCAGCGCGCGCCGTGCCAACTCGGCGATCGCGCCCGCCATCTCGACGCCGGTCGGACCGGCGCCGATCACCACGAAATTTAGCAACCGGCGACGCACGGCCGGATCGTCCTCGGTTTCGGCGGACTCGAACGCCATCAGGATCCGGCGGCGGATGTCGGTGGCGTCGTCGATCTTCTTCAGGCCCGGCGCGTGCTTCTCCCACTCCTCGTGGCCGAAATACGAATGCCGCGCACCGGTCGCCACGATGAGATAGTCGTACGAGACTTCGCGGTCCTCGACCGTCACCATCCGGCGCAGCGCGTTGATGTCGCCGACGCGGCCCATCAGCACACGGATGTTCTTGGCGCCGCGCAGGATACCGCGGATCGGCTGGGCGATCTGGGCCGGCGACAAGCCGGCAGTCGCCACCTGGTAAAGCAGCGGCTGGAACAGGTGGTAGTTGCGCCGGTCGATCATCGTGACGTCGACCGGCCAGCCGGCCAGCTGCTGCGCCGCCGTCAGGCCGCCGAAGCCGGCGCCGATGATCACGACATGTGGCCGGCGCGGTTCGGCCGGGGCGGAGCCCGCCTGGGTCATCGCCGCATCTTGCGTCGGCTGATCGAACATGGCGACACCGGAAACGGGTCAGGCGCGGCCAAACAAGCGTAGCGCGATCAGGCGGTCGATCGAGAGGTCACCGGGGCTGCGGGTGACGATCCAGCCCAGCAGCGACGCCCACATCAGGTGCTCGGCCCAATTGGCAGGGTAGACCAGGAACTGGATGACCAGTGTCATCGCCAGGAGGCCCAGCGCGCCCAGCCGGGCGAACAGCCCGAGCGCTACGGGATCCGGTGCCGACAGTTCGAGGGCGGTGCCAAGATAGGCGGCAAGATCCGGCGGTAGCAGCGGCAGTTTGTACTCGTCCTCGAACAGGCCGACGGTCGTCTGCCAACTCTGGATCTTTACCAGGCCGGATTTGAAGAAGATGGCCGCGACCCACATTCGGAACAGCAGCGCAAACAACGCGTCGGGAAAACGGGCCAAGCCCTCCCGGAAACGTTCCAACCGACACGTGATGCCAACATCCTGCATCGGCCCTGCATTCGTCGCGGTGGCCATGAATTCCTCCTGTTCAAGTCTTTGCGAACAACTCACATCTCCTGGCGGTGGGCGCCGCGCGGCATGGGCGGTTCGCAGCAACGCCTCGACGGCGGCGGGGGCTCATTCGTGCCGTCGATCGTCATGCCGCGCGGCATCCCGGGATGTCGCGAAATCAGCCTTGCGTGGCCGCAGCCATCGGGGCAGTGGTTACGTCCATCGGGGCCTCCCGCAGGCGGGTGGTTTTGGGGCCGGTCATCCGGACGCTACTCGCCGGCCAACGGCAGGCCCTCACCCTGCCGTGGTCAGGTCGAGAACCGAAATGCCGGGTGTCTATGGGGTCGATGCGCCGGCGCTATCCACCCGGGAAGCCCATGCGTCGGCCTTCGGCCGCGACAGATCCGCCCTTCGTGCTCGAAGCCATTAAAATCGAACCAAAAAACGCCTGTGACGAATCCAATTCGGACCCTTCCCGGCTATCGCTGTGCGAGGTCCTCGGTCATTTTTCGTTGGCCGCCGCCAAAATTGGCGGCGCAATCAATGAGCTGGCGTTGGGAACTGGAGAACAAGGGAAAATGTCAGCCGTCGATGCCATCGCCGAGCGGTGTCATGTAGTGCAGTGCCGCGACACGCATCTATCTCGCGCCGCCCATAACATCACCGCGCGCCCGACCCGCACGCAGCGCAAGCCCCCGGCTGGTACCTGAATGTCCGCCCTCAAGATTCTTCTCGTCGACGACGAAGTTGAGTTGCTCAGCGAGATTGCACGGCATCTGCGCCGCCGCGGCCACAATGTCGAGACCGCCGACTCGTTCGCTGGCGGACAGGATCTGATTGACGGCGCGGTCGACCCCGATGTGCTGATCACCGACGTGCGCATGCCGGGCGGCAACGGCCTCGATCTGGCGCGCCGTGCGCGCGCCCGCCACGAGCGCTGCAGGATCGTGGTCATCACCGGCCATCTCGACCGCACCCAGGTCGGCAGCGCCAAGGCGGCCGGCGCTTGCGCCGTACTTTTCAAGCCCTTCAGCTGCGCCAAGCTGGTCGAGACGATCATGGCTAATGGCGCGGCGCCCGAGCTACGGGCGCCGGTGGCGTTAGCGGCGGGCGACGACTGACGCGGCCACCTCGATGTCCCTGGTCGCGCCCTCATTGACCCCATCGGCCGGCGCCGACGCCGGCGATGCGTCGCGCCGCCGTTCCTCCGTGACCACGCTGGAGCTTTTGTCGCGCCTGCGCCGCGCGATCGGCCTCACCGGCATGCTGTTCAGCGCCGCCGCCATTGTGCTCGGCCTGATGAGCTTCGCCGTCTCGATCGGCTACGACCAGATCAACGACGATCTGCGCTTCGTTCGCGCCCAGCGCGCCATCGGCCTCGAGATCCAGACGGCGGGCGAGAACCTTGACCGCATCGCCGTCGGGCTGCTCGGCGGCAAGCTCAGCCAGAGGACGATGACCGAATCGGTCACCTTGCTGGTGCAGTGGGAAAACGCGGCGAAACGGTTCTTCGCCATCTGCCCGGACATCCTGCCGCAACCGAACGACCTCACCCGGCGCGTCGAGCACCTGTGCACGGAATTCGCGCTGTTCTCGCAGCGCTTCGAGCCGGCGCTTCAGAAGTACGCCGAGACCGGCGCGGTCGTGTCGGAGGATTTGTACTCGGCCCTGCTCGACGTCAGCAAGAGAACCGGCCAGACGGCGCAGGCGATCGACAGTGCCTTTACGACCCGCTACGCCGAACTGGTCGACTCGCACAATCGCTTCGCGCCCGCCATGCTGGTAAGCACGGTCGGCTTCTTGTTCGCCGGCGTGATCCTGATCATCGTACTGGCGCGGGCGGCGACCCGGCACCATGTGGCGTCGCAAGCGGCGATCGCCGCCAGTGTCGACGCGCAGCGCAGCCGCCAGCAGTTGCTCGACGCGATCGCCACCTTGCCGGTCGGCTTCGCGCTCTACGACCGCGACGAGCGCCTCGTGCTGTTCAACCAGGCGTCCTCCGACATGACGGCGGGCGGTCTGACCCCGCAGGACGTCGGCGTGCGCTACGAGACGCTGCTCGACCGGGCGATCGAGGTCGTCCAGAGCCGCGAGCCGGAGCGCGACTTCGACGAGGTCCGCGCCGCCAATGTCGCGCGCTTCCGGCGCCGCGACGCCGTCACCGAGGAGCGCACGGAAGCGGCCGGTCGCTCTTTCCGCTACATCAATTCGCGTACCGCCGACGGCGGCACCGTGGTCATCAAGGCCGACATCACCACGCTGAAGCAGAGCGAAGCCGTCGCCCTGGCCAACGAGCGCAAGTACCAGAGCCTGGTCAACTCGTTGGCGGACACAGTCTTTTCGCTCGATCGCGAGGGCAGCTTCACCTACGTCAGCGACCGCGTCGTGGACCTGCTGGGCTACCGCGCTGACGAGCTGCTCGGCCGGTCGGTGCTCGAGGTGTTCCACCCGCTCGACCGGCCGCTGCTGGCCGGCGTCGTCACCCAGCTGCGCGCCGCGCGCGGCAAGGTCGAGGCCTTCACCTGCCGGCTACTGCGCAAGGACGGCGGCTATCGACTGACCGAGATCCGCGTCGCCGCGCCGGAAAAGCACGCCAACGGCGGCGGCGAGTGGGCCATGATCGGCATCGGTCGCAATGTCGAGGCGCAGCACCAGATGGAGCGCAGCCTGCACGACCGGATGGAGCGGCTGAACTCGATCGTCCAGTCGACCGGCGCGTTCTTCCTGCTGGTCGGCCGCGACCTGCGCGTGGTCATGGCCAACAACGGCTTCCTCGAGTTCGCCGGCGCGCGCGAAGAGGAGATCGTGGCGCGGCCGTTCACGGAGATCGTCAACTGCCCGATCGAGCCGGCGGTGATCGATGCCTGGCTGGCGGCCGAACCTGACCAGGAACTGCAACCGCTGGCGCTCGATGGTCCGTTGGTCAACACGCGCGGCGAGACGCGCACGATCCGTTTCACCGTCAACCCGGTGCGCGGCGACTCCGGCCGGGTCGAGCACATCGTCCTGCTGGGGGTCGACGAGACCGACCGGCGCCGCACCGAGCTCGAGCTGTTCAACGCGTCGCGCCTCGCCACCTTGGGTGAGATGGCGTCGGGAATCGCGCACGAGATCAACCAGCCGCTGGCCGTGATCTGCCTGGCGGCGGAGTATCTGCTCGACGAGCTGCGCGAAACCGCCGACGCGACGCTCGTCGGCGAGTCCCGGCCGTTCATCGACGAGCAATGCACGCGCATCATCGCCCAGGCCGAGCGGGCCGCCACGATCATCCGTGATCTGCGCGGCTTCGCGCGCAAGCCCGACGAGGCGAGCGAGCGGATCGACGTGCGGATCGCCCTGCGCACCGCCGCCAACATGGTGAGCGAGCAGCTGCGCCTGGCGGGCGTCAAGATCGAGCGCGACGTCAGCGCCGAATGCCCGGCGATATTCGGTCACGCCAGCAGGCTGCAGCAGGTCATCATCAACCTGATCCTCAACGCGCGTGACGCCATCCTCGATGGTACCGCGCGCACCGGCAGCATCGTGTTGCGGGCGCGTGCCACGCCGTTGCCCGGCCAGGTCGCGATCATCGTCGAGGACGACGGTCCGGGCATTCCGGACCATGTGTTGCCGCGGCTGTTCGAGCCGTTCTTCACCACCAAGCCGACCGGCAAGGGCACCGGCCTGGGCTTGTCGATCAGCTACCAGATCGTGCGCAACATGGGCGGCTCGATCGTCGCCGACAATCGGCCCGAAGGCGGCGCGCGCTTCACCATCACGCTCAACGCCGCGCCCGAGCCGGCCGACGAAGTCACCCAGACCGCGGCGTAAGACGACCCGCCCGCCGGGCGAATCCGGCCGTGGCGCGCGGAGGTCGCGCCCCGGCAGCTGGCAGGCTCAGTGCACGGTCTCACCGTGCAGGTTGATGTCGAGGCCCTCGATCTCCTGCTCCGGCGTGACTCGCAGGCCGATGGCAACGTCGATCACCTTGAGGATCACCCAGGTACCGATTGCCGACAGCGCGACGCAGCAGACGACACCGTAGAGTTGCGTCAGGACCTGCTGGCCGTTGCCTTCGATCAGGCCCTTCACGTCGGCGCCGGCAATCGCGCTGGTGGCGAAGACGCCGGCCAATACCGTGCCGATGAAGCCGCCGACGCCGTGGACGCCGAAGACGTCGAGTGAGTCGTCATAGCCCATGCGCCGCTTAAAGGTGGTCGATGCGTAGAAGCAGGCGAGGCCTGCGACCAAGCCAATGACCAGCGCCGGGCCGACGTCGACGAACCCCGAGGCGGGTGTGATCGAGCCCAGACCGGCGACGGCGCCCGACGCGATGCCCAGCACGCTCGGTTTGCCCATCGTCGCCCACTCCGCGAACATCCAGGCAAGTGCCGCCGTGGCCGCCGAGACATGCGTCACGGTGATGGCCATGCCGGCGCGCGCGTCGGCCGCCACCGCCGAGCCGCCGTTGAAGCCGAACCAACCGACCCACAGCAACGAGACGCCGATCACCGTCAGCACCATGTTATGCGGCGCCATGTTCTCGGTCGGATAGCCGCGGCGCGGCTTGAGCACCAGCGCTACCACAAGGCCGGCGATGCCGGCGTTGATGTGCACCACGATGCCGCCGGCGAAGTCGAGCACGCCAGCCTTTTGCAGGAAGCCGCCGCCCCATACCCAGTGCGCGATCGGGACGTAGACGATCAGCAGCCACAGCGACATGAACCACAACATGGCCGAGAACTTGATGCGGTCGGCGGCGGCGCCGATCACGAGCGCCGGCGTGATGACGGCGAAGGTCAGCTGGAACATCATGAAGACGTTCTCGGGCACGGTCTTGGCGGCGTCGTGCACGCTGTCCATCTTCATGCCCATCATCAGGAAGCGCGACAGGTCGCCGATGACGGCATTGCCAGCGGTGAACGCCAGGCTGTAGCCGACCACGACCCAGATCACCGACAGCAGCGCCACCGTCGCCAGGGTTTGCGCCGTCGTCGCCAGCACGTTCTTCTTGCGGACCATGCCGGCGTAGAACAGCGCCAGGCCGGGCAGCGACATCAGCAACACCAGCGCGGTGGCGACGATCATCCAAGCGGTGTCACCGCTGTCGATCTTGGGTTTGTCGTCGGCCGCCAGGCTCGCGGCCGGCACCAGGCCGACCAGCGCCGCTGTGGCCACGGCCAGCGTCGCGCGCAAGGCGCGAATCATGATTGCGGACATCGCTCCACCTCCCCCATTTCGTTGCTGGCTGCGCGAAACGCCGCTCAGAGCGCTTCGCTGCCGGTCTCGCCGGTGCGGATGCGCACGGCGTGCGAGATATCGCTGATGAAGATCTTGCCGTCGCCGATCTTGCCGGTCGCCGCCGCCTTCTGCACCGCCTCGACGGCACGATCGACCAGGCCGTCGTCGACCGCGGCCTCGATCTTCACCTTGGGCAGGAAGTTCACGGCGTATTCGGCGCCGCGGTAGATTTCGGTCTGGCCCTTCTGGCGACCGTAGCCTTTGACCTCGGTGACGGTCAGGCCCTGGACACCCAAGCCGGTGAGGGCCTCGCGGACCTCCTCCAGCTTGAACGGCTTGATGATGGCGGTGAGCATTTTCATGCGCGCGTTCCCCCAGTTGCCGGCATCGCGCAGCGGGCATCGACGCCCGGTGCCGCCGGCTGCCCGTCGGCGAGCCGGCCGGAAGGATAACCGCCCATTTTTTGTACGGGTACAAGATATTGAATCGCGGCCCGGTTTTCCGCCGCTGGTCGCCCCGCGAGCGTGGCGCCCGAATAACAGGCGGCACATAGGCCGCCGCGCCGCCGCAGGTCGGAAAAAACGTCCGATGCCGCAAATAACATCGGGCGCTCTCAGGTACCGCCTCGTGTGCGCGGCGCGGCGGTGGAGGGAACTCTCGCAAGCCACCTTCTGGACGGCGGAAGCCCGCGTGGATCGGCCGACTTCGGCCCCCGCCGCTCCTCACCCGCGATGCGGGCGAAGAGCGGATGCCGCCCGCAGCGGCCCAGGGGTCGCGTTGGTCACTAGTGCACGGTCTCGCCGTGCAGGTTGATGTCGAGGCCTTCGACCTCCTGTTCCTGGTCGACACGCAAGCCGACGATCACGTCGATGATCTTCAGGATCACGAACGTGGCCACGGCGCAGTACAGGATCGTTACGACGCAGCCGTAGAACTGGGTCAGCACCTGGCCGGCATTGCCGTCGATCAGGCCGGCCGGCACTGGCTGGTTGGTTTTCTCGTCGACCTTGCCGGTGATCGCCTGCGTGGCGAACACACCGGTCAGGATGGCACCGAGGAAGCCGCCGACGCCGTGCACGCCGAAGGCGTCCAGCGAGTCGTCGTAGCCGATGCTGTTCTTCAGCGAGGTCGCGGCCCAGAAGCAGACCACTCCGGCGGCCAGCCCGATCACCAGGGCGCCCGTCGGATTGACGAAGCCGGACGCCGGGGTGATCGCGACCAGGCCGGCAACAGCGCCGGAGATGATACCAAGCACCGACGGCTTGCCGCGCATCGCCCATTCGGCGAACATCCAGGCGAGCGCCGCAGCGGCCGTCGCGATCTGGGTCACCGCCATCGCCATGCCGGCGGCGCCGCTGGCTGCGACAGCCGAGCCGGCATTGAAGCCGAACCAGCCGACCCACAGCAGCGAGGCGCCGATCAGGCTGTAGACAAGGTTGTGCGGCGCGAGGTTGTCGCTGCCGAAGCCCTTGCGCTTGCCAAGCACCAGTGCGCAGACCAGTCCCGCCACGCCGGCGTTGATGTGCACCACCGTGCCACCGGCAAAATCGAGCACGCCCCAGTCGCCCAGGAAGCCGCCGCCCCACACCCAGTGGGCGATCGGCGCATAGACCACGACCGACCACAGGCCCATGAACCACATCATGGCTGAGAACTTCATGCGCTCGGCGAAAGCGCCGGCGATCAGCGCCGGGGTGATGATCGCGAAGGTGAGCTGGAAGCACATGTAGACGGTTTCAGGGATGGTCTTGGCCAGCTCGTGGATGCTCTCGACCGTCATGCCGCGCAGGAAGAAACGGCCGAGGTCGCCCAGGATCGGGCCGCCCTTGGTGAACGCCAGGCTGTAGCCAGCGATCATCCAGAGCACCGTGACCAGCGCCGTCACCGCGAAGCTTTGCATCGCCGTCGCCAGCACGTTCTTCTTGCGCACCATGCCGGCGTAGAACAGCGCCACGCCGGGGATGGTCATCATCAGCACCAGCGCCACCGAGGTCAGCATCCAGGCGGTATCGCCGGTGTCGATCTTCAGCGCCGGTGCCGGAGGTGCTGCAGGTGGGGCGGCGGGAGCGGGACTCGGCGGAGCTTGTTGGGCCAACACGCTGGCCGAATAGATAGCGGTCAATGTCGCGCCTGCTGTCGCCAGCGCCAGGTCGCGAGTTTTTTGCATCAACATCTTTCACTTCCCCCGTTTCTTACAGCGCGTCGGCACCGGTTTCGCCGGTCCGGATGCGGACCGCTTGCTCGACGCTGGCGACGAAGATCTTGCCGTCGCCAATCTTGCCGGTGGCCGCCGTCTTCTTGAGGGTCTCGACCACTTGCTCGATGGCGCTGTCGGCGACCACCACTTCGATCTTCACCTTCGGCAGAAAGCTGACGGCGTATTCCGCGCCGCGGTAGATTTCGGTCTGTCCCTTCTGCCGGCCAAAGCCTTTCACTTCCGTCACCGTCAGGCCCTGCACGCCGATTGCCGTCAGTGCTTCGCGCACCTCGTCGAGCTTGAAGGGTTTGATGATGGCCATGACGAGTTTCATCGTTTGTCCTCTCATTGCGTCGGACGGGCGCCGCCACACCGACGCAAGACCCGTCGATCACGGCACCGGCCGCTAGCCTTTGCATCGGTAACTTTTCAAGAACCGTGCCAAATCCCCGTCACCGCGGAGCCGGTTGCGACACCTCGGCGCGCCTCCGGTGTCGCCGGTAGACTTGGCGGGGAGAGCAAAAAGGCGCACGAATTCCGCCAGAAGACGACGCGAGAGCTGTCACGTGGCCGCTGCAAGCGAACATAGCCCCGGCGAAGCCGTCGACCGCGAGGCCGTGCCGGACGTGCTGGTCGTCGGCGCCGGCCTGATCGGGGCGACACTCGCGGCGGCCCTGGGTGCGTCCGGTTTGCACGTCACCATCATCGACCGACTGCCAGGGTCGACACAGGTGGCGCCCACGTTCGACGGTCGCACCACCGCGATCGCGCATGGCTCGCGCTGTGCCTTGGCGGCGATCGGCGTCTGGCCGTATATCGCGCCGCATGCGGCGCCGATCCTCGAGATCCGCATTTCCGATGGCCGATTGGATCCCTCCGGCGGGCCGGCGCCGGTATCGCCGCTGTATTTGCACTTTGACAACCGCCAGGTTACCGCTGGTGGCGCAGCGGGCGCGCCGATGGGCCACATCGTCGAGAACCGCCACTTCCGTGCCGCTCTTTTTCGTCGTCTCGCCGAATTGCCAACCGTCAATCTGATCGCGCCGGCCGAGCTCGCAAGCGCGGAACGGGGCCATGGCTTCGCACGCGTCCGGTTAGGCGACGGCCGGACGATCCGGGCAGCGCTGTTGGTCTCGGCCGAGGGCCGCGGCGGCGTGCTGCGCGAACAGGCCGGTATTCGCCTCAGCCGCACCGACTACGATCAGGCGGCGATTGTCGTGACCGCCGAACACGAGCTGCCGCACCGCGGCGTCGCACAAGAGAAATTCTTGCCCGCGGGACCCTTCGCCATCCTGCCAATGACCGATGATCCGGCGAGCGGCGCGCACCGTTCCTCGATCGTCTGGACGGAGCGCGCTGATCTGGCGTCGATCCTGCTGCGGCTGCCCGACGCGGTGTTCCAGGTCGAGTTCTCGCGCCGCTTCGGAGAGCACCTGGGTGCGGTCCGGCCGGTAGGTCCGCGATTCTCCTATCCGCTGTCGGTGCAGACCGCCGAGCGCCTGGCGGCGCCGCGGCTCGCCCTGGTCGGTGACGCCGCGCACGGCATCCACCCGATCGCCGGCCAAGGCTGGAACCTCGGACTGCGCGACGCGGCGGCGCTTGCCGAAGTCGTGGTCGACGCGCACCGCCTCGGCCTCGATATCGGCCAGGAATCGGTGCTCGCCGGCTACCAACGATGGCGTCGAGTCGATGGGCTTTCCATGGTCGCCGTCACGGACGGCCTGAACCGGCTGTTCTCGAATGACATCGCCCCGGTGCGCCTGGCGCGCGATCTGGGCCTCGCCGCGGTCAACCAGATGCCGCCGTTGCGCCGGTTCTTCATGCGCCACGCCATGGGCATGGTCGGCGATCTACCCCGCCTGATCAGGGGCGACACGCTGTAACCGCCAGTGGTCGCGGCCGGCGCGACGGCGAGGCGCATCGCTTGCTGTTGCGCCAGCGATGCGCTTGTTGGCTTCTCGGCGTCATGTGCCCGCTGGCGATGATCGACGCGCTCCTGCCAATCGCGTGAGCATTGGCAACCATTAGTCAACGGACGGTGCTCGCGACCATTTGGGCCGCAAGTGACTTTTTTTTCGGCACGCGGCCAACCACACCGACTGATTTCCATCCCAATCGCGGCAACTCGAACAACCGGCGGGCCGCCCCGCGCACTGTCATCGATTGGTATGAATCGTGCTGTGCATGGCCTGAGCAACGATCGCCTCCGCGCTCGATGGTCAGAAACTTCGCCTCGTTGGGGAGATCCCGATAATGCGCTTTTCGTTGATCTTGGTCGCTCTGGCGCTGTTCGCGGGAACCGCGACGGCGCAGACGCCGCCGGCCACGCCGCCCGCCGCGACGCCGGCGCCGGCACCCGAACCGCCGAAGCCGGAGCCGACCGGACCGTTCGGTGGCAATTTCACCGGCATCGTCACGCTGACGTCCGACTACCGTTTCCGCGGCATCTCCCAGAGCGAAAACGATCCGGCGCTGCAAGCCGGCCTGCAATACGAGGTGCCGCTGTCCTTCATCACCTTCGCGCCGGTCTCGATCTACGGCGGTTTCTGGGGCAGCAGCATCAATTTCTCGCCGGACGTCGACGAATCGCTTGAGATCGACCTGCTGGCCGGCGCGAAGTTCAAGTTCATTGACGAGAAGATGGTGCTCGACCTGGGCTGGATCGGCTACCGCTACCCCGGTTCATTGCGCGCGGCACGCTTGCACTACGACGAGTTCGGCGGTTCGTTGTCGTACGACTTCGGTGTCGCCAGCCTGGCGGGCCAGGTGCGCTGGAGTCCCAACTTCTTCGCCCATTCCGGCGACGCCTGGTACAAGCAGGTCATGCTCACGGTGCCGTTGAGCTTCATCAAGGTGCACGACAAGGTATCATTCAAGGTGTTCGGCGGCATCGGCCACCAGTCGATCCAGCGCAACGCGCGATTCGCCAACCCCGACTACTGGGAATGGCAGATCGGTCTCATCGCCACGGTCTACGGCGTCGACCTCGGCGTCACCTACGTCGACACCGACATCTCCAAGCGGCGGTGCAACGGCGGCGGCTTCAACTACTGCTCCGGCCGCATCATCGTCAGCGTCGGCAAATCGTTCTGATCGTCGCGGACTGGTTCAAAGCAAACCTGTCGACTCATGGGGGGATCGCACGAGCCTTCATGGGTCGACAGCATTTGGAGCGAAGGTTCGTTCCGCCTATTTGATCGCAAGGACCTTGCAGTTGGGTGGCGTCGACGCCTGATCCGGCGCGTCCGGCGGCGAGCGATCGCGGCGCACTGCCAACGCTGACTCCTCGACGCCAATGCGGTGGCGCAGCAGCAGCGCGTTCAGCACCGACCAGACCAGTGCTACCGGCCACGCGCCGAAGGCAAGTGGCAGCACCGCGATCTCGCCGGCCACGATCCAGTAGTTGGGATGGCGCAGCCAGCGATAGGGACCGCGCCGGATCAGCGGCGCGCCGTCGAGCGTAATGATGCGCGTGGTCCAGAAGCGGCCGAGGCTGGCGATCACCCAGACCCGCGCCGCCTGCAGCGCGAAGAACAACGCCACCAGCGGCCAGTTCGGTTCGGCCGACCATGGCACGACGAGCGCTATCGCCAGCAGCCACGTGCCATGCAGCAGGATGAACAGCGGATAGTGCCCGCTTCCGATCTCGCGTCCGCCCGCAGCGAGCAGGCGGCGGGTGTTGTGCCGTGCCACCGCCAACTCGCCGAGGCGTTGCAGCACGACGAATGCCAGCAACCAGGCAAGCGGAGTCATGGCAAGTCGATCCCATCAGCGCCGTGAGCGAGCAGGGCTCGCGGAGCCACGACGAGGTTGCGTCGGGTCAGATGATGAACGATCGCGTATCCTGTCATCCCGAACGCAGCGAGGGATCTAGGGCTGCCTAGATGTGTCGCTTCGCTCGACATGACAGCGGCAACCGCGGCGCCGTCACTTCGACGCGCTCGGCTTGATGCCCTTCTTGTAATTGGCGATCGCCGCTTTCAGTTCGCGGTGCTCCTTGCAGCCGAACGTGCAGAGCTGGTCGAGCCTGGCGAGATGCTCCTCGGCGCGCTGCGGCTGGTCGAGCATCAGGTACGCCTCGCCGATGTACTCGTGCGCCCCGAGGTGCTTGGGATCCAGCGACAGCGCCTTCTGGTAGTGGGCCAGCGAGCCGGCCGGATTGCCCGACTTGCGCGTGGCAAATCCCAGCAGGTTGTACGCCTCGGGATTGTTCGGTTCGGCGGCGACCACGCGCTGCAACCAGCCGATCGCGTTGCTGTACTGCTTGTGATGGATCGCCGCCTTGGCGTTCTCGAAATCCGGATTGGCCGGCTTCGGCGGCGTCGACGACCGCGTCGAGGTGTCCGGCCGGTCCGAGCTGCCACCGGCGGCGATGCCGGGCGCCGCCGCGAGCGCCGAAAACGCGGCGGCCACGACCACCGCCGATGTCAAACGCCGAATGCCATGACGCATATCTGCCTCCATTGATAACAACCGAGTAGTTGTGACCCATTTGGTGTCGCAACCTTGCTCTCTCGCAGCTTACGCCGCCTCTAACGTTAGGAACGAGCCGGTGAAGCCCGGACCCAACGCCGACATCAGGTGCCGACCCCGCAGGCCGCGG
>DATFGV010000011.1:0-8998 GCA_035249115.1 Vineibacter sp.
CCGATGCGAGCGTGAGCGCCACCACGAGACCGCAAAACCGTCGAACCCCGATCATGAGCCAATCTCCTTGTCCGCGGTGTCGATGCGCCGCGCGTGAATCGCTGCTGTCGGCATTCGCCATACAAACCCCGTGCCATCCGCCAGACGATCCGTGGCGATGGCTATGTCCGCACCGGCCCCAGCGGCCGCAGGCGGATGCCCGGCCGCAGGTGCTTGTAGGGCAGCTCGACCGGGTCGGTGACATGCGCACCCGGCGACTGCACCACCAGGATGGTCTCGGCGATCGGCTGGAAGTCGGCCCGGAAATGCACCGTCGACTTCAGGCCGAGGATTGGCGTTTTGGCCGGCTCGACCCCGACATGGCGGAACATTTCCTGGTCGGCCGCCTGGATACGCTTGCAGGCGAGCACGGCCGACACACCGCTGGCCGCGTCGGTCACCAGCGCCATCGGCCCGATCTGGAATCTGGCGCCGCCATAGAACGGCCCGGTGCCGGTGAACACGCCGCTGCCCAGCTTGACCACGCGCCAATCGGCCTCGACCGGCGTTTCGCCGGCGTAACCGACCACGGCACCGATGCCGCGCCGCAGGACGGCGCCCTCGCCCGCCTCGGCGGCGGCCTGCGCCGCGCCGGGGTCGACCATCATGCCGATCACCGCGCCACGCGCCTTGTGCGCCATCAGCGCCCGCAACAGGCCGACCGTGTCGGAGGTGCCGCCGGCGCCGGGATTGTCCTGCACGTCGGCCAGCACGATCGGCTTGGTGGCGGTCTTGGCCAGCCGGATCGCTTCTACCGCCGCCTCGTCCGGCGTGTAGAGCTTGCCGGCGAAGGCCGCCTCGCGGCCGCGGATCGCCTCGGCCAGCCGGTCGGCGGCAGCCTCTGTCGCCGCCTTGTCGTGGCCGTAGACCACCAGCGCCGGACCGCACTGCGCGATGTCGGCCGGCGGAAAGCCCGGCGTATGCGTCAGGCTGACGATGCCCTGGTTGTGGGCGCCGCCCGGCGCGCCCGACCGGTCGGTGCCGCGTTCGATCTCGTCCAGCAGGTCGAAGATGGTCTTGGCCGGCTCCTGGAAGGTGCACTGCCAGACCAGGGGTATGAGGAAGTCGAACTGCCGGTAGGCTTTGTGCAGTGGCCGCCGGTCCTTCAGGAGGCGATCCAGAAGCCGCGCGGCGCGGCTGCCGGTGTCGGCCATGTCGACATGCGGGTAGGTACGGTAGCCGACCATGGCCGTGGCATGCTGCACCATCTCCCGCGTCATGTTGGTGTGGTAGTCGAGGCTGCTGACCAGCGGGATCGTGTCGCCGACCACCGCCCGCACCCGGCGCATCAGCTCGCCCTCGCCGTCCTGGTGATGTTCGGCCACCATGGCGCCGTGCAGGTCGAGATAGACGGCGTCGAACGGCCCCTGGGCGCGCAGGTCGTCGATCATCCAGCCGGCGATCTTTTCATAGGCGTCGCGGGTGACATACGAGCTGGGTGGCGCCGCCGCCCAGCACAGCGGCACGACCTCGTGGCCCAGCTCGGCCAGCGTCTTGACCGCGCCGGCGATCGGGATGTTGAAGCCCTCGACGGCGGCGATCATCTCGGCGCCGCGCAGGAACGGCGGCCACGCATCGGCGCGTTCGAACTCCTCCCAGGTCGCCAGTTGCGGCGAGAAGGTGTTGGTCTCGTGCTGAAATCCACCGACGGCGATACGCGCCATGAATAGCTCCGCGTTTCAGAGGCCTGATGTCGAGGATCAGGTATCAGACGGCAGGACGACATGCCACGCATCCGTGGCTTGCCCTGATCGCCGATCCGGTCTGGCTGGTCCGTTGAATCGCCGCAATTCGCGGCCTATCTGTTCGATACTGTGATGCTTCGGGGGGATGGGCCGCCGTCGCCCGGTGTTGATGCGCTACCGGGGCAGCGAGCTGCCGATCCGTCTCGATCGAGGGGACCGCCATGCGCCTGACCATAGCCGTCACCATTGCCGCAGTGGGGCTTGCCGGCTGCGACAAGTACACTTGGGAACGCCCGGGCACGACCGACACCGCCCTGCAGGCGGACTACGGCGAATGCCGGCGGCAGGCGCAAAGCGAAGCCTTTCGCACCTACGCCTTCCACAGCGGCTTTCCGGTGATGGGGCCGGGCTACTGGGGCTACCGCCACCAGCCTGACTACTGGTACTGGCGCCAGCGCCTGGAGAGCGAGCGGTTCTTCTATGAGAACCGGCTGGCCAACTTCTGCATGCGCAACAAGGGCTACACCCTGGTCAAGGTCGCCGACGACGTCCAGGCGGTGCCACCCGCGGCACCGGCGCCACCGCCGGCGTCCAGCAACACCCAGCCAACGCGCTAACCGACATCTCTCAGGCGGCCGCACCTGAGGCGGCGCTGGGCCGGGCGTCTTCGCCGCGTCCGGCCCGCTCGCGTTGCCGCCCTCACTACGTGCCGATCGAGCGCACCTCAAGCAACGTCAATTCGCCTGTTGTGCCGTCGCCGGTCTCGACATCCGGTTTGCACGGGATGAACGCGATGGGCGGCGGCAGGCCACGATGTGTCAGGAGCGAGCACCTGATATCCGCGACGTCCGGATCGCGGTTGGTGAAGACATTCATGCCGTCCTCGAACTGCGAGACGTGCATGCGTTTGCTCAGCCCCAGCGCGCCTCGCCGCGTCTTGTGCGCCGGGTTCCTGAGATACGGCTCGTTGGCGCGGTTCTTGCCGGCATAAAGATAGTAGCCGGCGAGCTGGTGCGCGACGTCGAGGATCTCGACGATGAAGACGTCCTGGGCATCGCGCGCCTTGCTGCCCTTGGCGCCGCTCAGCCATTGGGTGACGGTCGCCGGCGAGACGATTTCGCCGGCCGCCGCGAGACCCAGCAGACGCACGTTGAACAGGTCGGTCACGGGCGGTGGTGGCGGCGGCTGTTGCGGTGGTGGCGCATCCTTGGCGCGCGGCATCACAAGCACGCCGACAGCACGATCGCTGGCGTCCTCTTCCTTCTTGCCGAACGCCAGCCGCTCGCCTTCGGCCCGCGACTGGATCTGCGATGGCCGGACACCACGGTGAAGCAGGTAGTTGACGACGCCGTCTACCCGCCGCCGGGAAAGCTGCATGTTGTGGGCCGCCGCCCCTCGCCGACTGGCAAAGCCAAACAGCCAGACATGGTTGGCACTACTCATCAAATGCGGAATCACCTCGGTCTGCAGGAAGATCTCGTGCTGCGGCTTCAGTGAGTCGCCGTCGACGTCGTAGTTCGCCAGCTTCACCGCGATTCCACCAGGCGCGATCGTTGCCTCCGACGGATGATGCTCGATGGTTCCCGCTCCTGTCGGCTTCAACATGAGACATTTCCTCTACGCCAATCGGTCCGCGCTACGCTGTTCATTGAGCCTCTCCTTCGTGCATCATCCACCGGCGCCCGCCGCCGGTTTCCACTTCGATTTCCCGGACGACAAACACCGGTGGCACGGCAACCTTCCATCGCCAAAGGCTGCAGGCTCGTGCTGCGATCAACGTCGATCAGCGGCGACAGCGCCGTGAACAACGGTGATTCCGTGAAGCAAGGCGATCGCTGCCGGCGGCTTCACAAAAAGTTGCGATAGCGTGGTCGCACCGCGGCGGAATTTGGCCTGTTGAGTCGGCGCGAGCGGACTGTGCGGCTCGCACCTGCCAACTGCGCCCAACGAGTGAGGTGGGCTTGCAGCGCCCTGGCCCAGTCCGCCGGGCATTGCAGCCGCGCGACGGAAAGGTGGCGTAAACCAGCGTTTACGCTACAGTCTTCCGCGCGCAACGCTCCCGAACGCTTGACGACGGAAGACTGACATGAACGTCCCCGCCCGCATCGACGCCACGACGCTCGACAACTACACGCTCGAGGACCGCTACGTGCGCGAGCGCGGCCGGGTCTACCTCACCGGCATCCAGGCGCTGGTGCGCCTGCCGATGATGCAGAAGCAGCGCGACCAGGCGGCGGGATTGAACACCGGTGGCTTCATCTCCGGCTACCGCGGCTCACCGCTGGGCATGTACGACAACGCGCTATGGGGCGCCAAGAAGCACCTCGCCAAGCACAACATCCACTTCCAGCCCGGCCTCAACGAGGACCTCGCCGCCACTGCCGTGTGGGGCACGCAGCAGACCAACCTGTTCGCCTCGGCGACGGTCGATGGCGTGTTCGCCATCTGGTACGGCAAGGGCCCCGGCGTCGACCGCTCGATGGACGTGCTCAAGCACGGCAACGCCGCCGGCTCCTCGAAGCACGGCGGCGTTCTGGTCTTTGCCGGCGACGATCACGGCTGCCAGTCCTCGACCCTGCCGCACCAGTCCGAGCAGGTGTTTTCGGCGGCGATGATCCCGGTGCTCAATCCGGCGACCGTGCAGGAGTATCTCGACTTCGGCATCCTCGGCTTCGCGATGTCGCGCTACACCGGCTGCTGGATCGGCTTCAAGGCGATCTCCGAAACGGTCGAAAGTGGCGCCTCGGTTGACGTCGATCCCGATCGCATCAAGGTGGTCATTCCGACCGACGTCGCGATGCCCGAGGGCGGCGTCAACATCCGCAATCCCGATCCGCCGATGGAGGCCGAGAAGCGCCTGCACGGCCCCAAGATGGCAGCGGTCAAGGCCTTCGCCCGGGTCAACAAGTTCGATTGCGTCATGCTGGACGCGCCCAAGGCGCGACTGGGCATCATGACCACTGGCAAGGCCTATCTCGACACGCGCCAGGCGCTCGAAGACCTCGGCATCACCGAGGCCAAAGCGCAACAGCTTGGCATCCGGCTCTACAAGGTCGGCATGACCTGGCCGCTGGAGCCGCATGGCGCGCGGGCCTTCGCCGAAGGTCTTGAGGAGGTGATCGTCGTCGAGGAAAAGCGATCCAACCTCGAGGACCAGTTCGTCAAGCTGCTGTTTAACCAGGCTGCCCGGCCGCTGGTCATTGGCAAGGAGGACGAAGCCGGCCGGCCGCTGCAACCGACCGAAGGCGAGTTGTCGCCCACCGGTGTTGCGCGCGTCATCGCCGACCGGCTGATGAAGCATGGCGGCGACAGCCCGGAGATGCGCCAGCGGCTGGCGCGCATCGAGGCAAAGGAGAAGCTGCTTGCCGCGCCGCCGCCCAAGACTCTGCGCACGCCGTTCTTTTGCTCGGGCTGCCCGCACAACACGTCGACCCGCGTCCCTGAGGGTAGCCGGGCGATGGCCGGCATCGGCTGTCACGGCATGGCGCTGTGGATGCCCGACCGCAACACCTCGCTGATCAGCCACATGGGAGGCGAAGGCGTCAGCTGGATCGGCCAGGCGCCGTTCACCAGCGAGCCGCACATCTTCCAGAACCTGGGGGACGGCACCTACCACCATTCCGGGTTGCTGGCGATCCGTGCCGCCGCCGCTGCCGGCGTCAACATCACCTACAAAGTGCTCTACAACGACGCCGTCGCGATGACCGGCGGCCAGCCGCACGATGGGCCGCTGACCGTGCCGCAGATCACCCGCCAGGTGTCGGCGGAGGGCGCCAAGCGCGTGGTCGTGGTCACCGACGAACCCGACAAGTACCCGATGGGCACGGATTTCGCGGCCGGCGTCAGGGTGCGCCACCGTGACGAGCTCGACGCCATCCAGCGCGAGTTGCGCGAGGTCCCCGGCCTCACCGTCATCGTCTACGACCAGACCTGCGCCGCGGAAAAACGCCGCCGGCGCAAGCGCGGCACTTTCCCCGACCCGCAGAAGCGCGCCTTCATCAACGACGCGGTGTGCGAGGGCTGCGGCGACTGTTCGGAACAGTCCAACTGCGTGTCGGTCAAGCCGCTCGAAACCGAGCTCGGCCGCAAGCGGCAGATCGACCAGTCGAACTGCAACAAGGACTTCTCCTGCGTCAAAGGCTTTTGCCCGAGCTTCGTGACCGTCCATGGCGGCCGGCTGAAGCGCAACCGCAAGGCGGCTGGCGGCGACGCCGCAGATCCCTTCGCCGATCTGCCGATGCCCACGGTGCGGCCGCTCAGCGAGCCCTACGGCATCCTGATCACCGGCATCGGCGGCACCGGCGTCATCACCGTCGGCGCGCTGATCGGCATGGCGGCACACCTGGAGGGCCGCGGTTGCACTGTGCTCGATTTCACGGGTCTGGCGCAGAAGAACGGCGCCGTCATGAGCCATGTGCGCCTGGCGCCCAAGCCTGAGGACCTGCACGCCGTGCGCATCGCCGCCGGCGGCGCCAACCTGGTGCTGGGTTGCGACATGGTGGTGGCGGCGTCGCCGGCCGGCCTGTCGCGCGTCGAGCAGGGCGTCACCAGGGCGGTGATCAACGCCTACGTGCAGCCCACCGCCTCCTTTGTGCTCAACAACGACATCGACTTCGAGTCGCATCTCATGATGCGCTCGATCCGAGAGGCGACCGGCGGCCAGGGAGCGGACTTCGTCGACGGCACCGGGCTTGCGACCGCGATCCTCGGCGATTCCATCGCCACCAACCTCTTCATGCTGGGCTATGCCTGGCAGAAGGGACTGGTGCCTCTCAGCCTGGAGGCGCTGCAGCGCGCCATCGAGCTCAACGGCGTGGCGGTCGACACCAGCCTGCGCACCTTCAACTGGGGCCGTCTGGCGGCACACGACCTGGCAGCCGTGGAGGCCGTGGCACGACCGCAGATGCGCGAGGAGAAACTGCCGGAGCCGACGCTCGACGAGCTGGTCAAGCGACGGATCGAGCTGCTGACGCAGTACCAGGACGCCGCCTACGCCGAGCGCTATCGCGCCATTGTCAACAAGGCCAAGGCGGCCGAGACCGACAGGGCGAAGGGACGCACGGGTCTCGCCGAAGCGGTGGCGACGTCGCTGTACAAGCTGATGGCCTACAAGGACGAGTACGAGGTGGCCCGGTTGTATACAGACGGTGCGTTCCTGGAGAAGCTGAACCAGCAGTTCGAGGGCGACTTCAAACTGAAGTTCAACCTGGCGCCGCCGCTGCTGGCTGACCGCGACCCGGCCACCGGCCACCTGACCAAGGGCGAGTACGGCCCGTGGGTATTCACGGCCTTCAGGTTGCTGGCCAAGCTGAAGGGTCTGCGCGGTACGCGCTGGGACATTTTCGGCTACACCGAGGAACGCCAGACCGAGCGCCGCCTGATCGGCGAGTACATCGACACCATGACCGAGGTGATGGGCGCCCTGTCGCCGCAGAACCACGCGATGGCCGTGCAGATCGCCGCCCTGCCCGAGCAGATCCGCGGCTTTGGCCATGTGAAGGAGGCGAACCTGCGCAAGGTCAAGGCGCGCGAGGCCAATCTGCTGTCCAGCTTCCGCAAGCCGGCCACATCGCCAGCTTTGGCCGCCGAATAGCTTGGCCGCTATGACCGCCGGCAAACCGCCCGGCCTGACGACCCACGTGCTCGACCTCGCGCGCGGCCGGCCGGGCGCCGGCATGGCCTATAGGCTCTATCGGATCGACGGCGAACGTCGTGCGCTGTTGGTTGAGGGTCGTACCAACGCCGACGGCCGCACCGATGCGCCGTTGCTGGCCGGCGATGCGCTGCGTGCGGGTCTATACGAACTGGAATTCGACGCAGCCGCCTATCTGCGCGACGCCGGCGACACGACGCAAAGCCTGTGGTCCAGTATTCCGATCCGCTTTCAAATCGGTGATCCCGCAGCCCACTATCACGTGCCATTGCTGTTGGCGCCGGGCGGTTACAGCACCTATCGCGGCAGCTAAAAACCGGCCATCGGACTCCCACATTGGTGCCGCCCCGCCATTGATTGCCGGGCATCGACCAGAGGTTGAACGTGTTGGCCTCTTGCCAACCGTCCAATAATTTTGCACACTTCTGCTTAAATTTATTGAGGAAGCGGCATGCGTCGTGCTGCATACGCTCTTTTGGTCGCCAACATCGCCGTCGGCACCTTGCCATCCATCGCGCAGGACGTCGTCCCGTGGAAGGAGGTCGGCAACTGGACCGTCAACGTCGACCGCACCGTGCAAGACGGTTGCTACATGTATGCGATCGGCGTGCGGGGCACGATTTCGCGGATCGGGTTCACCAGTAGCCGGGCACTTTATTGGATGCTGGGCCATGATGATTGGCAGTCGCTCGAAAAAGGTAAGGAATATTCCATAAGTGTCAGCTTCGATGGCGCGTCGCCGTTCACCGGGAGAATGAGAGCGGTGCAATTGAGAAACTCGGTCCTGCTCGGGATCGAAATACCCCGAGGCTTCCTCGATCAGTTCATGCGCAGCCAAATCATGGAGGTCATGTTCGGCGATCGACGCGTGGCCAGGTTGAACCTTCGCGGCAGCTACGCCGCCGGCGAGGAGCTGATTTTGTGTCAGACGATGATAGATGGCGGACGTACGCCGCAAGCCGGCCCGCCCGCCCGGGATCCATTCAGCAACATACCCAGCGGCACCGCACCACGCGACCCATTTCGGTAGTTCCGCCGGGCTCCGCCGGTTATCAATCGACGGCTGCCGCGTCGACCTATTGAGCTCCTTGATCAGCGCCGCGCAGCAGTTGCGCCATAAGCCACCGCGACGGACCACTCAAGCACGCAACGCTCGTCTCGGCGACCGGCGTGGCGACCCCATCGCCATGCCAGATCCAGCGCGTAGTGGCGCTACGTCTTCGGTCGCTTTCAGGCAGCAGTCGCGCCGAGCGCCAAATGCGGGTGGTGCGGGAACCGCTCGGCGGCGCGGCCCGCCTCGATCTCGGCCAGCAGCGTGAGCAGGTCGCGCGGCTTCACCGGCTTCGACAGCACCCACGCCGCACCCGCATCGAGAGCGGCGGCGGTTTCGCGCGGCCCCGCGAGCCCGGACATCACCACGACCGTGGGCCGTGGCCGCGGCCGAAGGCGGCAGGCCTGGACGATGTCCAAGCCGCCCGCACCGGGCATCCGCAGGTCGGTGAGCACCGTGTCGAACGGCCCTGCCGCGTCAAGCGCCGCCACAGCCGTCGCAACGTTCTGGGCGGTGACGACGTCGTGGCCTCGGCGGCGGAGAAATCCACCCATTTCCTCGACGATTTCC
>DATFGV010000012.1:0-3169 GCA_035249115.1 Vineibacter sp.
AGCGCGACGATTGGCGGCGCGCCGGCGGCTCTGCTGCCCTGCACGCGCCGATCCGGCGGCGTCCCCTATGTCGCCATCGCCACGTCGCGCGGCAATTCGACGTTTCTTGGTGACGGCTTGTCGACCACCGCGCCCGCCATCGAAGCGACGATCGCGGCGCTCGGCGGCGGCGCCCCGGCGGCGAAGGGCGGGTCGATCGCCGACTCGTTGGGCGGACGCTTCCAGGCCGGATTTGGGTCCGGCGACATCGATCGCTACCAGAGCCTGATGCGGGTTGGCGCGCGTCACAATGTCGAGGAGGACTATCAGCAGGCCGAACGGGCCTACCGCGACGCCCTGGCGCTGCACCAGCGCCTGTTCGGCCGCGACAATCCCGATCAGGCCGACGCGCTCGTGCATCTGGCGCTCAACATCAGCAATCAGGGCCGCTTCAGCGAGGCGGCCGAGCTGTACAAGCGGGCCGAGGTGCTGGTGGCCAACGTCCAGGAGCCGCTGGTCAAGGCGCGGGTGCAGCAATACATGGCGCAAAACCTTGCCAACCAGGGCAAGCGTCGCGAGGCGCGGGCCGCGCTTGACCAGGCGGAGGTGCTCTACATTACCACCGCGCCCGATCTTGGGCCGTTCATGGCCAAGCAGGCGCAACGGCAATCATCGCATCACGCGCACGGATTCGGCGTGCGCGGTCAGCAGTTCACCGATCCGCGCGGCCAGCGCGGCCTTGGCCAGGACCTGGCGGCGGCGGTCAGCATCAGCCCGGCCATGCAGCTGGCGGCGCAAGGAGTTGCCGAAATCTACCGGACGCGGGCCCTGATCGCCCTGGCGGAGAACCAGCCGGGCAAGAGCCGCGACTTCGCCGCCCGGGCGGTCATTCTGCTGGAAGGCGTCGGCATCGATCCCGGCGGCATCCGCTGGCGGGCGATCCGGGTCGCCGGCCTGAGCGCCGCCACCACCAAGGATCTCGGCACGGCCAGTTCCGACCTCGGCGACTCGGCGCGCGGCCTCAACGAGGCGCTGCCGCAATCGCAGCCGGCCGGCAAGACTTTCCTTGAATCGGGCAAGGTACAGCTGCAGCGCGGCAACGGCACGGCGGCGCTGGCCGAGTTCAGGCGCGGCGCGCAGATCCTGCGGGTGCGGCGCCACACCGTGGCCGCCGATGCCGCGCTGCCTTACCTCGAGGCGCTGGCGGGGCAATCCGGCGTCTCCAGCGGCAGCACCGCCGCCGAGATGTTCGACGCAGCCCAGCTGATCAACACCGGCGTCACTGCCGCCTATGTGGCGCAGGCGGCGGTGCGGCTGGGCGATGGCAACCAGACCGTCCGCGCTCTGCAGGATCTCGAGACGCGCCTGACCGACCTGTACCAGCGCCGCGACATCGCCGCCAACCGCAGCGCCGATCAGGCGACCCTGCAGGCGATCGACGCGCAGATTTCCGACGCGCTGCAACGACGCGAGGCGGCCGAGGCGGAGGTGCGCCGGACGCTGCCCAACTACTTCCAGTTGATCCAGGCACAGGCCTCGTCGAAGGACGTGCTCGAGGTGCTGCGCCCCGGCGAGGCGTTCCTCCAGATCGTGCTCGGGCCGACCCGCAGCTACGGCTTCTTCGCCCGCGACAAGCGCATGACCTCGTACGCGATCGGCCTGACGTTGAACGAGGCGGCGCAGATCGTCGGCAAGCTGCGGGCCGCGTTCATGCCGGACGCGCGCGGTGAATTGCCGACCTACGACGTGGCCCTGGCGCACGACCTCTACAAGCGGCTGTTCGGTCCGGTCCAGGGCCAGCTGCGTGGCGTGCGCGACCTCGTGGTGGCGACGAATGGCGCCTTGCAGTCGCTGCCCCTGTCGATTCTCGTCGCCGAGCCGCCGCCGGCGGTGGCCGAGGTCACCGACTACAAGAAGGTCGCGTGGCTGGCCAAGACCGTGGCGGTGTCGTACGTGCCGGCGCCACAGTCGCTGGTCCTCTTGCGGCGCGCCGCCTCGCGGTCGCGGGCGCCGCAACGCTATATCGGTTTTGGCGGCTTCTCGCCCATTCCACTCGCCAGCGCGGCGCGCGCCGTGCAGGCGACGCGTGCCGATACCACGACCACCGGGACGTGCGATGGCGATGCGCGCGAGTTGGCGTCGCTGCCGCTGCTGCCGCTGGCCGAGGGTGAGGTGACCCTGGCGGGTCGACAGTTTGGCACCGCCGTCACGCGGCTGGGGCCGGCGTTCAGCCGCGCCGCGGTGCTGCGCGGCGGGTTGGAGCAGTACCGGATCGTGCACTTCGCGGCGCACGCTTTGCTGCCGACCGAGTTGCGCTGCCTGCGCCAGCCGGTGATCCTGACCGGGCAGGGCAACACCGGCGAGGCGCTGCTGACGGCCGCCGATGTCGCGGCGCTGCGGCTCGATGCCGATCTGGTCGTCTTGTCGGCCTGCAACACGGCCGGTCCGGACGGCCGCAGTGCCGGCGAGGCCTTTTCCGGGCTGGCACGGTCGTTTTTCACCGCCGGGACCCGCGGTCTGATGGCGTCGCACTGGAACGTCGCCGACGAGGCCACGACCCTGATGATGGTCAACATCCTTGCCGCAATCGGCAAAGGCGCGAGCCCAGTGCATGTCCTGCGTGAAGCCCAGCTCGAAATGCTGGAGAATGCCGGCAAGGGGCAGGATCCGGCGCGGTGGGCGCACCCGTTCTACTGGGCGCCTTTCGTCTTTGCCGGTTCGGACAGTCGTTCGGGCGGCGGGTGATCCCGGCCGATCGTCGATTGCCCTCGAAACTTCCTCACTAAACGCCTAACCATGAAGCTCGATTTGAGTTTTTAGATAGTAATCACTCACTTTGACATTGCGGCACAGCGGCAGATTCTGTTAGAACCAAGCATCTGGGGAATAAGCCGCTCCCGCAGTCGTTGTTTCCGTGGAGGGGTCTATGCTTACACGTACCTGGCTGACCGGCTACCTGGCCGCGTCGGCATTGATCGCAATGTGCACGACGCTGCCGGCCCAGGCGCAGGTCGTGGACGGCACTAGCGGCAAAGTCAGCCGTTGCGACATGCACCGCGCCTTGGGTCGCGTGCTGCCGCCCGAGTGTGGCGGCACCGGGCGGCCCGGTGGCGACACCACGCGCGGCCGCGTCGTGATCGGCGCGCCCGACCCGGGCGGCAAGCCGGCGGCCGGAACCCCGCCGGCGCCT
>DATFGV010000013.1:0-2575 GCA_035249115.1 Vineibacter sp.
GCCTGGTTCAGGACCTGGGCGCTGCTGACTCCCTGGCCGAAACCAGTCGTCCACCGAAAGTCGACGGCGCCCGCGCCTGCGGAGATGACAGCTGCGAACAGGGTCGCGGCGAGTAGGCTCCGCAGGCGGGTCATGCTCTCCTCGCGGCGCGGTGAGTCGGTTTGCCTCCGGCCATCAGCGCCCGATGAACACCGGCTTGCGCTTTTCGACAAAGGCGCGCACCGCTTCGCGGTGGTCCTCGGTGCGCGACGCCTGCACCAGCCGTTCGGCCTCGCCATCCAATGCGGTCGGGTAGTCGACGCGCAACGCGTCGTCGAGGTTGTCCTTCATGTTGCGCAGCGCGATGCGCGGCCCCTCGGCCAGCGATCGGGCCAGCGCCATAGCCTCGTCCCGCAGACGGTCGTCTGGCACCACGCGGTTCACCAGGCCGATCCGCTCGCAGCGTTCGGCGTCGACCCGCTCGGCGGTGAACATCAGTTCGCGCGCCCGCGCCGAGCCGACGGCACGGGTCAGCAGCCAGGCGATGCCATAGTCGCCGGACAGGCCGACCCGGGCGTAGCCGGTGCTGACGAACGCCGAGCGGGCGGCAATGCGGATGTCGCACGCCAGCGCGATCGCCAGCCCGGCGCCGGCGGCCGCGCCAGGCAGGGCGGCAATCGTCGGCTTGCGCACCCCGACCAGCGCGCCGGTCAGGTTGGCCTGGCGCCACTTCAGGTCGGCGATGCGCTCCTCGGCGCTCATGTCTTTCTTGCTGCTGCGATCGCCCATGCCCTTGACGTCGCCGCCGCTGCAGAAGGCGGTGCCGGCGCCGGTGATCAGCAGCGCGCCAACATTGGGGTCCTCGCCGCGCGCCTTGATCTGGGTGCGCAGCGCCGGAGTCAGGCGATCGCCCAGCGCGTTGCGCATTTCGGGCCGGTTCAGCGTGATCAGCGCCACGCCGTCCTGCACGCTGCACAGCAACTCTGTCGTGCCGGTGTCTATATCCATGGTGTCGCCTCCGGCGCTAGGAAGCCCGCGTCCCGCGCGCCCGGTTCAGGCTGCAAGCTTCACCAGCTTGCCGATCTCGGCCATGCGCTGGTCGACTTTCTCGGGCCGTTGGCTGCCGAGATTGACGACCAGGCGGTGCACGCCGAGCGCGGCATAGTCCTGCATCGCCTCGACCGACATCGACATCGGCGGCGTGATGATGATCTCGAAATCCGCACCGCGCTTGCGGCCCGCCTTGGCGAACGCGGCGTCGAGCTTGTCGAGCATCTGTTTGGTGCCGGCCGGATCGCGGTTGAAGCCGTACCAGCCGGCGCCGAAGCGCACGGCGCGGCGGAAGGCGGCGTCGGCATAGCCGCCGACGATGATCGGCACGTGCGGCTTCTGGATCGGCTTGGGATCCAGCCGCATGGTCTCGAACTTCACCCACTTGCCCTTGAAATCGACCACCGGCTCGGTCCACAGCCGGCACATGACCTCGAGGAACTCGTCGCAGCGCGCGCCGCGGTCCTCCCAGCGATAGCCGCAGGCCTCGACTTCCTCCTTGTTCCAGCCGACGCCGATGCCGAAATCGACCCGTCCGCCGCTCAGCCAGTCGAGCGTGCACATCTCCTTGGCGGTGTAGATCGGGTTGCGCTGCGGCACCAGCGCCACGCCGGTGCCGAATCGCACCTTGCTGGTGACGGACGCCAGGAAGCCGAAGGTCGCCGTCACGTCCAGCATGCCGCCGCCTTCCGGCGCCGGGATACGGCCGTCCTTCGAACCGGGATAGCCATAGGTGTTCTTGTCAAAGAACGCCACGTGCTCGCCCATCCAGATCGATTCCAGCCCCATATCCTCGGCACGGCGGCCGAAGTCGCGAATCATCGCAGGCGTCGCCAGCGGCGACATGAACGTGGAGAAGACACCGATTTTCATGGGGTGGTTCCTCGTGTTGGTTCGGGGCGAATCCAGCGGCACGGCGCCGATTTCGGTGCCGTGCCACTGCACGCCGTCGTTCTTCGCAGGCTTTCGATCGGCCGGTCAATGGCCGGACGAGTCCGGCCACCAACCCGCCAGAGCGCTATAGCGGGAGGCGACCGCAACTCTGCGGGCCAACGCCCCTTGCATTCCGCCCGGCGACCGCACATCTCGTCTACCAACCTAGAGGGGGCATATGCGCAAGGAACTAGTTCTAGGTGTCGTCGTTCCGACGCTGTTGGCTGTTGCCGCAGTAATCGCGGGCTGGGCGCTAACCAAGACTGAAAGCGGTTTCCCCGAATGGGCGCCCACCGCCGCTTTTGTGGCGGCAGGCGTGTTGGCGCTCATTGCAGTGGCGGCGGGCGTGATCGTAGTCCAGAGGCGCGCCTTGCCGAGGGAGAATGGACAGTCGGCTCCGGCGCGCGTCAGCCACGCCCACAGCATCGTTTCGCACGAGCAGTCGGGCGGCATCACTGCCCACACCGTCAACACAGGGACAAGTCATGGGCGACGATAGCGCGCGTTATCCTTCAAAGGCGGCCGTAGTTCACAACGTCACCTCGCATCACCAGTCCGGCGGGATCACCGCACATACTGTCAACGTCAGTCCGGCTAGGCGGACCCTTTCTGA
>DATFGV010000014.1:0-3874 GCA_035249115.1 Vineibacter sp.
TCGGTGGCGGCGAGACGATGACCTATCGGGCGATGATCGAGCGCATCTTCGCCGTTCTGGCCATCAAGCCGCGGTTCCTGCGGCTGGCAGCGCTGGCCATGCTGCCGGGCGCGACCGGCGCCATGGCACGGCGCATGGAACAGGATCTTGTCTTCGATCGCGGCGAGGTCTGGCGCGAACTCGGCCTGGCGCCGCGGAAGTTTCTGTCCTCCGGCATTTCTGACCTTAACGGCTCTTGACCCTCGCTTATCGCTGCCGCCAGAGTCGAGCGAGCACAGGGAGGAATCATGGGCCGCTACGAAGACGTCCATCGCCGTTCGCTCGCCGATCCCGAGGGGTTCTGGGCCGATGCGGCCAAGGCGATCGACTGGATCGAACCTTTCACCAAGGTTCTTGACCGCTCCAAGACGCCGTTCGACCGCTGGTACGTCGGCGGCAAGCTGAACACTGCCTATAACTGCCTCGACCGCCATGTGGCAGCTGGGCATGGCGATCGCCTCGCGCTGATCTATGACAGCCCCGTCACCAGCACAAAGAAGCAATTCACCTATCGCGAACTGCGCGACGCCGTGGCGCTGTTCGCCGGGGCGTTGGCAAAGCTCGGCGTCGGCAAGGGCGACCGGGTCATCATCTACATGCCGATGATGCCCGAGGCGGCAATGGCCATGCTGGCCTGCGCCCGGCTGGGCGCGATCCACTCGGTCGTGTTCGGCGGTTTCGCCGCCAACGAGCTGGCCACCCGCATCGACGACTGCACGCCCAAGCTGATCATGGCGGCGTCTTGCGGCATCGAGCCAGGCCGTATCGTTGAGTATAAGCCGCTGCTCGACCAGGCGATCACATTGGCCAAACAGAAGCCGGCGCACTGTCTTGTGCTCCAGCGACCGCAGGCGCAAGCAAGCCTCGTCGCGGGCCGCGACCTCGACTGGGCGACCTTCGTCGCGGGCAAACCGCACGCGGCTTGCGTGCCGGTCGCGGCGACCGATCCGCTGTACGTCCTGTACACGTCAGGCACCACCGGCCAACCCAAGGGCGTGGTGCGCGACAATGGCGGCTACTGCGTGGCGCTGCACTGGTCGATGAAGAACCTGTACGGCGTCGAACCGGGCGAGGTGTGGTGGACCGCCTCGGACGTCGGCTGGGTGGTGGGCCACAGCTACATCGTCTACGGGCCGCTGATCTACGGCGCCACAAGCATCCTGTACGAAGGCAAGCCCGTCGGCACGCCGGACGCCGGCGCCTTCTGGCGGGTGATCGCCGAGCACAAGGCGGTGGCGCTGTTCACAGCTCCGACCGCGTTCCGCGCCATCAAGAAGGAGGACCCGGACGGCAAGCTGCTCAAGCAGTACGACCTCAGGCACTTCCGCACCCTGTTCCTGGCCGGCGAGCGCGGCGATCCGCCGACCATCGAATGGGCGCAGCGCATGCTGGGCGTGCCGATTGTCGACCACTGGTGGCAGACCGAGACCGGCTGGGTGATCTGCGGCAACTTCGTCGGCCTGGAGCCGATGCCGGTGAAGCCGGGTTCGGCATCGGTGCCGGCGCCGGGCTGGGACATCCAGGTGCTCGACGCCGAGGGCCGTCCGGTGAAGGCGGGCGAGATCGGCGCCATCGTCGGCAAGCTGCCGATGCCGCCCGGCACGTTCCCGACCCTGTGGAACGCCGACGAGCGATTTCGCCAGTCCTATCTTTCGGAGTATCCCGGCTACTACAAGACCGGCGACGCCGGCTACATCGACGCCGACGGCTACGTCTCCGTCATGACCCGCGTCGACGACGTGATCAACGTCGCCGGCCACCGGCTGTCGACCGGCCAGATGGAAGAGGTGCTGGCGTCGCACGACGATGTTGCGGAATGCGCGGTCATCGGCGTCGCGGACGAGCTCAAGGGGCAGGTGCCGCTCGGTTTCCTGGTGCTCAAGGCCGGCGTCAGCCGGCCACATGGCGAGATCGTCGGTGACGTCGTGCGCATGGTGCGCGAGCGCATCGGGCCGGTCGCGTTCTTCAAGACGGCGGTGGTGGTCAACCGCCTGCCCAAGACGCGTTCGGGCAAGATCCTGCGCGGTACGATGCAGAAGATCGCCGATTCGGAAGCGTTCAAGCCACCGGCCACGATCGACGATCCGGCCACCCTGGGAGAGATCACGGAGGCGCTGAAACCGGTCGGGTATGCGCGGCGGTGATTGGCGGAAGCTCGGGCTTCTGCATCGTTGCCGCAGCCTTTCGGATTTCGGCTAGCGGCGACGGAACGGCCCGCGTTGGGCGGCGCGCTGCATCGGCATGCTGCGCTCGTCCTTGTGGCGGAAGATCAGCCGGCCCTTTTCGAGATCGTATGGCGACATCTCGACCGTGACCCGGTCGCCGGCCAGGGTGCGGATGCGGTTCTTTTTCATCTTGCCGGCGGTGTAGGCGATGATGATGCGGCCGTTGTCGAGTTGCACGCGATAGCGTGCGTCGGGCAGCACTTCGGTCACGAGACCTTCGAACGGAACCAGTTCTTCCTTCGCCATGGGCAAACCTTCGTTGGGACCGCTGCGGACGGCTCCAGGGCGTCCACATCGCGTCGATCTTTCGTTTGTCGGGACGCGCCAAGCGCAGGCATTCGATCCATAGCGCCACCGCATCGTCGGCCGGGCTATGCTCTAGCGGTTTTGACAGCCGGAGTACAGCTTCATGGCCGCCCTCGAGGATCTGGCGCCGACCACGCGGCAACGCCTGCTTGACCTCGACTGCCCGCGCTACGAGACGACGCCGTTCGTTGCCGGCAGGCCGTTGCGCGAACGCCGGGTCGCGATCGTGACGTCGGCGGCCCTGGTGCCGCGTGGCGAGAAACCGATTCCGCCGGGCGACAACGACTTTCGCGCGCTGCCGGCATCGCTATCCTCCGGCGCACTGGTGATGAGCCATGTCTCGGTCAATTTCGATCGCACCGGCTTTCAGCGCGACGTCAACGTCGTCTATCCGTTGGACCGGCTGCGCGAGATGGCGGCCGAGGGCGCGATCGGTTCGGTCGCCGACACGCACTATGCGGTGATGGGCGCCAGCGACCCGAAGGCCTGGGGCGAACTGGCCGACGGCCTGGTGGCACGCCTGCGGCAGGAGTCGGTCGACGCCGTGCTGCTGACGCCGGTTTGACCCTTCTGTACGCGCGCCGTGAGCGCGCTGGCACACCTGATCGAGCATCGCGGCATCGCCACAGTGGCGATCGGCCTGATCCGCCTGCACATGGAGAAGGTCCGGCCGCCGCGCGGACTGTTCGTGCCCTTCGAGCTGGGCCGGCCGCTGGGCGAGCCGCAAGATGCCGCGTTCCAGCGCCGTGTGCTGCTGGCGGCGCTGCGCCTGATGGAACGCGATGACGGGCCGGTCGTCCTCGAGGACTACGCCGAAAGTGCGCCGGGCCAGCTACCAGCCGCGGACTGGCAGCCTGCCGTCGTCCTGCCGGCGATCACCGCACCCAGGGATGGCGCGACGGCCTGGGAATGGACGCAGGCGCTGAAGGCCGAACTGGCTGCCGTCCTGCCAGCCTGGGATCGTGGCCACACCGTGCGCGGCACGACGACCGTCGGCGTCGGGCGGCTGCCGGTCGAGGCCTGGCCAAGCCTGATCTGCGCCTTCCTCGACGGCAAGGCGCCCGACGCCAGCCCGCTGCCGGACCTGCGCGCCATCCAGGCGGCGCGCTACGTCATCGACGATCTGAAGGCGCTCTACACCGAAGCGGCGGTCGCGCCCGGTACGCGGCCGGCCAGCGCCCAGGTGCTCGACTGGTTCTGGAATCGCACCATCGCGGCCCGGCTGATCCAAGCCGTGCGCCGCGCCTGCCTGGCGAGCGACGACAAGGTTCTGAACATCGTCGGCGGCAATCAGCTGTTGCCGA
>DATFGV010000015.1:0-6172 GCA_035249115.1 Vineibacter sp.
TGACAACATTCAGTCACTTATGCGCCACGGTTTCACACGATTCTTCTTCGTCAACGGCCATGGCGGCAACATTGCTACCGTGACGGCGGCATTCTCCGAGGTCTACGCCGAGCGCTCACTGGAGCGCGGCAGCAACGCGCCGTCGGTGAAATGCAAGCTGCGCAACTGGTGGGAAGGGCCGGGCGTCCGGGCCCTGTCGCGCGAGCTCTACGGCAACCAGGAGGGCAGCCACGCGACCCCGAGCGAGGTGTCGCTCACCTTCTACATGCACCCGCAGACCGAGAAGCAGGTGCCGATGGAGCCGCAGGTGGCGCCCACCGGCGACTTCGCCGACGCCGACGACTACCGGGCCAACTTCCCCGACGGCCGCATCGGCTCCAATCCCAACCTGTCGACCGCCGCTCACGGCAAGCGCTTCTATGAAACCGCCGTCGAGGAAGTGGCGCGCGACTACCTGGCCTTTGTCGCCAGGTGAGTGTCATGAAGGGCAACCACAGAGGACACAGAGCGCACAGAGGAAATGACTCGCGCGCCGAAGGCGCGCAATCCTTCGCTCTCATCCTCGGTGCGCTCTGTGGTCTCTGTGGTTAATCTTTTTTTGGCCCGACGCGACGACCTGAGGAGGACTGCATGAGCCCGACCGCTGCCGAGCGCGACACCATCTTCAAGGCCTTCGGCCGCGCGTTCTTCAAGCAGGACCTGGAAGCGATGTACCAGGTCGTGACGCCCGACTTCGTGTGGAGCGTGCAGGGCGGTGACGTCGCGCGCCAGTTGACCTCGCGCGGCCAGATCGAGGCGTATTTCGCCGAACGCAAGCAGCAGGTCGAGAACGTGCGCTTTCACGAGGTGGTCTATCACCATGCGCCGGACGCGACGTTCATGACCTTCCGCATGACTGGCGTCGACAAGACCAGCGGCAGCGCCTTCGAGACCATCGGCGTCGAGCGCTACACCTTCCGCGACGGTCGGCTGGCGCTGAAAGACGTTTATCTCAAGCCGGCCGCGGCGGCGTGAGCCTGGACGTCCGGCGGCAGGCGGCACGCGTCGCCGGCATCGTGCAGCGCTACCTGGTGCGTTTTCCGGCCGAGAAGGCGCGGCTGCGGCCGCTCTACGATCGTCTGGCCGATCCGTCCGATCTGTTCGCCCGCGATTCCATGTCGGGCCACGTCACCGGCTCCGCCTTCGTCGTCGATCCGGTGCGCGACACGATCCTGATGGTGCATCACGCTACGCTCGACCGCTGGCTGCAGCCGGGCGGCCATGTCGATGCCGGCGAAAGCCCGCGCGACGGCGCCGCGCGCGAGGCCTGGGAGGAGACCGGGCTGCACCGGTTCACGCCGAGCAACTGGGCAAACGATCCCTCGTTGCCGCTCGACATCGACCCACACATGATTCCGGCCAACCCCGGCCGCGGCAAGCGGCAGCACTACCATTTCGATTTCCGCTATCTCTTTGTCGCCGACTCGACGCACGCATTGACGGCGCAAGACGGCGAGGTGAAGGCCACACGCTGGATGCCGATCGACGAGCTGACTCGCGACGACGCTGACGGCGTGTGGCGGCTCGTCGTCGGCAAACTGCGCGCGGTGCTCAAGGCTTGATCCTCCCCACGCAGTGGGGAGGTGCCCCGAAGGAGCGGAGGGGAGCCGACGTGGTGTCTCTGTTTGAGGGACCACGAGGGGTCCCCTTCCAGCGCTTCGCGCCACCTTCCTCACTCAGTGGGGAAGGATTACTCCGCGGCGGCGCGCATCACGACGGCGGCGACGCGCGAGGCGGCGCGCGCCCGGCAGGCAGCGCTGAAGGCGTCGAACAGCCGCATCGATAGCGGATTTTCGCGCGCCCGGTATTCGGGATGCCATTGCACGGCGCACACGAACCCCGGGGCGTCAGGGACGCTGACCGCCTCGATCTGGCCGTCCGGCGCGACCGCCTCGACTTTCAGCCGTGGCGCCAGGCGATCGATGCCCTGGCCGTGCAGCGAATTGACCATCAGCTCGGTACAGCCCAGCAACCCATGCAGCTGGCCGCCGGCCATGACGTTCACGCTGTGCGCCGGCCCCTGCTTGAGCTCCATGTCGTCGACCTTGGGCGAACGATGATCCATCCGGCCCGGCACCTCCTCGACGTGCTGATGCAGGGTGCCGCCCAGTGCGACGTTGAGTTCCTGGAAGCCGCGGCAGATCGCGAACAGCGGCACCGCCAAATCAAGCGCCCGGCGGATCAGCGGCAAGGTGGTGATGTCGCGCGCCGGGTCGGCGGCCACGCCGCGGCGCGCCGGCGGCCCGCCGTAGTGCGCCGGCGCCACGTTGGACGGGCTGCCGGTCAGGATCATCCCGTCCAGCACGTCGAGCACGCGATCGATATCCAGGCCGCTATCACCGTCGCCCACCGCCGGCAGGACCAGCGGCACGCCGCCGATCACGTCGGTGATCGCCAAAATGTACTTTTCGCCGACCGCATGGGCGGTGAAAGGCCCCATGGTGCGGCGGCAGGCCGAAACACCGATCATCGGACGCGAAACGCGGGACATCGCGACGGTAACCCTTTGCAGGCTATTTTGACGCTATTTTCGGCCAGTTTGCCGCACGAGACAAATGCCGGTATGCGCTGCCAGCCATGTTGGACCATTCCGCCGTCATTCCGCCGCGTGTCGCCCAGGATATAGCCCGGGAATTGGACCGGATCGAGGCGGCGCAGGCCGTCGCCATCCTGTTCGCGGTCGAGTCCGGCAGCCGGGCGTGGGGCTTCCATTCACCGGACAGCGATTTCGACGTCCGGTTCGTCTACGCCCACCGGCTCGACTGGTACCTGTCGGTTCGGCCCGGCCGGGACGTCATCGAGGCGCCGATCAGCGACGGCCTCGACATCTCGGGTTGGGATGTCCGCAAAGCACTGGCCCTGGCCTGCAAATTCAACCCGGTCCTGCCGGAATGGCTACGCTCGCCGGTGGTCTACCGTCGCAACACCCAGCTTACCGACCCGCTGGAACGGTTCGTCGGGCTCCGGCCGGGGCCGATCGCCGCCCGGCACCACTACCGCGGATTGGCGCGGCGCCAGTTCCTGGGCGACATCGAGGGTCGCGACTCGGTGCGGCTGAAGAAGTATTTCTATTCCATCCGACCGGCCCTGGCCCTGCGCTGGCTGGCCGAACGGCCGGATGACCCCCTTCCCATGGACCTGCCGTCGCTGCGCGCCGGTGTGACGGTCGATCCGGCCGTATCGGCCGCCATCGACCAGTTGCTGGTGCTCAAAATGCGGGCGCACGAACTGGGAAGCGGGTCCCGGATGCCGGTGCTGGACGACTTCATCCGCCAGGAGATCGACCGTGCCGACCGCTGGCTGGCGGCGCAGCCGCCCGCCGATACACCGGACCTGGAGACCGCCGATCGTACGCTGCGGAATATCATCCGTGCGGCAGACGCGCTGATCGCTGGCCGGTAACGGCCTTCCCCCGCAACGCACCGCCGGCCTATGCTCCGCGCCCTGAATCGCGCGAGGGAGTGGACGATGCAGATGCGCAAGCTGGGACGATCGGGAATCGACGTGGCGCCGTTGGCGCTGGGTGGCAATGTCTTTGGCTGGACAGCCGACGAGGCGCGCTCGTTCGCCGTGCTCGACGCCTTCATCGCCGCCGGCTTCAACCTGGTCGACACGGCCGACGTCTATTCGGTGTGGGCGCCGGGCCACAAGGGCGGCGAGTCGGAAACCGTGATCGGCAACTGGCTGAAGCAGCGCGGTGGCCGCAACAAGGTGGTGATCGCCACCAAGGTCGGCATGCAGATGGCGCCGGATCGCAAGGGCCTGGCGAAGGAATACATCCTGCGCTCGGTCGAGGACTCCCTGAAGCGCCTGCAAACCGACTACATCGACCTCTACCAGTCGCACCGCGACGATCCCGAGGCGCCGATGGAGGCGCGCTTCGAGGCCTACGCCCAGCTGGTCAAGCAGGGCAAGGTGCGTGCCATCGGTGCCTCGAACTACGACGCGGCGCGGCTGAAGCTGGCGCTGGAGACCAGCAAGAAGCTCGGCACGCCGCGCTATGAGACGCTGCAGCCGCACTACAATCTGGTCGAACGCGGCCTGTTCGAAGGGCCGCTGCAGGACCTGTGCGTCAAGGAAGAGGTCGGCGTCATTGGCTACTACTCGCTGGCCAGCGGCTTCCTGAGCGGCAAGTACCGGGGCGAGGGCGACCTCGGCAAGAGTGTGCGCGGCGGTGGCGCGGTCAAGAAGTACCTGACGCCGCGCGGCTTCGGCATCCTGAAAGCGGTCGACGACGTGGCGGCACGGCTCGGCGCCACGCCGGCGCAGGTGGCGCTGGCCTGGGCGATAGCGCGGCCGGCGATCGCGGCACCTATCGTCAGCGCCACCAGCACGCAGCAGCTGGCGGAAATCCTCAAAGCGGCCGACCTCAAGCTCGATGCCGCTTCCATGGCCAGCCTCGACGCCGCCAGCGTGCCGCAGGCCGCGGCGGCGTAGCGTCACCTCATCCTCGGGAGCATCGCGCAGCGATACGTCTCGGAGGGCGAGGCGGACGCAGCAAGTGGGCACGTCATCGGTGGTGGCTGACGCCGTTCGGACAGAACGGCCGATCGGCTATGGCAGCGTGACGTAGAGGGCGTCGAAATGGTCCAGCAATGCCGGTTCATCGGCGAGCGCGGCGCGCACCGGCTCGAGCCCGTAGCTGCGCTTGGCCAGTGTCGCCAGCGCGCGCAGGTCGCGTCCGGCCAGGATCCGGACCTCCGCCGCCACCAGCTTGCGGGTCGGTGAATCGATCCGGTGCCAGAAGCGGCATGCCATCTCGACCCGCGGCACCAGAAAGCGCGGATCGAACGGCGCGACGGCGATGGCGCGCTGCAGCGCCGCGATGAACTGCGGCTGGCGCGAATCGCTCGCCTCCAGCGACATTGCGAGCAGCGTCCACGCCGTCGGATGCGCCGGCGACTGGCGGATGGCGCGCTTGGCCGCCTCCGATGACTGGGTCAGCCGCTCGGCGCCGCGGTCGGCGGTCTCGGCGCGAGAGGCCTGACGCAGCCGCACCGTCGACAACAGCGCCGCCAGATCGGCGTCCTCCTGCCATGCCAGGGCGTGTTGCAGGGCGCGGGCGGCTTCGTCGAGCTGCAAGTTCGACAGCTTCGGGTCATCGACCTGCGCCCGTTCAGCGACGCTGCGTGCATCAAGCAACTCGATCGCCGCGAACAGGCGTGGCACCGCCAACATGACCAGCGCCACGCCGCCCAAGGCGGCGATCAGAGTCACGAGCAGGCGCGCCGGCCGAACGCTGGATGACACGGCCGACCGGTCGCTCGCGGTCTCGATATCGGATGCAGGGTTGGACGAACTCATCGGCGGTGCTCGCGCGCGCTGTGCCGCGCGTCAGCCCAGCGTAGCGGACCGGAGAGCCGACGGAAAGCCGGCTTGGCCGTTCGCGCCGCGTGTCGCTCGCCCGATGCGGTATCCGGCCGCCGCCCACGCGTTGCGGGGCGGCCGGCCGACACCGGCATCACGCCTCGCCATAGTACTTGCGATAACCGCGGTAGTAGTAGACGCCGCTGTCGGTGTAGTCGTACTGCGCGTGACGGCGCAGATCGACCTGGCTGAGCACCATGCCGGACAGGCGGGCGCCGGCCTCGTGCACCATCCTGGCGCCGGCGATTGCCACGTCGCGCCGCGTCTTCTCCCAGCGCACGACGAAGATCGTCGTGTCGGTTTGGCGGACCAGCAGCAAGGCGTCGGAGACGGCCATTACCGGCGGGCTGTCCAGTATCACCAGGTCGAAGGCGTCGCCAAGCTGCTGCAGCAGGCGGCGCATGCGCAGGCTGCCGAGCAGGTCGGTCGGCGACGGTGGGCGTTTGCCGGCGAGCACGTAATACAGGCCGGTCTTCGGTTCGACCTGCACCAGCTCTTCGAGGTCGCGCTGGCCGGCAAGGAACTCAGCCAGGCCCGCCGTATTGTCACCGCCGAGGTTCTTGTGCAGCGACGGCTGGCGCATGTCGCAGTCGATGATCAAGGTGCGCGCGCCTGATGCGGCCGACGCGGCGGCAAGCGACAGCGCCGTCGTGGTCTTGCCCTCGCCCGGCACCGAGGAGGTGACGACCACGGTGCGCTGCGGATGGTCGGCGCTGCTCAGCGCGATGCCAGTGCGGATGGTGCGCAACGCCTCTGAGTACGCGGA
>DATFGV010000016.1:0-3920 GCA_035249115.1 Vineibacter sp.
GCGAACAATCTCGACATCGTCCAGGCCCAGGCCCGGCTCCGCCAGGCGCGGGAGTCGCTGCGCCAGGCGAACGCCGCCTTCCTGCCCCAGGTGAACGCGTCGGGCGGCGCGGGGCGCAACTATTCCAGCCGGGGCAGCAGCTATTCGCTTGGCGCCAATGCCAGCTGGCAGGTCGATCTGTTCGGCGCACTGTCCCGCTCGGCCGAAGCCGCGCGCGCCGACCTTACCGCGTCGGGCTATGATCTCGCCAATGTGCGCATGACGATCATCGCCGAACTGGTCACCAACTATATCCAGGCGCGGCAGGCGCAGGCGCAGTTGCGCATCGCCCGCGAAACCCAGGCGATACAGCGGGACAATTATAACATCGCCAACTGGCGACTGCAGGCCGGCCTCGTCTCCTCGCTCGATGCCGAGCAGGCCCGCGCCCAGCTCGCCCAGACCGGCGCCACCATCCCCCAGCTGGAATCCGGCCTGCGCGGCAGCCTCAACCGCATCGCTGTGCTGACGGGGCAGGCGCCGGGCGAGGCGACCCGCACGCTCGAAAGTCCCGCGCCCATTCCCGCCGCCTCGACCGCGATCGCCACCGGCATCCCCGCCGACACGCTGCGCCAGCGCCCGGACGTGCGATCGGCCGAACGCGCGCTCGCCGCCGCCACCGCCCGGATCGGCGTCGCCCAGGCGCAGCTCTATCCCTCGCTCGGGATCAGCGGCAATATCGGCACCAGCGCGACCAGCTTCAAGAATCTGTTCGACCTCGTCACCGGCGGCGTCTTCGCGAATGTCGCGCAGCTGATCTTCGACGGCGGCCGCCTCGCCTCGCAGGTTCGCTCGCAAAAGGCCGCGACCGACGCCGCCTTCGCCGCCTACAAGCAGAGCGTGCTGACCGCGCTGGAAGATGTCGAAAACGCCATGGCCGCGCTCACCAGCGCCCGCCAGCGCAAGGCCGAATTCGCGGTCGCCTTCGAAGCATCGAACAATGCCGCCCTGCTCGCCCGCAGCCAGTATCAGGCCGGCCTCATCGACTTCCAGACGCTCTCCGCCAGCGAGACCACCCTCCTGAACGCGCGCAACAGCCTCGCCGCCGCCCAGGCCGATCAGGTGCTTGCCATCGCCCAGCTCTACAACGCGCTCGGCGGCGGCTGGCAGAACATGGACAATCGCCCCAATGAGCAATGATGTGAGCAAGGACCAAGACCTCGACGACTTTCTTGGCGTGCGCCCGGAAAAGCCCTGGCGCAAATGGGTCATCCGGGGCGCCGTCGGCCTCGCGCTGCTGATCCTGATCCTGCTGCTCGCCCGCTGCTTCTCCGGCGATGACACACCCAATTACGCGACGCGGGAGGCGCGTCGGGGCGACCTTACCGTCACCGTTTCGGCCACCGGGAACCTGAAGCCCATCAACCAGGTCGATGTCGGCTCCGAACAGTCGGGCAAGATCACGCGGGTCTATGTCGACGTGAACGATCGCGTGACCAAGGGCCAGCGCCTCGCGGAACTCGATACCCGGCGCCTGGTCGACACGATCAACCAGAATCGCGCGCAGGTCGCGGCCAGTCAGGCCGGCGTCGCGCAGGCGCAGGCGCAGGTCGCGCTGGCCAGGGCGACACTCGATCGCCAGCTCACCGTCTACCAGCTCTCCGGCGGCCGCGTCCCCGCCAAGACCGAACTGGATACGGCCCGCGCCAACTATCAGTCGGCGCTCGGCACTCTTCACGCGCAGCAGGCGCAGGTCAGCGTGTCGCGCGCCCAGCTTTCGACCGCGCGGACCAACCTGTCCATCGCCCAGATCGTCTCGCCGGTGACGGGCGTGGTCCTCTCGCGCGATATCGAACCGGGCCAGACCGTCGCCGCCTCGCTGAACGCGCCGGTCCTCTTCACCATCGCGGAGGACCTGACGCAGATGGAAGTCGAGGTCGCCGTCGACGAAGCCGACGTCGGCCAGGTGCAGGAAGGCCAAGCCGCCACCTTCGCCGTCGACGCTTTCCCCGGCCGCAGCTTCCCGGCGCGGGTGACGCGCGTCAATGTCGGCTCCAACGCGTCGAGCAGCGCCTCCGCATCCTCCTCGTCCAGCAGCAGCACGGCGAGCACCAGCGGCACCGTCATCGCCTACACGGCGGTGCTCTCGGTCGACAATCGGGGCGAAACGCTGCGGCCCGGCATGACCGCGACGGCGGACATCGTGACGCAGGAACTGCACGACGTGCTGCTCGTCCCCAACGCCGCGCTCCGTTTCAAGCCCAGCGCCGGCGATCAGGGCGGCGGCATCACCAGCCAGATCGTGCCCGGCCCGCGCCGCTTCCGCCGCAGCGGGGCCAACCGGCAGGTCAGCTTCGGCATCGGATCCAGCCAGACCGTCTATGTCGTGGGCGCCGACGGCAATCCCAAGGCGGTGCAGGTCGTCGTCGGCGCCAGCGACGGCGCGCGAACGGCCATCACCGGCGGCGACCTCAAGCCCGGCATGCGCGTCATCACCGGCCAGCTGGCCAAGGGGCAGGAACAGCCCGCCGAGGACAGCGCCAATGGCGGCGGCGGCCGGCAGCCGGGCCGTTCCAGCCAGGGTCGCGAGCCGCGCGGCACGGGCCGCCAGAACGGCACCTGATCCATGGCCGACCCCATCATCTCCCTGCGCGGCGTGACCAAGGTCTATGGCACGGGGCCCACCGCCTTCCAGGCGTTGAAGGGCATCGACCTCGACATCGGCGAAGGCGATTTCGTCGCGGTCATGGGGCCGTCGGGCTCGGGCAAGTCGACGACGATGAACATATTGGGCTGCCTTGACGTGCCGTCGGCCGGGGAATTCCTGTTCAAGGGCCGGCATGTCGAAACGCTCGACCGCGACCAGCGCGCGCTGCTGCGCCGCCGTTATCTCGGCTTCGTGTTCCAGGGCTTCAACCTGCTCGCGCGCACCACGGCGCTGGAAAATGTGGAGCTTCCCCTCCTTTATCGCGGCGACGACAAGAAGACCCGCTACGACGCCGGCATGGCGGCGCTCGACAAGGTCGGCCTCAAGGACTGGTGGGACCACACCCCCGCCGAACTGTCCGGCGGCCAGCAGCAACGCGTCGCCATCGCCCGTGCGATCGTGACCTCGCCTGCGGTCCTGCTCGCCGACGAACCGACCGGCAATCTCGACTCCGAACGCTCGATCGAGATCATGGAACTGCTGACCGACCTCAACCGCAACAGCGGCATCACCGTCCTCATGGTCACCCACGAACCCGACATGGCCGCCTATGCGCGCACCATCGTCCATTTCAAGGACGGGCATGTCGACGGCGTTGAAAATGGGGTGAAGGCGTGATTCCCCCGCACCCCACTCCCCCGTCATCCCGTCGAACGCCGGGAACCCGCTTCCCTCTCTTCTTCTCTGCGTCCTCTGCGCCTCTGCGCGAATTGATTTGGGGCGCAGAGGCGCAGAGGACGCAATGGGTGTCGGGAGCGTCCGGATGCTAGGCACCACCATCATCCTCGCCTTCCGCGCGATCAACCGGCACAAGCTGCGCAGCTTCCTCACCACGCTCGGCATCATCATCGGCGTGGCGGCGGTGGTCACCATGGTGACGCTGGGCAACGGCGCCACCGCGGCCGTCCGCCAGCAGATCAGCTCGCTGGGCGCCAATGTCCTCCAGCTGCGCCCCGGCCAGGGCTTCGGCCGGGGCGGCGGCGGCCCGCGCCCGCCCGACTTCAAGCCCGCCGACCTGACCGCGATCGAAAACCAGCTGACCGGCGTCCGCGCCGTCGCGCCGCTGGTCCAGTCGAGCGGCACCGCCATCTACGAAGGGTCCAACTGGTCGACCACCGTCTATGGCACCACCGCCGCCTATTTCGAGGTGCAAAGCTGGAAGGCGACCGCCGGCCGCCTTTTCATGCCGGAGGAGGAGGAGGCCGGCAAACCCGTCTGCATCATCGGCAACACC
>DATFGV010000017.1:0-9276 GCA_035249115.1 Vineibacter sp.
CGGCCCTTCAGGTCGGCGATCGACTTGACCGGCCCGTCGGCCAGCGACACCAGCGCGTTCAGTGGCTGTGCCACCAGCACGCCGACCCGCACCAGCGGCAGCGACTCGGACGGCCGCTCGGTCGCCACCAGCAGCTGCAACTGCGGCTGGTAGGAGACGGCGTAGTCGCCCTTGCCGGCGGCCACCAGCTTGGGCGGCGCGCTGGGGTCGGACGGCACCACCAGCTCGACCTCCAGGTTGCGCTTGGCGAACATGCCCTGGGTCTTGGCGATCACCAACGCGGCATGGTCGGGGTTGAGGAACCAGTCGAGCAACACCGTGACCTTGTCGGCCGCGGCGGCGGGGCGCGTCGTGCCGAGGGCGGCGAGGGCAATGCCCGTGAGCGTGTCGCGGCGGGTGAGGCGCATGGCTGGTCCTTTCAGGCAAGATCGGGCGAAGCGGGAACCCACGGCATCAGGCGACGCAGTCCTGCGTCGACGAGCAGGTAGAGCGCCACGCCGATGACGGCGAGCACGACCAGCGCCGCGAAGGCGAGCGCCGTCTGACCGCGCGCCAGCTGCTGCATCATCAGGTAGCCCAGGCCGGCGCTGGCGCCGACCCACTCGCCGATGATGGCGCCGATCGGCGCGACGGCGGCGGCGACACGGACACCTGAAGCGAAGGCCGGCAGCGCGGCCGGCAAGCGGATCTGCAACAGCACGGCAAACGGTGGAGCGTCCATCAGGCGCGCCAGGTCGAGCCAACCCGGCTCGATGCGGCGCAGGCCGTCGTAAAAGGCGCTGGCCACCGGAAAGAAAATCACCAGGCTCGCCATGGCGATCTTCGAGGCGAGGCCATAGCCGAGCCACAGCACGAGCAGCGGCGCGATGGCAAACACCGGCACCGCCTGGCTGATCACCATCAGCGGCACTCCCCAAGCGCGCAGGCCGACGAAACGCGCCATCGCCAGCGCCGACGCCGCCCCGATCGCGACCCCCAGCACAAGGCCGGCCAGGATTTCCACCACGGTCCACAGCGCGTGTGTCGCCAGCAGATCGCCCCTGTCGGCGAATTCCTGCGCCACCAGGCTGGGCGGCGGCAGGATGTAATGCGGCGTGGCGCTCAGCCACACCGCCGCCTCCCAAGCCGCCACGAGGCTGGCGGCGACAAGCAAGGGGCGAACAAGATGTTGGAGCTGGATCATCCTCATTCTCCCATTCCTCCCCACGCGAAGCGTGGGGAGGTGCCCCGAAGGGGCGGAGGGGAACCCTCGAGATCTTTATCAGCGAGACCACGTTGGCTCCCCATCCGCCCTTCGGGCACCTTCGCCGCTTCGCGGGGAAGGCATGACGTCGAGAGGATCATGTGGCCCCACCTGCAACCGTGGCGGCCGCCAGACGCCGCAGCAGCTCGGCCTGGGTCGACAGCACGGCCGGGTCGGTCGGGTCGCGCGGCGGCGCGCCCGGTGGCTGCAGCGCCGGCCCGAGCTGCGCCGGGACACCGGCCATGACGTGGATGCGATGGCCAAGGCGCGCCGCTTCCAGCGGATCGTGCGTGACCAGCAGCACCGTACGGCCGGCCAGCAGGCGGGCTGCCAGCTCCTGCAGCTGCAGGCGGCTGATCGCGTCCAGCGAACCGAACGGCTCGTCCATCAGCACGATCGGCCTGTCTTCGACCAAGGTCCGCACCAGCGCCACCCGCTGGCGCATACCGCCGGACAACGCATCCGGCCTCGCCGCCAAGCGGTTTCCCAAACCGACCTCGTCGAGCATCGCCGCTGCCCGTCGCCGGGCCGCCGCGCGTGCGACCGGATCACCCCGCAGCCGGGCACCCAGAGTGGCGTTGTCGATCGTGCTCAGCCACGGCAGCAGCAGATCGGTCTGCGCCATGTACGCGACGCGACCGGCGATCGGCCGCGCGTCTGACGCCGTCAGCGTCGAATCCGGCGCCAACGGCAGCAGGCCTGCGATCAGGCGCAGCAGTGAGGTTTTTCCGACACCCGACGGTCCCAACAGGCAAGTGGTCCGGCCGCCTGGCAGATCGAGCGCCAGGCCGTCGAAAAGCGCCTCGCCTTCGAACAGCAGGTGTCCATTGCGCAGCCGCAGCGCCGGCGCGGCGCCGGCCGCGACCTCGACATTGGGTTCATCAATGGCAGGCGCTCCCAGTGGAGCCGCTGCGGCCGACGACATTGTTCACCCGTCCCTACGCCGGTACGAACCGGATCAGGTTCCAGGGGTCGTCCTGTCGGACCTCTCAGCCGCGCGTGCGGCTCCCCCCGGGGAGTCAGCGGCGATCATGGCGATGCGTCCGTGGCCGCGCAAGCGGCTTTCTTTTTGTCCGTCGACCCCGTTACCATATGTCTTGTCGGACGCCGCAGGAGGACTTGATGGCCGTGGTGACGCGAGTCGAGGACATGGCCGGCGCCTTCGCCGACGCATTCTCCGCCGGCAATGTCGAGGCGCTGGTCAGCCTCTATGAGGAGAAGGCCGTGCTGGCGCCGCAACCCGGCGCGCGGGTCGTGGGCAAGGCCGCGATCCGCGAGGCCTTCACCCGCATGACGGCGCGGCGACCGCGCATGACCATGACGGCGGCCATGATCATGGAGCGCGATGGCCTGGCGCTGGTGCGCCACGACTGGGTGATGGCCGGCACCGACGCCGAAGGCAAGCCGATGGAGCGGCGCGGCACCAGCGCCGAGGTGCTGCGTCGCCAGCCCGATGGCCGATGGCTGTACGTGCTCGACCACCCCACCGGCATCGACAAGGCTCCGTAAGGTGGTGACACGATCGCTGCTTGCTATTGGTCGAAGCGCACGCCGGCTGGCGGCCGCGCTGGGCGTCGTATGGGGCCTTGCCGGCGCGGCGACAATCGCGCCAGCGCAACCGTCAGCGCCGCCGCAGGTCACCTTTGAGAGGTCGACTCTCGTGATCGACACGGCGAACGGGCCGTTGACCTTCGACGTCGAGCTGGCGTTGACCCCGGAGCAGCAGCAGCGCGGCCTGATGTTCCGCCAGAAGCTGGGACCGAAGGAGGGCATGCTGTTCGACTTCCGCAGCGAACAGCCGCTGTCGTTCTGGATGGCCAACACTATCATTCCGCTCGACATGATCTTCATCGCCGCCGACGGCACCATCCGCCGCATCCACGCCAACGCCGAACCGCTGTCGACCCGCAACATCGACAGCGGGCCGCCGGCCCGCGCCGTCCTGGAGATCAACGGCGGCGCCGCCCGCCTGCTGGGCATCAAACCGGGCGACAAGGTGCGGCACGCGGTGTTCGGCAACGCCAAGTGAGGCCGGCAGGTCGCCCCTGCGATTGTCACCGTCACCGGCATCCACCAGCATGCAGGCATGCGCGATGCACTTGGCCCGAACCGCACGGTGACACTGCGTCCATTCGGGCGCGGTGACTTCGAGCGCCTGATATCGTGGGCGCCGAGCGAAGCGGCGCTGGCAGATTGGTGCGGCGGCTTCTTCCGCCATCCCCTCGATGCAGCACAACTCGGGCGTTATCTGGACAGTGCGCAGGACGGCAACAGTCGCCTCATCTTCACTGCGTGCGCGGACTCCGGCGAGCCGGTCGGTCATGTCGAGATCAGCCAGATTTGGCCGCATCTATCCAGCCGCCTGTCCCGGGTGCTGGTCGCTCCCAGCCATCGCCGGCGGGGAATCGGCACGACAATGGTTGGTCTGGCCGTGTCGCTCTCGTTTGATCGGCATCACGTAGATCGGGTCGATCTTGGTGTCTCGACCGGCAATGTCGCGGCCATTTCCTGCTACCGTGGACTTGGTTTCGAAGCGGTAGGAATCTGGCGGAAGGCGTTTGTCGCCGGTGGCCGCGACATGGATGTCCAATGGATGACGCTCCGCCGCGCGGCGTGGAGTACGCGAATGGCGTTGGCGCACGTGTGACCGGCGAGCGCGTGGTGCGATATGCAGGGGAAGACGCATGGCAAACTCGACGAACCGCCAGTGGCTGCTGGCCGCACGCCCGACCGGCATGGTCGGGCCGGAGCATTTCACCTGGCGCCAGGCGCCGGTGCCGAAGCCCGTCGCTGGCGAAGTGCTGGTGCGCACGCTGTTGTTGTCGCTCGACGCCGCCAATCGCGCCTGGCTGTCGCCGGTCCCGACCTACAAGGCGCCGGTACTGCCCGGCGATGTCATGCACGGCTTCGCGTTGGGCGAGGTCGTCGAGTCCAATGTCGCCGATCTCAAGGTCGGTGACCTGGTCGACGGCATGCTCGGCTGGCAGGATTTCGCGGTCATGAAGCTCGGCGACGTGACGCGCCGTGATTCGCGCTACCGGCCGGAGATGCTGTTGGGCGTGCTGGGCATCACCGGGCTGACGGCCTACTACGGCCTGCGCGAGATCGGCCGACCCAAGCCGGGCGAGACGGTGCTGGTGTCGGCGGCGGCCGGCGCGGTCGGCTCAGTGGTCGGCCAGATCGCCCGGATCGAGGGCTGCCGCGCGGTCGGTGTCGCCGGCGGCGCGGAGAAGTGTGCCTGGCTGACGCGCGAGCTCGGTTTTGACGCCGCCGTCGACTACAAGGCCGGCGACGTGCGCCGCGCCCTGCGCGCCGCCGCCCCGAACGGCATCGACGTCTATTTCGACAACACCGGCGGCGACATCCTGCAGGCGGCGCTGTTCCAGATGAACATGGGCGGCCGCATCATCTGCTGCGGCAACCTCTCCCAATACAACGCCGAGAGGCCCGGACCGGGCCCGATGGGCGTGCCCGGCCTGCTGGTGGTCAAGCGCCTGCGCATGGAAGGCTTCATCGTCCTCGACTACTTCGCCACCCGCCCGCAGGCCGAGGCGACCCTGGCGAAGTGGGTGGAAGAGGGGAAGCTGAAGGCCGCCGAGGACGTGGTCGACGGCCTGGAAAACGCGCCGATGGCGCTGGCCGGCATGTTCGCCGGCCGCAACCGCGGCAAGCTGCTGGTGCGGGTCTCGTGAGGGGTGCCGCCGGCCTCAACGTCTGCGCGCGTACATGTCCTTGTGCTGGTCGCGCAGCACGTTTTTCTGCACCTTGCCCATGGTATTGCGCGGCAGGTCGTCGACGAACAGCACGCGCTTGGGCTGCTTGAACTTGGCCAGGCGGCCTTCGAGCGCCGCCAGGATGGTGCGCTCGTCGAGCGTGGTGCCGGGCTTGCGCACGACCACCGCCGTGACGCCCTCGCCGAAGTCGGGGTGCGGCACACCGACGACGGCGCTTTCGATCACGCCGGCGATGGCGTCGATCTCGCCCTCGACCTCCTTCGGATAGACGTTGAAGCCGCCGGAGATGATCAGGTCCTTGCCGCGCCCGACAATGTGCACGTAGTCGCGCTCGTCGATGCGGCCGAGATCGCCGGTGATGAAGTAGCCGTCCGCGCGGAACTCCGCGGCCGTCTTGTCGGGTTGCCGCCAGTAACCCTTGAAGACGTTGGGCCCCTTGACCTCGATGACGCCGATCTCGCCCTTGGGCAGCACGCGGCCGCTGTCGGGATCGGCGATACGCAGCGACACGCCGGGCAGGGGGAAGCCGACCGTACCTGCCACCCGATCGCCGTCGTAGGGGTTCGACGTATTCATGTTGGTCTCGGTCATACCGTAGCGCTCAAGGATCGCGTGACCCGTGCGCGCCTGCCACTCGCGGTGCGTCTCAGCCAGCAGCGGCGCCGAGCCGGACACGAACAGGCGCATGTGCCTTGTGGCGTCGCGGGTCAGGCCGGGATGCTGCAGCAGGCGCGTGTAGAAGGTCGGCACGCCCATCATGGTCGTGGCGCGCGGCAGCAGCCGCATCACCTCGTCGGCATCGAACTTCGGCAGGAACAGCATCGCGCCGCCGGCGAACAGCGAGACGTTGGTGGCCACGAACAGCCCGTGGGTGTGATAGATCGGCAGCGCGTGCAGCAGCACGTCACTGGCCGTGAACCGCCAGTAGTCGACCAGGGCGAGCGAATTGGACGCCAGGTTGTCGTGCGTCAGCATCGCGCCCTTGGAGCGGCCGGTGGTGCCCGAGGTGTAGAGGATGGCCGCGAGGTCGTCGGCTGATCGCGCCACATCGTCGGCCAGCGGCGCCACTGCCGCCGCCTTGACCGCCAGGCTGCCCTCGCCCTTGGCGTCCAGCGTCTCGACCGCCTTGACGCCGGCCTTGGCGGCGACGGCGGCGATGCCCTCGCGCTTGGCGGGATCGCAGACCACGACCGCCGGCTCGGCGTCGCCGATGAAGTACTCCAACTCGGCGATGGTGTAGGCGGTGTTGAGCGGCAGGAAGACGGCACCGGCCCGCACGCAGCCGAGATACAGCAGGATCGCCGGCACGCTCTTTTCCACCTGCACCGCGACCCGGTCGCCCGGCGTCACGCCAAGCGCCCGCAGCGCGTTGGCGTACCGCCCGGCGCCGTCAACGACGTCGGCAAAGCTCAGCCGCCGGCCTTCCGGTGTTTCAATGAAAGTCTTGTCCGGCGTTGCGATGCGCGAGCGGACGGACGCGAACAGATGGTTGGTCATGGCCGACGGGTCGGGTTGCGATCGGCCGATCTCTTAGCCCGTCCCGACGCGCGAGGCAAAGCGGTCAGGATTCCCTAGTCCTGAGACCAGGGGTTGTCGCCTCTGGCGTCACGCCGCCTGTGCCGCGACCAGTTCGGCATCCTTGGCGTAGACCCGCTGCAGCGCCGGGCGCGCCTGAAGCCGCCCGGTGTAGGCCGAAAACGCCGGCCGCTCCGGCACCGTCTGCGTCATAGCCCCCCAGATCAGGTTGGACCCGATGACCACGTCGGCCGCGGTGAACTTCTCGCCCAACAGATACGGGCCAGCCGCGACCGCCTTCGCCACGACATCAAGCGTGGCGTCGAAGCTGCCGTAGCCCAGCGAACTTGCGGCCGCGTCGGGGCGCTTGAACATGCGATCGACGATCGCCGGCTCGAGGCAACTGGGGCCGAAGAAAAGCCACTTCAAATAGGGGCCACGCCGCTTGTCGCCGGCCGGCACCGCGAGGCCGGCCTCGGGGTAGACGTCGGCCAGGAAGCAGCAGATCGCGGCGACCTCGGAGATCGCGACGCCCTTGTGGGTGATGGACGGCACCTTGCCCATTGGATTGATCGCCAGATAGGACGGCTGCTTGTGATCCTCCTTCTTCAGGTTCAGCGGCTGCAACCGGTAGGGCTGGCCCAATTCTTCCAGCATCCAGTGCGCAATGATCGAGCGGGATTGCGGGGCGTAGTAGAGGACGATGTCAGGTTCACTGGCCATCGGCGGCACCTCTCGAAGATATAGTGATGCATGCCCCGGTGTGGAGACAGCCCGAGGTCGCAGGGCAGCAATCGCGTGCCAGCGTCAGTTCTGTAGGTGGGGCCTGACGTTCAGCGCTTCAAGGCGATGGTCATGCCGTCGCCGACCGGCAGCAGGCCGAGGTCGATGCGCGGATCGTCGCGCAGCTTGGCGTTCAGCGCCCGCAGCGCCAGTGTGTCGGCCGAGTGGTCGTCGGGATCGGCGACCGCGCCGCCCCACAGCACGTTGTCGATCAGCATCAGGCCGCGCGGCCGCAGCAGCACCAGGCAGCGTTCGAAATAGGCGTCGTAGTCGGTCTTGTTGGCGTCGACGAACGCCATGTCGACGTGGCCCGCCAGGCCGCCGGCGATCAGGTCGTCGAGCGACTTGAGCGCCGGACCGATATGCAGCTCGATACGGTCGGCGATGCCGGCCTCGTTCCAGTAACGCCGGCCGATGCGGGTCCATTCCTCGCTGACGTCGCAGGCGTGCAGCTTGCCGGTCGGCGGCAGCGCTTCGGCGACACACAGCGCCGAGTAGCCGGTGAAGGTGCCGACCTCGACCGCCAGCCGCGCGCCGATCGCGCGCGCCAGCAGCGCCATCAGCTGCCCCTGGTCGGCCGCGATCTGCATCATGCCGCCGGGCAGCTTCGACGTTTCCTCGCGCAGCCAGCGCTTGACGTCGCTGTCGCGCAGCCAGTGCGCGTCAACATACGCGTCGAGCCGTCCAGAAATCTGCGTCCGCTTGCCCATGGCGCCCCTCCACGGCGGGCGTGGGCGATCAGATTGGCATGCGGTCAAGGTGGCTGCTAGGTCGATTGACCCACAGCGGTGGAGAAGAGACTTCGCACGGTTCGCCGTTGTCGTCATTGCCGCCGCGTCACGAGTTGCCGGCGGTTGTCGACGACGCGTGGCGTGAATGCTGCTCCTCGCGAATCACACATCGGTCGCGATGACGGGCCTCGTCACGGACGCGGAGCGACGTACCCGGCAGGTGGGCACCGGCCCTAAACAATTAACAGTGAGTGATCATTTTTTTATTTATTGATTGATACCGGTGAGTTATCTTCACTCAGCAGCCAATTCGACCGGATCGGTCGCACGCGACGGTGAGGTGAGAGATGCCCGCGCAATTGAGTGGCTCGGTTGGGTCGGGCGGCAGGAACGTCCGGACCGACGTGGTCGTCGTCCAATCCCTGCTCACGCAAAAGGGCCAGCGGCCGGGTCCGGCCGACGGCCTTTGCGGGCAGCGCACGGTGGCCGCGATCCGGGCCTTTCAGGCGACGTTCATGCGCATGCCCGACGGCCTGATCAATGTCGGCGGCATCACCTGGCAGCGGCTGAACGGCGCCGGGGCGCCCGGCGCGCCGGGTGCACCGGTCAGCCCCAGTCCGCCGGCCAGTCCCGGGTCGGCGGGTTTTGCTGCCAGCATGACGCAAACGGCGCCCCGGCCCGCGGCGGGAACGTTCAATTCTGGCCTGACGGCGGTCTCCAACAGCTGGATGCGGCAGAATTTCGGCATGCCGCGCGAAACCTTCAGCCAGGAGTGCCAGCCGATCACCAATCCGACGCTGCGTCGCAACGTCGTCAGCGACTCGGTCGGACCATTCAGCGTCACCGGCCTGCGCCCGGCGGTCGACAGCCTCAAGCAGGTGTTCGCCGAGATCAACACCGCCCAGCCCGACCTCTACCGGCTGATGGGTACCGCCGGCATGTTGTGCTGCCGCTACCAGCGCGGCTCGACGACGGCGATCTCCAACCACTCCTGGGGCGCCGCGATCGATCTCAAGATCAACGGCGTGCTCGACCGGCGTGGTGACAACCAGGTCCAGGTCGGCCTGACCTTGATCGCCCCGATCTTCAATCGCCACGGCTGGTACTGGGGCGCCATGTTCGGCACCGAAGACGCCATGCATTTCGAAGCGAGCCGGTCCCTGGCGGAGAAGTTCAAGACCCAGTTCTCGTGAGGCTGTTCGTGCGTCGCGCTGGCACCCGCGGCAACGTCGCCCGTGGCGCGCTGCAGGCGCTCGCCCGATTGGCCTTG
>DATFGV010000018.1:0-4783 GCA_035249115.1 Vineibacter sp.
GTTTGCACGAGCCCATGAATGACGCACAGGCGCCATTTCAATCATCCGTGCGATCGCGCGGTCCAATAGATCCTTCGCTTCGCTCAGGAAGACAAACGCCGCTCATCAACGTCATGTGCGATCACCCTGCTACGACGGAGAGTGGCGCAGCGCGGGAGGAGTCAGATGAAGGTGCTGATCACCGGCGGCGGCGGCTTTCTCGGCAAGAAACTGGCGCGCCGCATTCTTGAGGGCACCGAGCTTAGCGGCCCGTCCGGCCGGCCCGAAAAGGTCCGCGAGCTGTTGCTGTTCGACGTTGCCAAGGCGAGCGGTCCCGGCTTGGACGATCCGCGAGTGCACGCGCTGGCCGGCGACATCGCCAATTTCGCCACCGTGCAGTCGATCGTGCAGGGCGCCGCCACGGTGTTCCATTTCGCAGCCGTCGTCAGCGCCGGCGCCGAGGCCGATTTCGACCTCGGCTACAAAGTCAACCTCGACGGCACCCGCAACGTGCTCGAAGCCTGCCGGGCGCTCGGCACGGTACCGCGCGTCATCTTCACGTCGTCGCTGGCCGCGTATGGCGGCGAGTTGCCGCCGGCCGTCACCGACGACACGCCGCTGACGCCGCAGACCTCCTACGGTGCGCAAAAAGCGATCGGCGAGTTCCTGGTGCGGGACTACACCCGCAAGGGCTTTTTGCGCGGCACCTCGGTCCGGCTGCCGACGATCTGCGTGCGCACCGGCGCGCCCAACAAAGCCGCCTCGACCTGGGCCAGCTCGATGGTGCGCGAACCGCTCACCGGCATCGACGCGGTCTGTCCGGTGACGCCACAGACGGTGATGGCGGTGCTCAGCCCGCGGCGCACCGTCGAGGCATTCGTGCGCGCTCACAACCTCGACGTCGACGCCTTCGGTCCGGGCCGCACGCTGCTGCTCAACGGCATCAACGCCACCGCCAGGGAGCTGGAGGCCGGCATGCGCCGCCACGCCGGCAACCGCAAGCTCGGCCAAGTGACATGGCAGCACGATCCCGCCATCCAGCGGATCTGCGACGGCTGGCCGCAAGGTATCGACAGCGCCCGCGCCCGCCGGCTGGGCTTTGAGACCGATCGCGACCTCGACGAGGTTATCCGCCACTTCATCGCCGACGATCTCGACGAACAAATGAAGCTGGTGGCCAAAGCCGCGTGATCGCCAGCCCGCTGCCGCGGCTGGCGATCACGCGGCTTTGGTGCCGACGGCTCCGCCACATCCACGCTTTTCGATCACATCGTTGTCATACCCGCTTGCCCGCCAAAGAGGGCGTTCGGAGGTGACAACTTTGTGAGCCGGCTGCCGCTTGCGGCGAAATCGGCACTGCAAAGCGGCTCGGCCGACGTCGGCGCAGCATCGGCTCGTGCGAAGCCAAGGTCCCGTTGGCCGATTCTTGTCGTGAATCCGGTTGATTGCGCCGCTGCCGGCGGCGTCTCCGAAGCAGATTGGGTTGGCCGCTCTGCGGCAATTGCGTCGGTGATCTTAGGTCGACCAGCGCGGAACAATCGCAGGCAACGGCAGTTATCCAGCGAGGGGACTAGCCCCTATCATGATGGAGACGCTTATGTGGAAAGCTACGCTGATCGGTGCTTCGATGATCCTCGCCTTCGCCGCCACGGGCGTGCAGGCCCAGCAGAAGATGGCGCTGAACTGCACGACGGCCGATGTGGCCAAGGTCGAGGCCAGCACGAAGAAAATCACAAATCCCACACAGAAGACGGCCGCCGACAGGGAACTGGCCATGGCCAAGGAAATGATGGCCAAGAAGGACGACAAGGCCTGTGTGGCGCATCTGAGCAACGCGGCGGCAATGGCGCCGATGTAGTCGGGCCGAACGCCGCTATCGCGTGATCGGCGATGGCCTCGCCGGTCACGTCTCGCAATCGACGAACTGCCTCGCTTTGCCATGAGCGAGGCAGTTTTTCGTTGATCCGGCACGCCAACAGCGCGGTGCCGCCGTGCGGCTAATTGTCCGCTGTGACAACCCTGTGAGCGTCATGCGGCGGCGGCACGGTTGGCATCATTGACCGCCGTGTTGTTGGCAACGGCAGCACCGGAACCATTGTTGCGTTGCGCGACCGGCGGCGAGCCGGATGGCGGTCCACCTCACGCGCGGGCTGCCCGGCCGTCCGCCAGGCGGTCCGCGGCGGCTAGCCGGAGGGCGAGTCCTGTTGTGCGATCGCCAGTCTGCGCTTCAGCTCGCGCGTTTCCTCGAAGCGCTTGGTCACGTCGCGCAGGATGCTGGCGGTGCCAATCGTGCGTGCCTGCTCGTCGCGCAGCACCACGATGGTGAATTCGACCGAGATGCGCTTTCCGGCCTTGGTCAATGCCGGAACCGACAGCAGGTCGCTGACTCCATAGCGGCTTTCGCCGCTGGCCATCACCTTCTCGTATCCCTGCCAGTGCCGCGCGCGCAGATTGTCGGGAACGATGAGATCGAGGGACTGGCCGACGGCCTCTTCGGACGCGAAGCCGAAGATCCGGGCCGCGCCCGGATTCCAGAAGGTGATGGCACCAGCGCGGTCGGTCGCAATGATGGCGTCCGATGCGGTTGTCAGGACGGCTTGGGCAAGTCCAGTTGGCATGTTCATGGCGCTGCTCCGGCGTGCGCGAAGGACCATCGTATGCCGGCCGTCAGCGCGGCGCCGGGGATGAATTGTCGCGGAGGTAGGCGATGATGTCGGCCCGATCCTGGGCTGACGGAACCCGAATGCCCATTGCCGTGCCCGGAACGAGCGAGGTCGGGTTCGCCAGCCATTGGTCGAGCGTGGGCTCGTCCCAGGTCAAGGCGCGTTGCCGCAACGCCGGGGTGTAGCGATAACCCGGTACCGAGGCGGCTCGCCGGCCCACCACGCCGCGATGACGCGGACCGACCCGGTCCGCGTCCAGCGAATGGCAGGCGCCACACCGGTTCTGGTAGAGCTGCTCGCCGCGTATGGCCTCGCCGACGAGCGTCGCCGGCGAGGTCCGGACCGGCGACTGGGCCGAGGCAGGGGCGACGTAAACCAGCATCGCCGCGGCCAACCCGATGGCGCTATTGCCGCGCATGTCCGGACCTCGGCACTCCTAGGCGCCGAACATCAAGCCGTCGGCCGGGATCGGATCACCCAGCGCATTGCCCAGGATCGCGGCATGGAACGCCTCGTCGCCGGCCATACGCGCCGCCAATTGGTGCTGGTTCGCCGTGCTGAGCGACGGGATGAGTCCGAGATAGGCGTTTGCCGCGCCACGCTCCAGGCGCAACGCCAGGCGCAGAACATCGACCTGGTTGCGCAACGATGCGGCGTTGAGGGCGGTCGCATACTCCGCGTCGCTGCGCGCCGCCACGGCGCGGCCGCCTAGCGCGGCCACGGCCCGGACCAGCTCGTCGCGATGCCGCTGGTGGTGGCCGCGGAACGTGACGCCGATCTTGACCACGGCCGGTTCCAGCAGGCCGCTGCCGGCGGCGATGCTATAGGCCGCGATTCCCTCGTGCTCCAACGCGATGGCGGCGTTGAGCAGGTTCACGTCCTGGGCGGCGTTGTTGGTCTTCTTCTGTGCGAACGCCGCGCCGTGCGATCCCAGCAGCGCGGTCAACCCGGCCAGGGTGAGCGTCGCCGTGCTGGCCGTCAGGATACGGCGTCGCGCCGGCAACCTGAGATGTGCGTCGTTCATGACATGTCTCCTTGTCGCTGCTGGGAAAGCCGGCGAAGTACGCGCTCCGTCAGCGCCGCGCAGCGCTCGCCGGCGAACGGAAACGCCTCCTGGAGCGCCGTGTGCAGGTCGGGCTCCAGGATCTGCTGCAGGCGGCGCCGGGCGCGGAACAGCCTCGTCTTGACGGTCTGGGTGGGGATCCCGAGCGAGTCCGCCGTCTCTTCGACGCTGGCGCCCTCGACATCGCGCAACACGAACACCGCCCGGAACGATTCGGGCAGAAGCGCGATGGCGGCCCGCAGGCGTTGCGCGAACTGGGCCCGCGCCGCGATTTCCTCGGGTGAGCCGTGGCTGATCGGCCCGTCGGCCAGGCGCGCACGATACTCGGCCATTTCGGTGATTCCCTGGCGTTCAAGCAGGCGCGCCCGCCGATCGATGCTGCGTTTGCGTTCGAGCGCCTCGTTGATGACGATGCGCGTCAGCCAGGTCGCGTAGGAGGAGTGGCCGTCGAAAGCGGCGCTGGTGGTGAAGGCCTTGACGTAGGCGTCCTGGACCGCCTCCTCCGAATCGGCTGGATTCTTCAGGATGGTCCACGCCACTCGATAGAGCCGCTGGTTGTAGCGCTGTGTCAGCGCGCAAATGGCGGTCTCGTCGTGCCGTCGCGCCAGGCTGTGAAGCTCAGCGTCGCTCAGGGCTGCGACAACATGTGCCGCCCGACGGGCCGGAACCATCGCCGATCTCCTCACAAGGGTAACGTCACACCCATCAGATGGTGCGACGCGGAGAAAGGTTCCAGCCGACGCCAGGCACGCCCGCCAGGCTTCCGACATCGACGATGCCGCGGGCCTCGCTTCAGCTAAGGCTCACATCCAATGTAGCGATTGGCGAGTTTTCGTTTCCAGGCGCACGCCGGGAAGCCGCTTCAACCGGACAACATCCCTTGAACGCGTGGTGTCTTCATGCGCTGGCGCGTTTGCCGGTCACCTGCTCGAGCAGCCGCATCACCAGCCACATGCCGAAGCCCCAGAAGCCGTAGACCAGCGGTGCGACGACAACGCCGGGCATGCGGAAACCGCCGCCGATCGGCGAGCCTTTGATCGGCAGCACGATGAACCAGTTCACCAGGATCGGCACGATG
>DATFGV010000019.1:0-2930 GCA_035249115.1 Vineibacter sp.
CGTTGAAGCGCACCTCGCCGTTCCACACCGGGCCGGCCTTCGACGGCCGGGTCAAACCGAAGCGCGAGGGGTGGTGGAACAGCCGGCCGCCGGCCAGCCGCATGGCGTAGCAATTAGTGCAGCCCGGCGAGATCACCATGCAACCGGTGACCGGGTTCCAGGTGGCGTCGGCCCACTCGATCGGGGTGTTGTCGGCCATCAGAACGGCACCTCGTCGTCAGGCAGCGGGTCGCCGCCGGCGGCGGGCTCGCGGGCTTGCCCTGGGCCTGTCGAACGGGTCCGCGTCGTGCCGTAGTCGTCGGCCGACGCCGGCGTGCCGGGACCGGACTGCTGGCGATCGAGCAGCGCCAGCGTGCCGCCGTAGCGCGGCACGACGATTTCGGTGGTGTAGCGTTCCTGGTTGTCGCGGTCGGTCCACTTGCGGGTGGCGAGCTGCCCCTCGAGGTAGACCTTCGAGCCCTTGCGCAGGAACGTCTCGGCGACCTCGGCGAGCTTGTCGTTGAAGATCACGATCCTGTGCCACTCGGTGCGCTCCTTGCGTTCACCTGTGGCCTTGTCGCGCCAGGACTCCGACGTCGCCAGGCTGAGGCTGACGATCGGCGTGCCGGCGGCGCTGTGCCTTACCTCGGGATCTCGGCCGAGGTTGCCGATCAGGATCACCTTGTTGACGGAGCCGGCCATCACTGCGCTGCCTTCGCTGCTTTCAGCTTGGCCGTGATCTCGCTGAGCTCGACACCCGCGACGCGCCGCCAATGGCTTCCATACCGGATGGCCTTGCGGATCAGCCAGTCGAGGACGAAAGCCTGTTCATTCTCTGCGCGCCGCTCGATCGGGTGGCCGACGTCTCTGAACCCGTGTGCGATCGGTGCCGTGGTCATGATCATGAGACCCAGCACGTCCGACAATTCGGCGGTCAGTGTCGCGGGATAGACGAGTGGCCCGCCGTCTGATGCCTGATACCCGGCCAGGCGAAGCGCGTCCTCGAGGTCGGCGGAGAACTCGGCATCGACGGTGCGCCGGCGTTGAGCATAGAGCCAGAGCAGGTCCTGGGCCGTCGGATCCTTGACGCTCAGCGGCACCTTGCCGCGTGGCGTCGTCGGGTACTTGTCCGACTGGAATTCACCGTCGATCAAATGCGTGCCCATCGGGTTCTCCTCACCGCGCCGCCTCGGCCAGCAGGCTGGCGACGCTCTCGACGTGGACCTCGGTGCCGTCGGCGATCTGCTTGCCGGACAGCAGCTCGCGGGCGGCGCGCTTGACGGCGGGCTGGCCGGCCAGCATGCGTTTCAACCGCGTCGCCGGCGACGGCACCGTGCGGGCCCGCTTGCCGGGTTGCTGTTCCGGGGGGGGGGCGGCGCCGGCGGCCACCAGGCCGATCCGGCACCGACCCACACGGCGCCCTGCGCCTCGGCGGTTGCGCGCGACTCGGCGAAGATCTTGATGGCGGTCATCGATCGGCGGGCTCCATGGGTAGTATCGCTGTCGCGCCGGGCTCCTCGCCAAGGATGGCGCGGACCCGCTCGAGATCGTCCAGCGCTTGCTTCAGCTCGGCAGCGAGTCCCTCGAGCTTGGCCGCGAGCGCTTCGCGTGCGGCTCTCTCCGCGTTGCGGTCGCCGAGTATCTGCTGGTAGGCGGCCAGGCTGACCGTGCTGGTGCGGGCCTCGGCGAGCTCGGGCGTGCGGGCGCCGACGATCCGAAAGCCGGCGGCATCCAGCAGCTGCTGCAGGCGGCCGGCCAGCCGCCAGGCGCTGCCTTCGTCGATCGCGGCGCCGGCGACGATCGCCGACTTCAGGGCAGCGAGCACGGGGTCGGCAGGCATGGCAACAGCCCCTGGGCAAAGTCGCCGGCGAGGGCGACAACAAAACCCGCAACGATCGCGAGCAACAAACCGACGATGTCGTTGCTCATGAGCTGGGGCCGCGCGACTCCTGTCGCGCGTCTTCTGTCGGCGCATCATCTGACGCGTCACTGGAGTGACGCGCCCCCGGCGAGTGGAACACCGCCTTGAATGAGGCCTCGTCGAGGATCCGGACTTCGGACGGGAACCAGGTCGCGGCCGGCGGAAGTGGCGACGGGTCCGCAAGACGCGCCTTCAGCGCGGCCCGCAGCTGGGTGGTGCTCTTCGGGATCGGGTCGAGGGCGATGGCGCGCGCCAGCACCTCGAGGCGGGCCTTGCGGCTGCCGTCGATCCAGGTGTCGTCCGGCGTCCACTTGCGGGTCATGTCGAGGCCGATGTGCTGCGCCACGGCGACGTCGAAGGCGTCGTGGTGCGGCGCCGGCTTCTGGTAGGCGAGGAAGTAGCCGCAGCGATCGGCGACCAGGGTGGCGAAGATTTGCACGCGCCGCCCGCGGTCGAGCGACTGCAACCAGGTCCACACCGCGTGCGGCGGCGGGCCGTCGTACCATGGCGCGTGGATGCTCGTGTCGCCTTTGGCGAGCGTCTCGGCGTTGCGACGCATTGCGGTCGTGTTCACATCGTCGTCGCGCCGCAGGCGCTTCCCGGTCACGGCCGGGTCGGAGCCCGATAGGATCTCGGCCCACAGCGCTTGCATACGCACTGCCTGGCCAGCGCCGCGGCCGGGGTCGAAGCCGGTGCGCATGTCGTCACGCATCTTGATCTTGGCACCGCAGCCGAGCAGGCCGACTATCGCCAGACACATAGCGGCGTCGCCGTCGTCGGCCGCAGCGGCGCGGACGACGGCATCCTGCAGGGCGGCGCTCTTGACGGCGCGGGCATGCACCAGCAGGGCGTTGGTGTAGGGCTCGGGTTCGACAGGGAGCGCGGCGCCCTTGGCCTTTGACTTACCCTTGCTCTTTCCCTTGGCCAGGCTCTTTGCGACGGTGTCCTGCTTGCGCAGCAGGCCGTCGTGCACCTTGAGCTCGCCGATGCCACTGATCTCGACCACGGCGCCGGCGCCGCTGAGATCCTT
>DATFGV010000020.1:0-15249 GCA_035249115.1 Vineibacter sp.
CCGGCGCCGCAGTGCCGTCGCGGACCGGACACGTGCGCCCTCGTCATGGCCCAGCATCCGCCGGCACGAAACAACTATTGCGACAAAACTAGGGATGACCGCTCACTCATCTTCGTAAGGCAAGCACCGGGCGAAAGAAGCGCCGCGGCAACGGAGATAAGGAGATCAACATGGCTGGCGTACTGCCCAAAACGTTCACCGGCAAGGGCTACCAGGTGACGGTCAACGCCGACCGCTCGATCATTGTCAAGCCGGGCGACTGGCTCAGCAAGTACACGATGGCGATCTGGGGCGACTACACCGAGCCGCACATCAAGGCGTTCAAGCGCAAGATCAACGGCGTGCTGTCCAGGATCGACAACCCGAACCTGATCAAGGCGGGCGAGACGCTGTTTGTCACCAGCCAGCTGCCGGGCGAGATCGGCATCCTCCCGGGCGAGGACCAGTCGGGCGGCTCGCTGCCCAGCACCAAGCGCGACGTGAACAACGGGTTGCTGGAACTTGCGGCGCATCATTTCGACGCGGCAACCAGGCTGGGCGGAACGCCGCAGACGCAGAATATCGCCCAGGGACTCATCCACTTTGCCCGTGGTCTCTGGAACTGCAGCGCCAACCGACCGGAGCTGGAGATCGCGGTGCTCAACTTCGCCGACGCCATCAGGTTGAACGGCGAGGATTTCGTACAACGTGTCGCTCTCGGCCTTGGTCAATTCGCGTACAGCCTGCTGAACTGCAGCAGCAACCCGGAAGAGCTGAGAGTCGCGATACTGAATTTCAATGACGCCCAATCGCTGAGCGGTCAGGACCAGGTGCAGCGGGTCGCCCTCGGCCTGAGCCAGTTCGCCTACGGCCTTAAGAACTTCAGCAGCAACCCGGGCCTGCTGCAATCCGCGGTGCTCACATTCAACGACCCTCGAAAGCCGGGCGAACTGGTGCAGATGCAGCGCATTGCCCTCGGCCTGAAGCAGTTCGCCCGCAGCCTGAAGGCCTAGCGCCAAGCGACATCGAAGGAAGATCCGCAAGCGACCGCCACAAGTGTGTCGGGGAGACCAACATGGGTATCGTGCTGCCGAAGGCCTTTACCGGCCATGGCTACCGGGTGACGGTCAACGCCGACCGCTCGATCATCGTCAAGCCGGGCGACTGGCTGAGCAAGTACGCGATGGCAATCTGGGGCGACTACACCGAGCCGCACATCAAGGCGTTCAAGCGAAAGATCAACGGCGTCCTGCGCGACGTCGAGAACCCCGACCTGATCCGCACCGGTGAGACGCTGTACGTCATCGGCCGGTTGCCCGGTGAGATCGGCATCTTCCCGGGCGAGGACCAATCCGGCGGCGCGCTGCCCAGTACCGGCAAGCCGGCGGCACCGAAGATCCCCTCAAGCCGCATCCGCGACTTCGGTAACTGGGTGTGGAACAACTACCTGACCTGCGACTGGGAACTGGCGGGCACGGCCGGCATCAATCTCACCCGCTTCTTCGTGTCCGGCCAGTACATGATGGTCGACGTCAAGCAAACGGCCACCCAGGTCACCGGTCGGTTTCACAACGTCGCGGGCGGGCTTGCCCTGAACTACCCCAAGAGCGTCTTCGGCTTGTCGGGCTCGGCGACCTTCTTCCCGGATTGCGGCTTCATCCGCCGCTCGCCCTGGCGCAAGCAAAAGCAGCTGATCCTGGAGGATTTCTGCCACGTAACGTTCGTCATAGAGTTCAACATCGCACTCGGCATCGGCACCTCGCCGTCGATGCTGTTCTTCGGCATTGGCCTGCCGCCGTGGCGGGTAGTGAGGGCGCTGGACGACTTCCTCCTCACCGGCGATCCCAGCATCTTCGGCCTGCTCGCCCTGGACACCGGGCCGAAGGGCGTCATGTACTTCGCCGGCCTGGAAGCGTCGACGCCAGGTATCGGTCTCGCCTGCCGGGCCGGCTACATGTACGACCGCCGCCCTTGGCGCGCCCGTTAGTGGATCTCACGAGCGGACAGCCGGCGGCGCGGCGGTGCGCCAGATAGGAGTAGGGAGAGCCGTTGGCGGATCCCCACTCCTCCGAGCCAGACGTGGCTCAGGGTCAGGCCTGCAAAGCTACACGATATCGGCGTGCCACAACGTGGCGATCGGTGCCCTACGGCACGCGGCGCTGAATGTGACAGCGTTGCCTGGCCAGCAGTGATGCAGGCCTGATTCAAGATCCTCGTCATCATGACGCAGGCTGGTCCGCGTCGCCGACATCAGGGTCGTTCCATTTGCCGGCGCCTTGGTCAGCAGCTCGGCGGCGATCATGCCACTGGCGGCAGGCTTGTTCTCGACGAAGACGGCGCCGATCGGACCGCCGTTGAGCTTCTTTGCGACCAGGCGGGCGACCATGTCCTATCCGCCGCCGGCCGAGGAGCTAACCAGGATGCGGATCAGCCCCGCCTGGGGCGCGTGCTGAGAGCGGCAACGCGGCAAACGCGCCAACGCCGCCGAGAAAAGCTCGGCCCTTGGCAGTGTTCATCCGGCAACGTTACCGGACGAATCCCCGCGTGACGAATGATACCAATCGACCCTGTCGTTCACCGCTGCATCGTGAGCTTGTCGAAACAGGAAGCGCCGCACGGCGGTTGGGGCGAGAGCCTCCATAGTTCGACAAGGCCCACCATGAAGGCTTGCGGTGGCGAGTCAGGAAGAACGTCTGTTGGCATGACTTCGCCAAAGCGCACGGTCTGCGACTTGATCAAGTCGTCGATCGGCAACGCTCGCCGATGCGAACACGCCTTAGCGCGACTCGAACGTCACGGTCTCGAAGTTCAGGCCCAGCTCGGCTGCCCGGCGCCAGGAGTCGTTCAGCTCGGTCTGCGTCGGTGCGCGGGCGATCTCGGCGTATTGCGGCCGGTACTTGCGGCTGGTCGGGTCGCAGAAATTGTCGGGATGGTACTGAGCCATGACGTTGACCGGCGCCGCCGGCATGTGCTCGGCGATCCAGTCCAGCACCGGATACGTGCAGCACTCGACATGGCCGGGCATCACCAGGTGCCGGATGGTCAGATCCTCGCCCCAGTCGGCCAGAAGTGCGAGGTTGCGCGTCACCGTCTCCCAGTACCACGGCGTCTTGGCGAGGCTCATGGCGCAGCGGCCGGGGCCGAACTTGAAGTCGGGCAGCCAGACGTCGATCAGCGGCCGCAGCAGCGCCATAGTCGGGTCGGTCATGAAGAAGTTGCTGTTCCACAGCATCGGCGCGTTGAAGGCGCCCTGGTACAGCGCCGCGTCCTGCGGCGCGTCGAAGGCGTAGAAGCGGTCGGCCTTGGTCTGCCGCGCGCGGGCCAGATCGTCCGCTGTCGGCGCAAGGCCGCGGCCCAGACGCGCGATCGCATCGACGATGCTATGCAGGTGGATCACCACCTCGCCGCCGACCCAGTTGATGTTGTGGCAGCCCTCGCGGCGCAGGGTCCAGGCCATTGCCGCCAGGGTCGCCGGGTCGGCCACCTCGCCGTTGTCCTTTTCGGTGCTGATGTCGCCGTTCTGGCAGAAGGCGCAGCGCATGTTGCACGACGTGAAGAAGATCGTGCCCGAGCCCTCGGTGCCGCGATAGACCGCCTCCTCGCCTCTGTGATGGAAGTGTGCGCTGACCCGCGAGCCGGCGGCGAGCTTGCAGGCGCCGAGCTTGGTGCCCGCCGCGCGATCCACGCGACAGTCCCAGGGACAGAAATTGCAGTGCGCCAGCATGCGGTAGGCGAGCGCGCGGCACAGCTCCAGCAGGCTGGGCCCGTCGGCCGGCGGCGGCAAGCGGCCGCCCGCGCGGATATCGTACCAGCGGATGAGGAACAGCGGCGTCAGTCGATCGAGTTCTTGCCACAGCGCGTCTTCAGGCGCCGTTGCCGGGTCGAGGTCCGCCGCAACGGTGGCGGCGATGCGCGCCTTGGCTGGCCGCCGGTTCTCGGCGACGTCGAGGTACCACGCGAGCGCGCCGCGGATGGCGGGATCTTCCCAGACGCGCAGTTTCGGCAGGTCGCTCATCAACAGGCCGTCGGCAGGCGGTGACGCCAGCATACGCCGCCGCACGCCGCCACGAAACGCCGCGCCGCCGCCCAAGAGATCGACCACGAGGCCTTCATAGCGACCTCAACGCAATGGTCGAAGGTCACACCCCCTGCATGCCGGCAGCCACGGGCGCTGGCGCCGGCGGATGGTCTTGCGGCCCGTTAGAAGTCCAGAATCTTGACCTTGAACTCGACACCAGGCTTGCCCACCTGGTCGAGATAAGGCGCGATCTCAATGGGCAGCTTCAGCTTGGTGCCCGGAATGCCGAGCTCGAGAACAAGGGATGCCTTCAGCTTGGCCTGGAACTTCTCGAACATGACCTTGCCCGCCTCATGTTCCAGCTCCAGCGCGGCCTCGCCCTTGAGTCCGATCTCGACTTTCTGAATGGACCCGAACAAGAATTTTTTCGGCAGGTCGACGGCCTTCAGTGCGGCTTTCAGCAAGGTCAGTTCAGCGGCCACTTCCTTGATGCCGTTTTTGCCCACGACCGGGCTCAGCTTCATGTCGGAGAAAGAGGAGAGCTTCTTCTTGTTGTGTTTGTCGTCCCAGATCGTGACCTCGACCTCGCACTCGATCAGATCCTCGCCTTCGTGCTTTTCGTCCTCCTCGCGCGCCGCAGCGTCGTAGACCATGTTCAGAGATGCCTCTATCTCAGGCGTGACGGCAGCCTGGATTCGAGGCTGATGGTCCCACATGTAAGGCGCGACGCGCGGCGCCGCCGTCTCAAGCGCGTAAAGGACGACGATGCCGTCGCGGTTCTGCGTCAGCTTGAAGGGGACGTAGACCACGATGGCCGCAGCCTCCAGGCCGATGCCGATCAGCTTGTTGCGTGCCCGCCACAGCGTGTCCTTCATGCAGCGCCGCTGACGCTCCATTTGCGCGCGCGTCAGGTTCATCAGATTCGAACCCAGCAAACCGACGATGGCTACGTGCGCGTCGCCGCTCTCCTTCTGAGTGCGCATGAAACGCACCTCACGGCCGATGACGGTGATTTTGCGGTCTTCCGCGCTGTAGTTCTCTCCGGGATAGAGTACCTCGGTGGTCTGTGACATGGGCGTTCCTCCCGCGGGTGTCAGCGCGTCGGGCTGCGGTTCGCGATGTAGTTGGCCTGCGGTCCTTACGGCCGCCGATGGCTCCGAGCGGCGGGACGACCGATCTGCTCCCGACGCCAGGGGCGGTCCGACGCGGCCTCAAGATAGACCGCTCATTCGGACTTCACGTGTGAAGCCGATCACATACGATCGGAATTTCTTCCTGCGTTCACTTGCCGAACGCGGCCGCTGGCGTCCGTGCTCGCCCGCGCCATGGAGTGCGGCTTGCGCGCACCATTGCGAATGCTGGATGACCAGCCCTGGCCGCTCTTGCGCGGGGTACCGGTTAGCTTCCCGGCACGACGCCCGCCGGCAGCGATGCGCAGTGATCGAAAATGGCGCCGGGACGGGTGAACCAGACCTTATCGCGCTGCGGATGGTTCGTGATATGGCGCAGCGCCTCGCGCAATGCCCGCAGCCGATAGGGCTGGCCGAAGATCATGGTGTGCAGCTCGATGCCGCACACCAGCGGCTGCTTGTCGGACTGGCGCAGCATCTCCTCGAACTGGCCGACGATGAAGGCACAGAACTGCTCGGGCGTGTGGTGGCGCACCAGGATCTGCGGCGAGTCGTTGATCTCCAGCGAGTACGGCACCGACATCAGCTTCCCGGCGCGGGTGCGTAGCCAGATCGGCTGGTCATCGCACGGCCAGTCCATCAGGAAGTCGAAACCGGCCTCCTTCAGGAGGTCGGGCGTCGCGTGGCTTTGCGACATCCACGGCCCCATCCAGCCGCGCGGCCGCTGGCCGGCCTTCGCCTGGATCTGGTCGCGGACATAGGCGATCAGGCGCGCCTCGTCGGCCTCCCACATCTGGCCCTGGCGCTCGGCGTTGGTGCGGCCATGGCCAATGAACTCATCGCCGCGCTTGACGATCGGCTCGATGACGTCGGGCGCGTAGTCGAACACCGTGGTGTTGACCAGATGGCAGGCCGGCAGCTTGAGCTCGTCGAGCAGCTCCAGCAGGCGCCAGACGCCGACCCGGTTGCCGTAGTCCCTCCAGGCAAACGTGCGCGGATCAGGCGGCGGCAGCTCGGTCGACAACGCGTGGCCGATGCCGGCGCTGTAGGCGAAATGCTCGATGTTGAGCGCCACATGCACCGCCAGCCGCTTGCCGCCCGGCCAGTCGTAGTTCGGCCGCTTGACGATCGGCGAATAGTCGTAGCGGCCGTGATGCGGCAGGCGAAGCATGGCGTTCCTCCTGGTGGTGTCGGGCGACAAGCCTAGAGCACGTTCCGGCCGCACGGAATCGATCATCCTGGGAGCGCGGGCGTCTCGCCCGCCCTTGAGCGGGCCGGAGGACCGCGCTCCCAGGTTCCAATCGATCGGGATACGCTCGAGCGCAGTGGCGTCACCTGACGCGCGCCTTCCGCCGCCGACGACGGTGGCCGGCCATGCGCCGTTCGCATTCTGTCGCCGGACGACGTTGTCCGGCGGCGGCGCGATCGCCGCGACGTCCAACGGTTGGCGCCGATCAGGGTGCGACCGACCTGATGGCCCAGGCCCTCGCCTTCAGCGCGATCGATCCGTCGGGGCCGTGCGGCAGCGCGTCGCGCAGCGCCTGGCGCAGGCGTTGCTGCGCCGCCGGCGCGAGACTGGCGCAGTAGCCGGGCGCCGGCCCCGTCCCCAAGGTGAAGGGACGCCAATAGTCGTCGAAATCGGCGAACACCGTCGGCACCTCGATCGCCGCGCAGGCGACGTGCGACAGGCCCGCCCCGGTCACCAGGTCGGCGAGGCCCGCCGGTGTGCAAAACGGGAAGCGCCGGTCCTCAGTCAGGTCGCTCACGGCGGGATCCAGCGACGCGGCGGCAGTCCAGAACGCACGCATCAGTTCCATGCCGCCGCCGGCATAATCCCAGACGTAAAAAGCGACAGTGCCGCCGGGACGGGCGACGCGGCGCATCTCGGCCAACGCCCGTTGCTTGTCGGGCACGAAGTTGAGGACCAGCGCCGAGACGATCAGGTCGCGGCTGGCGGATTCAAGCGCCAGGGCTTGGGCGTCGCCCAGCCGGAAATCGGCGCGCTCATCCGGCAGCCTGGCGCGGGCCGTCGCGACAAAGCCCTGCGACGGATCGATCGCCATCAGGCTGCGCGGCTCGCACTGCGCCAGGATGGCGCCGGACAACGCGCCCGTGCCGCAGCCAATCTCCAGCCAGTCGCGTCCCGGCGCCACCGCCAGCCAGTCGAGGAAGCGCGGCGCGACGCGGCGGCTCCAGCGGCCCATGTAGGCGTCGTAGTTGTCGCCGGCCTGCCACGCGTCGTGCCGTGATGTCTCCGCCATAGTTCAGTCTCCTGCGCCGCGACGCGGTTTGTACCATCGGCCGGGCACCCGACCGCGCTCGCGGGCGTCTGAAGCCTGGATACGACAGCTACCGCGATGCACCTCAACGAGGTCCTTTTTGGCCAAACCGACTGACAACGATGTCGTCATCGCGTTTGGCGAGAAGGCTGGCCGTTTGACGCCCTAAGCGCAGCGGAGGATCTTGCGGTCCCTGCGCGCCGCGGCGCCAAGCCCGCTATCCGACAGCATCGACCGTGCTGGCCGGGATACCGCAAGCTCGTTCGCCGCGCTCGGGACGACGAGAATAATTGCCACATGCGATCGCGCCGCCCTACTCCGCCGCCGGCCTGTCCGGATAGTGCGCCGCCTGTTCGGTGTTGGACTGGCGGAACAGCGCCACGGCCTGTTCGTGGAAGGCGCGCTCGGCGGCGCCATAGTCCTCGAGCGGCCGCCGCTCGGGATCGAAATGGCCGTAGCGATCGGTGCCGCGCACCAGCATGGCGGTGAGCCGCGTGGCGCTGCGGCAGCGCACCGATGTCGGGATGTAGCTGATGCCCAGGCCGACCCGGCGATGGTCCGTCGCGTTGGGCCCGGAGCGATGCATGATGTAAGTGTGGTGCATCGACATCTGCCCGGCGCTCACCGGCATGAAGGCGGTACCTGGCGTGTCGGGCACCTTGCTCACGGTCTGGCCACGCGACAGCAGATTGTGCGGCGACGGATCGGTGTGGTGATGGCGCTGTCCCGCCTTGTGCGAGCCCGGCATCACCTCCATGCAGCCCGACTCGATGGGCGCGTCGGTCAGCGCCACCCAGGCCGTGACCTGAACCGCCGGCTCCAGCCCGAAATAGGTCGCGTCCTGGTGCCACGGCACGAACGCCGCGTCGTGCGCGTTCTTGGGCCATACCGAGAGATGGAACAAGCGGATGTCCGGCCCGATCAGATCCTCGACCGCGTCGAGCACGGCGGGATGGTGCACGATCTCGTCGACCCAGGTGAACAGCAGGTGCGGCTTGAAATTGTGGCCCTTGCCGAGCTCGAAGCCGTGCGCCGCCTCGAATGCCGCCAGCCGCGCGCCATAGGCCAGCGCCTGCGCCCGCGGGAACACGTCCACCGGGCAGATGTAGCCGTCGCTTGTGTAGCCCTCGATCTGCCCCGGTGTGAGCTTTTTGGCCATGTGCCCTCCGCGCCGGAGGCACGATCCTAGCGCAGGATCGCGGCGCCCCGGAACGTTCGCGGTGCGCCCGATTCCCGGTGCTTTTCGAGGCCAAGTCATGTAAGAGCCTCTCACATGAGCTGGTCGGACGACAGCGGCGGGCGGCGAGGCTATCACCACGGCAATCTGCGCGAGGCGCTGATCCGTGCCGCGCTTGACCTGATCGGCCAGAAGGGCCCGGCGGGCTTCACTTTCGCCGATGCGGCGCGAATGGCCGGCGTCAGCTCGGCGGCGCCTTATCGGCACTTTCGCGACCGCGACGCGCTGCTGTCCGACGTCGCCCGCCGCGGCTTCGAGCTGTTCACGGCGGCGCTCAGCATGGCCTGGAACCAGGGCCGGCCCGAGCCGCAGCGCGCCTTCGAGAACATCGGCCGGGCTTTTCTCGATTTCGCCCGCAAGGAGCCGGCCTACTACGCCGCGATGTTCGAGGCCGGCGTGCCGATCGAAGCCGATCCGGCGTTGCACCAGGCGGCCGACGCCGCGTTCGCTGTGCTGCGCGCGGCGTCCGAGGGGGTGTGCAGCCTGTTGCCACCGCAAAACCGGCCGCCGGCGCTGATGATGAGCCTGCATGTCTGGGCGCTATCGCATGGCATCGCCTCGCTGTTCGCTCGCCCCGACGCCGGCCGGCGCAAGCTGCCGATGTCGGCCGACGAGCTGCTGGAGGCGGGCGTACTGGTCTACCTGCGTGGCCTGGGCCTGGCGGGCGGCCGCTAGAAATTTCGCTGCGGCAGCTTGACACGCGCCGGCCGGCGGCCATATGTTAATGTTAGTTACATTTACATGAGGGGCATCGCCATGGGCTTCACCGCGACCCTGGACCACTACGGCAAGCCGGCCTGGATCGCCCTGATGGTGGTGAGCTTTGTCCTGTTCTGGCCCGTTGGCCTGGCCGTGCTGTTCTACCTGATAGGGAGTGGACGGATGTCGTGTTGGAAGCAACGCCGCCGCTGGCGGGAGCACATGAAGGCGGGCATGGAGAACTGGCACCGCGCCCAGTCGTCCAGTGGCAACCGCGCCTTCGACGAATACCGCGAGGAGACCCTGCGCCGCCTCGAGGAAGAGCAGAAGGCGTTCAAGGATTTCCTCGACCGCCTGCGGCACGCCAAGGACAAGGCCGAGTTCGACCAGTTCATGGCCGACCGCCGCGCGCCCGATCCGGGCCCGCAGCCCCAGCCGCAGGCCTGAGCGGCGACCAAAACCCGGCGGGAGTCCGGCCTCGATCAGGACTCCCGGCCACCCTCGCGCATAGCGGGGATCGCGTGTCGACCACAGTGTCGATCGCAGCGGCGCTGTAGCAGCCCGCCACCCGGATCACCGGGTCCCTCACCAACCAATTTGCTTGTCGCCGGCATGACGCCGCCCACGTCCTGTGATCTCGCGGGCAGCGGCGACGTCGCCCTCCCCTGTCGGGGCCTCAGGCCGTCACTTCTGCCGGCACGATGGCCGGCGCCGCCGGACGCGGACCGCGGAACTGGCGCAGGACGGCGGTGGCATAGGCGCTGTCATAACCTTTGTCACCGGCCGCGAAGGCGCCCGGCAGCGCCTGCCAGGGGATGCCGGGACGGCGGTGATGCGTGCCGTGCAGGTTCTGGTTCAGGATCAGCAACGCCGCCCAGCGCGGCAGACGCAGATTGTAGACCGGCGCGTTGGTGCCCAGCGGCGTGCCGTAGTGCGGTGCGTTGTCGAGCACCGACACGATCAGCGCCCGCGCCGCGATCAGCGCCAGCAACAGCGGCCACGCGGTGCCGTAGAGCCAGAAGGCGACGCCATAGAGCGCCAGCATGCACAGGCAATCGATGCGGGCCCGATCCAGGCGGACGTCGCCGACGGCGCGTTGCATGCCGTCGATGACCGCGACCACCGACGCCTCGCCGCTGGCCGCCAGGCGGCCAATCCGGGGGATCAATACCCATCGCGGCAGCAGGCTGAGCAGGGTCGACGCCACTTCCACCAGATAGATGCCGCCCAGCAGGCCGAAGTAGTAGCCGATCCGCGCCGCCAGGGGGCGGTCGCCTTCCAGCACGTCGGGCCGGTCGAGCGCATGCCGGTTGTAGCGGTGGTGTGCGAGATGGCCGTAGCGCACGATCTCGAAGCCGACCCCGCCCGTCACGGCCAGCAGCCGGCCGATCAAACGGTTGGCACGCTCGCCCGCCAGCAGCCGTCCATGCACCGCCTCGTGCAGCAGCGCGCCATGCAGCGGCATCAAGAGCACTGCCACGCCCAGCAGCGCGGCGGCGGCCACGCCGGAATAGGGCAGCACCACCAGCGGCACGACCAAATGCGCCGTTACGGCAACGGCCAGGACGGCCAGGCTCAAGCCGACGTTCAGGCGGATGGCGGTGGCGCGCGACGTCATGTCAGGTCTCGCCGCGCAGACGCGACCCGGTCCGCCGGCGACGGCGGGCGGAACACGGCGGGATGCGGGACGGAATGAGCTGAGGTCGGGTGATGCGTCGGCGAAGGTCGAGCGGCACCGGCACAGAATTCCGCAAGCGGTTGATACGGCGCTCGTAGCGAGCGCCGCTGACGAGCCGGGCCAATGTATACCAATCGCCGTCAGCGGCAACAGATCAGGCGGTGGATGGCGGCGGGCCACGCCCGATTATCCCCGCGACATCACCTTGGGCGCGGGCCTCCAGGGTCCACCCGCCGCCAGGTCTGCGCCTCGCAGAACAGCAGGACGCACCCCTTGACCTCGAGCGTGTCAGGTCCGGTCAACCGCAGTTGGGCGTCGAAGGCCCGGCCCCGTTCGGGATCATAGACCGTCCCGCCCCGCCAGCGCCCGGGCTCGGCGGCGCGCAAGCCACTGACGATTTCGACGCCGAGCAACGGCCTCACCCGCAGGGCCGCGTCCCGGTTCCGGCCGTCGCGCAGCGGTGCGCCGTCGGCGCCCACCGGATTGGCGAGCCAGGCGATCCGGCCGCACAGCAGTGCCGGATCGTTCGGACAGGCTGCCAGGGCGATGCGCGCCTTGTCCGCCTGGGTCGACCACGTGCCGAGGACACGCGGATCGGCCGCCGCCGGCCCTGCGGCGACGGGGATCGCAACCAGCGCGATTGCGATTGCGATCCACCAGCGTGACGTTGCCGCGCCGCCGCGTCGATCGCTCCGCCCCGGTGCGCGCACCGCACCCGAGCTCAGAAGAACACCGTGAGGTTCTTGGCCAGCAGCACGTTCTGGTCGAGGATGATCTCGCGCCGCGCCAGTTGCCAGTGATCGCCCGCCTTGCGCAGGGTGTCGGTGCGCTTGCCGACGAAGAAGTAGGTCTCGGTCTCGACCCGGTTCTGGTAGACCAGGAAGCGGCAGCGGACGGTGACCTCGCGCGCCGCCGCCACCGATGGTGTCGCCGCCAGCAGCTGCACGTTGCTCACCATGTGGCAGACGCGCGACAGCGGCTCCTCGGCCCAGTGCACGCCGGTGGCGATCTGCTCGCAGCGCTTGGCCAAGGTCCACTTGTCCTCGTCGAACCACGAGATGTCGCGGCCTTCGCGGGTATTCTCGCGCGCCCCGTGCTCGCCCGCCTTCACGTTGCGCCGCATCGGCATGTAGTAGACGAGGTCGTCGGCCAGCATCGCCAGCCAGTCGTCATAGCGCCGCTGGTCGAGCAGCTCGGCCTCCTCGTAGAGGACGTCCTCGATCTCCTGCTTCAGCGCGAAGAAGGCGAGGTCGCGCGACAGGCGCGGTGGATTTGTACTGTCGATCACGCGGAATCCATTGCATGCCCTCGAAGCGCAACGAAGCCGCATGGGGCTTTGATGTGCAGCCAAGAGTCCTCCCCAACGAAGTTGGGGAGGTGCTCCGAAGGGGCGGAGGGGAGCCGACGTGGTCTTCGTAATATAGACCACGTTGGCTCCCCCTCCGGCCTTCGGCCACCTCCCCCACTGCGTGGGGGAGCACTAAACTCTAAGACCCCCATCACTCCGCCGCGGCGCGGCGGGCGGCGGCGGCGCTGCGGCCCATCAGCACTTCCCAGTCGCGGCCGGCGAGGTAGTCGGCCCAGCGGGCGTAGAAGCGGCGCGAATTCTCCTCGGTGACCTGAACACTGACATGGCCGGGGACGGGATCGTCCTCTTTCCAGGCGCCCATCGACTGTTGGTAGTTGAAGGGATAGCGCCGGGCGATGACGCCGCGGGCACCGGCCGTGGCGTAGTTCCAGTTCTCCATGTCGTCCTGCTCGGTCATGCCGGCCGGACCGGCGTAGCGCATGTAGAAGCGGCGCATCAGGTCCTTCACCCGCTCCGGCGCGTCGGCGTCGATCAGGAAGATGCGCCACACCTCGGTCGATTCCGGGCCGTGCGGATGCCACATGCAGAGCGAGCGCGGCTGGCGGCCGTGGAACGAGCTGTTGGGAAAGATCGTGCCGACGAACGGCAGCAGGCGCGACTTCTCGCCCAGGCGGCGCTGGCGTTCCTCATAGCAGTGGCGGAAATAGGCCTCGATCTCGGGATCGTCCTTGAAGGCCTCGGCGTAGGGCAGCATCGACGGCTGAATCGCGCTGTGGATGCCGTGGCCGGCCGGGAAACTCACCCAGACGTGCTGCGCGCCCTTCAGCTCGTCGTCGCGGCGGCCCTTCACGCCCGACTTGGCGCTGGGGCCGATGCCGATCATGTCGACCGAGCGGTGGCTGGGGTTGTGGTAGGTGTCGCCGGAGAAGTTCTCGGCCGGCAGTTTCCAGTTGCAGGGGATGATCCACTTGTGCACGCCGAGGAACGCCACCGAGCCGCCCTCGCGGCCGTCGCGCGTATCCAGCGCCAGGTCGAGATGCTCTTTGGCGCCGCCGAGATACTCCAGGAACGGCGGCGCGCTCTTGTCCCAGGTGGCCCAGATCGTGCCCTTGTAGTTGGCCATCTGCGCCACCTCGATCAGCGACCATTTCTCGCGATCCAAGGCGCCGGCGTAGAGCTGCTCGAACTGCGGCACGCCGACCAGCTTGCCGTCGGTGCCGTAGCTCCAGTGGTGGTAGGGGCAGGTGAAGGTCGTGGCGTTGCCCTCGTCGTACAGGCAGACCTTCATGCCGCGGTGGCGGCAGGTGTTGAGGAAGACGTGGATCTGCCCGGTCCGATCGCGGCATAGGATCACCGACTCCGCCCCCATCCGCGACACGAAGTAGTCGCCCGGGTTGGGGATCAGGCTCTCGTGGCCGACGAACAGCCAGGCGCGAGCGAACACCGTCTCCAACTCCTGCTGGAACAGCTCCTTGTCGAAAAACACCTCGCGGCTGATCAGCCCGTTGCGCGTATCGACCAGCCGGTCGAAATCCTGGCGCGCCATGTCGGTGTCCTCCGCAATCGTTGCCGGCGATCATACGCGGCCCGTGCCCTCTCTTGAACCCCGCCCGGGCGCGGCAGGATTGCGTCCCATGCCACCTCGACCCGCGGAGCGGGGCAAGGGATTCGCATATGCGATTTGTCATCCTGAGCGAAACGAAGGATCTATTGAAACCGTAGCAACGCACGGACGCGCCAAAATGGCGCATGAGCGTCATTCATGGGCCCGTACGAGCCCGCTGTTCAAGAGATCCTTCGCTTCGCTCAGGATGACAGAGTCCGCCCAGCAACGGCATATGCGATAGCCCCGCCCCTCCGGGGGAAGGATTGGGTGTTGGCCGCCACGGCCGATGCGCTAGGCTGCGCATAAGATCGCCTTCGGGAGGCACGCCATGCAGCAGCGGATGATCGGCACGGTGAAGGTGACTCGTATCGAGGAGATGATGGGGCCGGGCTTCCCGGCGGACCAGTTCTTCCCGGAGTTCGACGCCGCGACGTTCAAGGCGCACGAGCCCTGGCTGGCGCCGCGCTACTTCGATCCGCCCAGCGGCAAGCTGGTGAGCAGCATCCACAGCTGGCTGGTGCAGACCGACAGGCACACCATCCTGATCGACTCGTGCAGCGGCAATCACAAGAAGCGGCCGGGCATGCCGCGCTTCGACATGCTGGACACGCCCTGGCTTGACCGCCTGGCCGCCGCCGGCGCGCGGCCCGAGCAGGTCGACTTCGTGATGTGCACCCATCTGCACGTCGATCATGTCGGCTGGAATACGAAGCTGGAGAACGGCCGCTGGGTGCCGACCTTCCCTAACGCCAAGTATGTGATGTCGCGTACCGATCACACGCACTGGGCGGCGATCGCCAAGCAGGAAGACGCGCCGGAATACGAGCGCAACACCTACAACGACTCGGTGCTGCCGGTGGTCGAGACCGGCAAGGCGGTGATGGTCGACGACGGCCACCAGTGCGACGATTGCCTGACGGTGCGTGCCGCCGATGGCCACACACCGGGCCATGTGCGCGTCGACCTGGCATCGAAGGACCGGCGCGCGATGTTTTCGGGCGACGCGCTGCACAACCCGGTGCAGGTACCGCTGTGGCGCTGGAACAGCCGCTTTTGCATCGATCGCGAGCGCGCGCGCCAGACGCGGCACGACCTGCTGGCGCATTGCGCCGAGACCGGCGCGCTCTTGATGCCGGCGCATTTCGCGCCGCCGCATGCGGCAAGGATCAAGGCCAAGGGCGATGCGTTCGAGCTGGAGTGGGATTGGGAGGGAAAGTGATGCGTGGTTGGCTAGCTGTATGCGCGGCGATTGCCGTGTTTGCAGGCGTAACTGACGATGCCAATGCGTGCAGTATGAGGCGCACTACTGCAGGC
>DATFGV010000021.1:0-4371 GCA_035249115.1 Vineibacter sp.
AGCAATCGCCGCTCGGCGGCCTGCGCGCCCGCCTGCGCCTGCCGCTCTGACCGGCGCCGCAGCGCTGTTCGTCGCTTAGTAGTCTGTCGGCGGCTGCAGGTACCACCGCCCGTCGGACGGACGGTCGGACGATGTCGTGCAGGCGCCCAAAACCACAACGGCGCCAAGGACAATGACAAGGCGAGCGAGAAAGGACATGCCGGTCTCCCACAACCCGGAGCTGTGTGTCCCCGAGTTAAGAACGCGGCGCCCGCACCACAACTCACACGGCCGCGAGCCTGCCGCGCGTCACCGGCTCAGAACAGCTTGCCGCCGTTCGGCACCACCTGGTCGGGCGCGAACAGGACCACGCCGCCCTCGGCGTCGGGAAACCCCAGCACCAGCACTTCCGACATGAACCTGCCGATCTGGCGCGGCGGGAAATTCACCACCGCCGCGACCTGGCGGCCGATCAGGCATGCCGGCGTGTAGTGCTTGGTGAGCTGCGCCGAGCTCTTGCGCACGCCGATCGCCGGCCCGAAATCGACCCACAGCTGGATCGCCGGTTTGCGCGCGCCCTCGAACGGCCGTGTCTCGACCACCGTGCCGACGCGGATGTCGACTTTGTCGAAGTCGTCGAACGCGATTGTCGCGCGTGGCGCCGCGGCCTCGCTGTCACCCACAGACCTGTCCTCCTCGACACGCGCCGCCGCGGCGCGGCAGGCGATCTAGCCGACCTCGAGTCGTCTTGCAAAGCCTGACGTGCCGGCAAAAAGAGAGGGCCGCTCTCGCGAGCGGCCCCGATGTTCCGGTACGGCCGAGGGAGGTTCGGACCGGCTTGCCGACGCCAGCGCTTGAGCGCGCGGCGCTTAGTGCTTCTTGGCGATGCTCGCCTTGAACTCGTCCAGCGCCTCGGTGATGCGCTTGTTGACGACGTCGACGGCCTCGGCGTTGCCCTTGCCGACGATCTCGGAGAGCTCGCGGAAGTTGGCGACCGCGCTCTCATAGGCCTTCTTGGCGACCTCGGCCTGCTTGACGGCCTTCTCCTCGAAGGTCGGCGCCGACATCACGTCGCTGGCAGCCTTCGAGAACTCCTCGCCGGCGGCCTTGAACATGTCGGCCTGGCGCTGGGCGGCCGACTTGATGGCCTCGAACGCGGTCTGGTTGGCGGTGGTCAGGGCGGCGACGTTCTTGCGCTGCGCCTCGACGAGCGCCTCGACGTTGAACATCGGCATCTTGAAGTCGCCGAACGTCGGCATCTTGAACTCGCCGAACGCCTTGGTGAAATCGACGTCGCCAAACGGGAATTTGAAGGACGGGAAGGTCGGGGTAGCCATGATCGGGTCTCCTGCGGGTTCGCTGTGGTCAGACGCTCAACTGCCGGGGGCGACGGCTGAGCGCCGATTGCATCCGGGTCGCTGTGCATCGTTTGATTGTGCACTGCAACATAACGAGAAGATGTATGCTGCGCTGCCGAAAGTCAAGAGGCCTTGTGCAGTGCAAAAACAGTGACTTTGGTGACCTGAAACCGAGGCGCTGCAGCCTAGGCCGGCGGCCCCTCGCTGGTGGCGTCGGAGGATGGGGCCGCTGCCTCCCGGCCCGGCCGCCATCTGCGCGCTGATTTCCCAACCCTGTCAAAAGCTTGCGCCCACCGTTCGACCCTTTTGAGGCGATGGTCGAGCGCCGCCATGGTCTTTGACTGATCGGCGCTGTCGTCGTTCAGCCAGACCCGCAGGACGGCCAGATGCATGGCAGCCAGCGCTTTCTGCCGCAATGCACCACGCCAACCTTCGGCCTGCACCCCGCTCGCCTCCAGCACCGCCGCCATCGAACGGTCCATCGCCCGGCTCAAGGCCAGGACCACCACCGGATCGCGCGCCAGGCCTTCGGCCAGGGCGGCGACGGCTTCGCGGTGCGGTCGCATCGCGTCGTAGCGTCGCATCAAGGTGTCGAACAGCCGGTCGCGCACCGTCTCGTCGGGATCCTGTGACGGCGTCGTGCCGGCCAGAACCTGGCGGTCGAGGTCCGACATGAAGCCCTCGATCAACGCCACGCGCGACGGAAACACGTCATAGAGCTCGGCCAAGCCGACACTGGCAGCCTCGGCGACATCGCGCAGCGCGAAGCCGTGCCAGCCCTTTTCGGCCAGCAGCTTCAGGAATGCCTCGATGACTGCCTGCCGTTCCGCCATCACCTGACCCTCGCCTACAAGCCGCCGCCCGGTCCGCGTACCCGACATGGCGATCGTGTGGCCATCATGCCAGCCTCTCGTCGCGCATCGGCCCGGCCCATCCCGCAGGACACAATGATGTATAATTACTATGACACTGGACCATTGTCAACCGTCCGAGCACGGCCGATCGAGGGAAAGCTAACGGCGCCCCGGAAAGAAACGTCGACGATTTAATGTCTATACCATCGACATTTATCATTCACAGCCGGGGTTATTTACCGCCCGTAGGCGGTAACTTGGGTTTGGCATTTTGCAGGCGGCGTGCTGGTATATGGCCGACAGACCATCGCTACCCTCACGCTTTCCTTGAGGCGCAAGGTGTTGGTTCCAGGTCACGTCGGCGTCGGGTCGCCGTCCAGCTGGCACCAGCGGTTCATCGTCGACCCCGGTTCGGAAAGTAACGACGTCGATCCAACGCCCATAGAATCTAGGTTTTTCCCGCGCGACAGAGGTTATTTACCGCCCATGCGCGGCAAGTGGATGCCGTCCCGCTCGGGCCCATCGTGGGTCGGCGACAGCGTGGAGATCGCCGCCACCAACACCAATGCCAGATATGCAGGTCCCTATGGCAGCCAGCGGACCGGTTAATGGGCCGTCCGTCTACAGCAACCCTTCGTTCCGGCGTGACCTGGCCCCATCAATTGAGGACGTTCTCGAAGAGCAAGCCGGGCAGCGTCAGATGTCACCGGACTCCACAGGGGTGCGCCCGAACTCATTTCTAACGTCTGTTGAGGCGCCATACTTCAACAGCAATTCAATCACGGCGTCTCTTTCTCTCATGAGTTCGTCAGTTTCTTTTTTCCAATACGCATAGTGCAAGGCTGTGTAGCCCATATCGCCCGGTTTGTTCACCTCCATCCCTGCCTTAAGCAACAGCTCGACGCTCGATGAATCGGCGCGCATTGCCGCGACGTGCAGCAAGTTGTCGCCACTTGGTTCGACCCAAGTCAGCGGATCGATCGGTTCAAACATATCTGCTGATTGCCAATTGAGCAGATCTCGAAATTTCTCCTGTAGGTACTTAACTTCTGCGTCATCCAGTTTCATGGGTCAGCGTTCCAGTCTCTCTTTCGCTTCCGGACGATATTTGATCGCCGCAAGGTGAAACCAGCATCAAAAAAACACCCCCTACCCCGCCAGCTCCCGCGACCGCCGCGTCGCCGCCGCGATGGCGGTGTCGAACAGCGGCTGCACGCCGATGTCGGACATCAGCACCTTTAGCGCCTCGGCCGTGGTGCCGCCGGGCGACGTCACGTTGATCCGCAGCTGCGCCGCCGGCTCGGCCGAGCGCCGCAGCAACTCACCCGAGCCCGCCACCGTGCCGCGCGCCAGGGTCATCGCCATGTCGGCCGGCAGGCCGGCCTTGATCCCGGCCGCCGCCATCGCCTCGACCAGCAGGAACACGTAGGCCGGCCCGCTGCCGGAGACGGCGGTGACCGCGTCCATCTGCCCTTCATCGTCGGTCCACAGCACCTCGCCAACCGCCGACAACAACGCGCCGCAACGCGCCTTGGCGTCCGCCGCGACACCCGGGCCGGCGACGCACACCGTCACGCCGCGGCGCACCGCCGCCGGCGTGTTGGGCATGGCGCGCACGATGCGCGCCTGATCGCCCAGCCCGGCGCGGAAGGTGGCGATCGTCTTGCCGGCGGCGATCGACAAGAAGGTCGTGCCGTCGCCGACGAAGCGCCGCAGGCCGGGCAACACCTCGGCCATGGTCTGCGGCTTGACGGCCAGGACGACGATGTCGGGCGCGAAGGTTGCCGGCACCGAATCGACCGCCGCGACGATGGTCGCGCCCGCGACCTTGGGCCGGTTGGCCTCGCCGGGCTCGATGACCGCGAGGTCGGCCGGCTGCAAGCCCTGCTCCAGCCAGCCCTCGAGCATCGCGCCGCCCATCTTGCCGCAGCCCACCAGCAGCAGCTTGTCCGCCATCGCTTCCTCCACACCTCGATGCATCGACACTACACCGCCGCGCCGCGGCGCCGAAAGGCATGCGTTTACGTCGCGGTCTCGCGCAATCACGTCGGCGCAATCGGTTATGGCTCATGTCATCCTGAGCGAAGCGAAGGATCCATTGAACCGTCGGCCCGTACGGAGCCATCGATTGCGCATGTCCAATCGATCGTTCGTGCGATTGCACGGCTCAATAGATCCTT
>DATFGV010000022.1:0-13936 GCA_035249115.1 Vineibacter sp.
CCATGCTGGTCGGCACCGCCAGCCTGGACGAATTGGAGGCCGCCGCCGCCGCCGTCGCCAAGGGGCCGCTCAGCGCGGCGGTGTTGCAGCGCGCCGCGGACATCTCGGCGAGCGCCGCCTGAGCGGCGCCGCCCTCAGTTGGTCGCTCGTCGATTGACGGTCGGTACGACTGGCCTAACCCCAGACTTCGCGCGCCGTTTCGACCACCAGCCGCAGCTTGGCGACCTGCTCGTCGATGGTCAGCGCGTTGCCGTCCACCGTCGAGGAGAAGCCGCATTGCGGGCTGAGGCAGAGTTGCTCCAGCGGCACGAACTTCGCCGCTTCGTCGATCCGGCGCTTGAGGTCATCCTTCTTCTCGAGCACGCCCTTCTTGGTGGTCACCAGTCCGAGGATCACCATCTTGCCCTTGGGCACGAAGCGCAGCGGCTCGAAGCCGCCGGAGCGGGCGTCATCGTACTCCATGAAGTAGCCGTCGACGGCGAGCTGGCCGAACAGCGCCTCGGCGACATAGTCGTAGCCGCCGGAAGCGACCCACGACGAGCGGAAGTTGCCGCGGCACATGTGGGTGCAGATCGTCATGCCGGCCGGCCGGTTGGCGAGCGCACCGTTGATCAAGCGGATATAGATTTCGTGCTGATGCTCGCCGTCGCCGCCCATCTGGCGAATCTGGTCGCGTTGTGTTGGATCATTCAGGTACGCGAGGCTGGTATCGTCGAGCTGCAGGTAGGTACAACCCAGCTTGGCCAGCGCCGCGATCTCTTCGGCATAGACCTTGGAGAGGTCGGCCCAGAACGCTTCCAATTGCGGATAGATCGAGGCGTCGATCGCGGCCCGGCCGCCGCGATAGTGCATCATGCTGGGCGACGGGATCGTCAGCTTGGGCGTCGCGGCGGCCACCGATTGCAGGAACTTGAAATCCTCGCCGAAGATGCACTTCTCAAGCTTCAGCTTGGCGGTGACACGCAGCGCCGCCGGCGTGAACTCGATGTCACCCTGCTCATTGTGGAACCGGACCTTGAGATTATCCTGCGTCTTGGTGACGCCGCCGACCTGGTAGAGGTAGTCCATGTGCCAGGAGGCGCGACGGAATTCGCCGTCGGTGACCGCCTGCAGACCGACCTCCTGCTGCAACTTGACCGCATCGCGAATCGCCTGGTCCTCGACGGCGCGCAGGTCGGCGGCGGTGATGCGGCCGGCCATTCGGTCGTCTCTCGCCTGCAGCAGTGCCCTGGGCCGCAGCAGGCTGCCGACATGGTCGGCGCGGAAGGGCGGCTTGGCGGTGCCAACCATCGGACGTCTCCTCACCAAGAAGCTTGCGATTCACCCTAGCACGCCACGGCGGCGCCTCGGCCGTCGCCTTGGCTGCGGATGCGGTTCCCTCGACGTCTGGAACACGCCCGATTTCTGCGTTCAGTTCGGACTCGACTTTTGTTGTCGCGCCCGGACGTTCGGGCGATGATCGGCTCGCTCAGATTTTGATCCTTCCTTCCCTGAGCATTCCCATCCCCAGACCCGGTGGTTCCCCCCACCGGGTCATTTTTTTCGCGCTGCCGGTGCGGGTGGCGATACATCCAGTCCGGACACTACTTGCATGGTCATGCAACTAAATTGACGACATAGTCCGTTTGCTCAGTTTGCGACCCATCCCTATCCGCTGAGCATTCCCATCCCCTCGCCCGGTGGTTTCGCCACCGGGCATTTTCTTTGGACACGACCCGCGGGCAGCGGCTCGGAGCGCCGTCGGGCACCCAGGCCTCGACGGACGGATCAGGGAGCAGGAGCGAATTTCCAGCGGTACGACACGACTTTGCGGCGGCGGGCTAAAGCGACTTCTGCGCAACTCCGGCGTGCCGATGGCACTCACTGGCGCCTGATGCCGTGGCGGCGAGCGCGCAGCAACAGCGCCAGTTCAGCGGAATCAACGTTGGCGGTCCGACGTGTCCGCTTCGGATGCGATGTCGATTGAGCCGCAACGGGGCAGCTTCTAGATGGGGTCCACCACGTCGTGGAGGAAATGAATGCGCCGGAATGCCGTCGTGGTTGCCACCGACGAAACGTTCAGGGCCGGAGATGTCCTGCGGTGGCTCGAGGCGGAAGACGTCAAGGCGTACGGCACGTCCGATCCGACCGCGCTTGAGATGGTGCGCGAGTTGAAGCCCCGCGTTGTGGTCTGCGGCGATGGTCCCGATGGTGTCGCCTTCTGCCATGCCGTGCGCGAGCTACCGGAACCGCCGATGGTGGTTGTCCTGTCGGAGGATCCGCTGGTTCACGACGATGTCTACTTCGACGGATTGACCGTCATCGCCCTGGTGCGCGCGCCGGTGCGTATGTCGGCGCTCAGCCAGTTCATCAGCACCGCGCTGGCCGTCTCCGCCAAGCTGGACGGCATCGACCTGCCGGCCGAGACCGGAGCGCCGTCGCACAACCTCCTGTTCCACGTCAGCCATCAGCCGCGCGTCCTGCACTAGGCCGCGACCTCCGCATTCGTCGCGCGAGCTTGCCGATGCCGGCGACGGCTTCCGCCCTGCAGCGAAGCGCCGCCGGCCAGGACTATTCGCTTCGGTCGCACGCCGTTCTGGCGCCGGGCGCCACGACGACGCGACGCCGCGCGTCGGTGCCGTCTGGGCCTTTATCCGCCAGGTGGGCAGTCGGCCGGTCCGTTGCGGATCGGAAGTCGATTGAGCACCAGCGTGCATCAAGTCTAGATCAGCATCGAGTTCAGTATCGAGTTGGTTGGGGGAGATTTCCGCATGTCCAGTAACGCCGTGGTCGTCGTCGACGACAGCAACGCCGGTTGCGGCGAGATCGTCGATTGGCTGCGGGCGCATGACGTGGCCGCCTACGGCGCCTCGGACACGTCGGTGATGCGATTGATCGACGACGTGCGGGCGCGCATCGTGATCTGCCGGCCCGGTTCGACCGGGATTGCCCTGTTCCACGCATTGCAGGAGGCGGTCGAGCCGCCGATGGTCGTCTTGCTGTCCGATTCGCCCGGTGCCAGGGACGAGATCTACAGCAATGGCCGGCTGCTGGTGGCCGTCGTGCGTATCCCCGTTCAGCTGGCGTCGCTGGCCCAGTTCATCCGCTCCGCGCTCAGCGCCACGTCGCGGCTGGATATCGCGTCGCTGGCGGCGATGCTTGCGCCGGCAGCCGACATCGCGCCGGCGCCAGCGCCGGTTGCCCCCCTGCGTCTTCGGGTCATGCACTAGGCGCGCGAGCGCCGACGGTCGCGCCGCGCGAAAGGCCGGACCGCAGCGCCGGGTTCAGGCCGGCCGATCGTGTCCCGCCAAGCTGTCGCGAACCGCGTGATCGAGATCGGCGATCTTGTACGGCTTGTAGAGAATGCGGGTGTCAGGCGGCTGCGGCCGATTGCCGGCGAATCCGGTGGTCAGCAGGATGGCGATCTCGGGAAACTCGCGACGGACGATCTGTGCCAGGTCGACGCCGTCGATCGTGCCGGGCATGCGAATATCGGTGAACAGCAGGTCGGCCCGCACTTCGCCGGAGCGCAGCATCTCCAGGGCCTTGTCCGCGTCACTAGCGGCGGCCGTGCGATAGCCCAAGCGCTCGAGGCAGCGGGTCGCGCCACTGCGCACCAGATCGTCGTCGTCGACAATCAGGACGAAATGGTCCCCACCATCCGGTCCGTGGCGCTGCTCCGGCCGCCCGCCGACCGCCGGTCGATTGGACATCCAACTCGTCGAACCCGCCATATCCCCGCTCCAACCCGCACGACACCGGCCACGCCTGGCACAGCGTTGGGCCCGAACCGGTTCGCATCACGTCGCGCTGGTGTTGCGCCGCGCCGGCCTTTCCCCAAACGGCTGGCGGACACGATTACCCCCGGATCGCACCTGACGCCGCCCGAGATCGCGTTGGCTTCTACCGGCCCGCAGACACAAGGCGCAGCGTCAAGAAATTGGTAGCACCCAGATCGGCCGTTAAGGGGACGTAATCGCACGATTCCGTCCAAATTGGACGCTGTTCGCCGGTCGGTATCCGGTGCCCAGCAGGCAGCAGCGTTACCGTAGGCCGCCCAGCGAGCCGTCCGCCGGCAAGTCGGACATCGGCAGCGACAGGCGGAACCGCATTGCGCCACCCGCAAGCTTCGACAGGGTGGCCCCGCTGGCGGCCGTACGCCCCAACATGGCCAGCAGCGGCAGCGACGACGGAAGCGGCACGCCGTCACCCGTGGCGCCGCTCGCGCTGTCACCGGCGTCGCGCCAGCCTGCCACCGCGCCGCCCCTCACCAGTACGCTCAGCACCCGTGGGTCGCCGGAATCGACGCAGTCGATGCGGATTCGGCGTGCCGGCGAGCCATCCGCCGGCGCACCCTCGGCGGGTTCCGCCAACGTGCGCGTGAGCCACATGACGACTTCCGTCAACGCAAAGCCGAACAACGCCTCGTCGCCCATGGCCCACCGGGTTCCCGGGGCTGGCGCGACCGCAAGCTCGACGCCAGCCACCCGCAGGTCGTTGCTGAAGATGCCTGCGATCCGCTCGATCACCGCATCCGGGTCGAAATCGGTCGGCTCGCCACCAATACCGACCGCGAATGCGCGGACCCAGCGGGTGATATCGGAGGCCTTGGCCGCCTGCTCGACGATCGACTCGATCCGCCGCCGCAGGTCGGCAATCAGCTCGCCATCGCCACCCGCCGTTTCCTGCAGGCTCGCAACATCGTCCAGGACGTTGTCGGCCAGCAGGTTCACGACGTTCAGGGGTTGGGACAACTCGTGAACGGCCGACGCCACGGCCTCCTGCAGGACCCTGAGTTCCGATCCGATGTGCTGCCCTTGTCTGTCCATGACCGTTCCGAGGTGGCTTTCGCGGGCAGCCGTCGCGGTGGCCCGGCCACTTGGGGACCGCTGACAACCGGCCCACGGGTGGCAACGCGCGACTGGCAGTTTCCTCGATCTTTCTGTATGCTGGAAGAGGTTTCTAGAATGAAATCATAGCTTTCGACACGGATTTGCTGCATGGTACAGGTCGATCCGACGACACTCCATTGTATGTATTCGAACAATCAATCACCTGCCAGGGATTGGCGACCAATATGAGTAGCCCCGTCAGTAGTGAACCCCGGGCCTCCGACGGCGTCGGCGGCAACCGGCCGGTGCCGCGGGTCCAAGACCCCTTGGTCATGGTCGTCGACGACGACCGGGCGACCACCGAAGCCTTGGCCGACATCTTCACCCGCGAAAAGATCCCGTGCTGCGCCTTCATGCGCGCCGCGCCGGCGATCGCGGCCCTGGAAAAGAACGACTCGATCCGCGTCATCCTCACCGACGTGGCGATGCCGGAGATCAGCGGCCTCGAGTTCGCCAAGGCGGTACGCAACCGCAAGCAGGCGGCGCCGCACATCGTCTTCATGTCGGGCCGCGCCAACGTGCCCATGACGGTCTCGGCGCTGCGACTGGGCGCCGTCGATTTCTTCGCCAAGCCATTGCGTATCGCCGAGCTGGTCGGACGCATCCGGACCTTGGTCGAGCTGCCGCAGACCACCCCGACGCGGACGCCGTCGCGCGAGACCGCGCCGCCACCGGAAAGCCGCAAGGAGACCGACGCAAAGCGCGGCTGGGTGCTGCGCGAACTGGACGCGATCTCGCGGCGACGCAAGATCCTCGGCGCCCAGTTCGAGATTGATCCCGGCTGGATCATGCTGCTCGAGCTGTTCGACGCACATTGCACGCAACGGCCCTACCACGTGTCTGCTTTGTGCCTGGCGTCCGGTGCGCCGCACGCGACCGCCCTGCGGCGGTTGTCGCAAATGATCGACGCCGGCCTGTTCCGCCGCGAGCAGGATCCGGGCGATGCCCGGCGATCGTGGGTCTATTTGACGTCGGAAGGATTGGACAAGGTTTCGGCTTGCGCCGAGGCGCCGGGAGGGGCGGTTTCCTAACGCCGCACCGTCGGCGAAGGGGGGTTCTGGATATGGCAGCAGTGCTCGACCAATTGCCGGTCGACGATGAACGTGCGTCCGCCGTTGGGCGGCGCGGAAGCCGCACGTGACGGGCACGGCCGCCGCCGACCCGTCGACGGCCGGGATCCGGCCGGTGATCCTTGCGGTTGACGACGAGGAAGCGATTCGGCGCATCGCCGCGCAAAACCTCCGGCGCATGGGGTTCGACGTGATCGAGGCAAGCAACGCCGACGAGGCGTTGCGCGTGATCACCGATCCGGCCTGCCGGATTGACCTGCTCTTCACCGACATGCGCATGCCGGGAACCTTGTCTGGCGCGGCGCTGGCCGACATGGCCGTGCGCCATCAGCCGACGATGCGTGTGCTGCTGACCTCGGGAAACATCGGTAGCGTCGCCGACGGAACGGCAAACCGGTTCCCGGTACTGGACAAGCCGTATCGGCGGGCCGATTTGGCGGCAGCCGTCACGTCGGCGCTGGCGGCGGCGCCACCGGCCTGAAGCAGGGTGGCCGGACATTCTGCCGCCGACGCGCTGCCGAAAAACGCGTAATGAATGTCGGAGTTAGTTGTGGAATAAGGCGCAGTTGCGCGTGTCGACGTTGATGTCCCGCCGCCGCGAGCGCATCGTTGCCAATATCGCACAGGAAAGAAGTGAACATCCCCTCGACTTTTGTCGGGATTCGGCCCATTCTCGCTGCCTGGGGATGACTGTCAGTTCTATTTGATCGGTGCGACATGCGCCGCGCAAAGTGGCGTGTCCTCGCCGGCGCCGTTTCGGGCGCAGCCCTGTCGCCATGCTCTGGGGAGATTGTTCCATGGCCGTCGATCTGAAATCACTGGTTAGCAAGCTCAACGCGCCGTGCCGCAAGGCGCTGGAAGACGCCGCTGGGCTCACCATGACGCGAACCAACTACAACGTGGAGATCGAGCACTGGCTGTTGAAACTGCTGGAAATCAAAGACGGTGACCTCACCAAGATTTTGGCGCGCTATGAGGCCGAACCTGGTCGCCTGACGGGCGAACTGAACCGGGCGATCGAGCGCTTCAAGACCGGCAACGGCCGGCCGCCGGGCTTGTCGCCGCAGGTCGTCAACCTGGCGCGCGAAGCCTGGGTTTTCGCCTCGGTCAACAAGCAGGCGCACGAGGTGCGCTCGGGTCACCTGCTGGTGGCGATACTGAGCGATGACGCCATGTCGGTTGCGGCCCGCAATGCATCGGCCCAATTGGCCAAGATCCCGGTCGAAACCCTGGCGCGCGACTTCGAGCAGGCGACCGATGGCTCGAGCGAAGCGAAGGCGGCGGCTGCGGTGTCGGACGTGCAGGCCGGCGCCGGCGCGGCCGGCGCCGCACCCCGCAAAGGCCAGAGCGGCGCGCTCGACCTTTACACCACCGACCTCACCGCCCGCGCCAAGGGAGGCAAGCTCGATCCCGTGCTGGGACGCGATCCGGAGATCCGCCAGTGCATCGACATCCTGTTGCGGCGCCGGCAAAACAACCCGATCCTCACCGGCGAGGCCGGCGTCGGAAAAACATCGGTGGTCGACGGCCTGGCGCTGAAGATCGCCGCCGACGACGTGCCGGACAAGCTCAAGGGCTGCGCCATCCGCGTGCTCGACCTCGGCCTGCTGCAGGCCGGCGCCGGCATGAAGGGCGAATTCGAGAACCGCCTGAACGGCGTGCTGCAGGACGTCAAGGCGTCGCCGCAGCCGATCATCATGTTCATCGACGAAGCGCACATGATGATCGGCGCCGGCGGCCAGGCCGGCCAGGGCGACGCCGCCAACCTGCTGAAGCCGGCCCTGGCGCGTGGCGAGCTGCGTACGATCGCGGCCACCACCTGGGCCGAGTACAAGAAGTACTTCGAGCGCGACCCGGCGCTGACTCGGCGCTTCCAGGTGGTCAAGGTCGAGGAGCCCGACGAGCGCAACGGCATCGAGATGCTGCGCGGCGTCGCTAACGTGATGGAGCAGCACCACAAGGTGCGCGTGCTGGACGAGGCGGTGCAGGAGGCGGTGCGCCTGTCGAACCGCTACATCGCCGGCCGGCAGCTGCCCGACAAGGCGATCAGCGTGCTCGACACCGCCTGCGCCCGGGTCGCCATGGCCCAGGCCTCGACGCCGGCTGCGGTCGAGGATTCCCGTCGCCGCATCGAGATGCTCGACGTGCTGCTGGGCATCCAGCGACGCGAGCAGCAGGCCGGCGCCGACCATGCCGAGGACATCGCCGAGGGTGACGTCGAGCTCGCCAAGCTGCGCGAGGAGCTGAAGTCGCTGGAAGAGCGCTGGGCCAAGGAGAAAGTCCTGGTCGACGACGTCACCAAGCTGCGCGCCGATCTCGAGGGCGAGCTCAATGAGGCCGAGCGGCCGGCCAAGAAGGCGGCGCTCGACGCCAAGTGGTCCGAACTGAAGGGCCTGCAAGGCGAGACGCCGCTGGTCATGCCGCTGGTCGACGGTCAGGCGGCGGCGGCGATCGTCGCCGACTGGACCGGCATTCCGGTCGGCCGGATGCTGGGCGACCAAATCCGCACCGTGCTCAACCTCAAGGACAAGATGGCGCAGCGCGTCATCGGCCAGGACCATGCCCTGGAGCTGATCGCCAAGGGCATGCGCACCGCCCGGGCGCGGATGCAGGACCCGCGCAAGCCGCTGGGCGTGTTCATGCTCGCCGGCACCTCAGGCACCGGCAAGACCGAGACGGCGCTGACCTTGGCCGAGGAGATGTATGGCGGCGACCAGGCGCTGACCATCATCAACATGAGCGAGTTCAAGGAGGAGCACAAAGTCTCGATGCTGGTCGGCTCCCCGCCGGGCTATGTCGGCTATGGTGAGGGCGGCGTGCTTACCGAGGCAGTGCGCCGCCACCCCTACTCCGTGGTGCTGCTCGATGAGGTCGAGAAGGCGCATCCCGGGGTGCAGGATGTGTTCTACCAGGTGTTCGACAAGGGCATGTTGCGCGACGGCGAGGGCCGCGACATCGATTTCAAGAACACCGTCATCATCCTGACGTCGAACGCCGGCACCGACCTGATCGCCAAGCTGTGCGCCGATCCGGATACCCGGCCCAACCCTGACGCGCTCAACGAGGCGCTGCACCCGGAGTTGCTGAAGAGCTTCAAGCCGGCCTTCCTGGGCCGCATCACGGTGGTGCCCTACTACCCCCTGGACGAGCCGACCATCAAAAAGATCGTTCGCCTGCAGCTCGGGCGGGTGGTCAAGCGAGTGGCGGAAAACTACAAGGCATCAATGACTTACGCTGATGCAATGGTCGACACCATCGCCTCCCGATGCACCGAGGTCGCATCCGGCGCCCGCAACATCGAGCAGATCATCCAACGAACGCTGCTGCCGGAGCTGTCCAGCAACTTCCTGGGCGCCTTGGCGGACGGCAAAGTTATCCACAAGGTCAACGTCGGGGTGGACAAAGAAGGGCGATTCGAGTATATGATTGAGTAATCGCTCATCTTGAGCTTGTCCCTCGGCGAAACGATACGCGGCTCTGCCCGGGAGCCAGCGGGATCGGGGGACAGACCGGGCGGTGTGTCTGGAGGCCGAGGGGCCCTTAAAGGAGGACAAAGATGTCGGATATCTATCTGAAGGTTGAAGGCTGCGACGGCGATGTCAGCGATGACAAGTACAAGCAGCACATCTCGGTGCAGTCGCTGTCATTGGGCAGCAGCAACCCGAGTTCGGTCAACGTCGGCGTGCAGACCGGTTCGGCCGGCGGCGGCGGCAAGGTGATCATGCAGGACGTCCACTTCACGAAGTTCATGGACAAGTCGTCCAACACGCTGCAGCAGAAGCACTGGATCGGCGAGCACTTCAAGTCGATGGAGTTCAAGTACGTCATCAGCCGCGGCGACTCGAGCGACGAGTTCTACAACGTCAAGCTGACCGACGTGCTGGTCACCTCGTTCCAGCACTCCGGCAGCGGCGGTTCGGACCTGCCGATGGAGAGCCTGTCGCTGAACTTCGCCAAGATCGAGTGCTCCTACAAGGCGCGCAAGGCGGAAGGCGGCTTCGAGAACGCCCTGAAGATCGGTTACGATCTGAAGACGGCCAAGAAGGTGTAAGTTCCCGCTTCGCGCGGAAAGCACCAGCCGGCGCGGCCGCAAAGGCCGCGCCGGTTCCGTTTTGCGCCCGTCGCAGCGGGCACCGAATGGCTCAGAACTGGCCGGACTTGGGTCGCTGGACGTCCAGATTGTCCGGCGACTCGATGTACATCAGGCGCAGCTGGGCGCCGATCTGGCGGGCGCCGCCTGGAGCCGCCGGCGCCGTCTGCGCCGCGATAAACAACGCCTGCACCAGGCGCTTCTTGTCGTCGGCGCCTCGAAAAACGACGATGGAGCCGTCCGCGGCGCGGGTGTTGATAACGATCGACTCTTTGGTGAACCGGCCGCTCTGACCCTGGCTGATGAAAAGGTCACGCAGCGCACCGGCGATGGCTTGCACGGTCTCCGCCCCGGCGGTGTCGGCGGCGCTCCACAACACGTTGACTTGGGTCAGGTTCTTGGAGCGGAATCCAAAGACGTAGGCGACCTGGGCCTCGATGCCGACCGCCACCAGGTCGCGCACTGTGACCTGCAAGGAGCGGGTCTGCTCCACGGCATGGGTGGCGGCCTTGATCGCGGCGTCCGCGACCTTGAAGTCGGCCTTGATCGCCGCCCGGACCTGCGCCTCGGTCATGCCGAACCGCGCGGAGCGGAATCCCTCGACCGCGGTCTCGGGCGGCAGGTCGGATGGTGGCGTCGGCGCGGCCGGCGGCGTCGCCGGTTTGGGCGCGGCGGCCGGCGCCGGTTTGACTTGCGGCGGATCCGGTTGCGGGGCCTGCGCCCAGGAAACACCAGGCGCGCCGAGCGACAGGAAGAGCGCGGCCAACAGCGTGTTGATACGTCGAAGCCGAGTTGAGAAGGTACGCATTTGGTTAAGCTGGCTCAAAAGTGAGGGATTGTTCGCTTTTTTCTTGACCTATGGGTCCGTTCAGCGGAGACTTCTGCTATCGTCTCGGCGGAGCCCTTCCGCCGTCAAGGGGAACAGATATGCCCAGGATTACGCAGGACGGAAAGTTTCTGCACATCGACTCGCCGCTCGGTACGGACACCCTGATCGGGCAGTCCCTCACCGGCGACGAGGCGGTCAACGAGCTGTTCCGTTTCCAGCTGGACGCCATCTCCCCCATCAAGAACATCTCGCGCGCGCAACTGCTGAACGCGACACTCAAGGTCTACCTGAGCGATCGCGAGGGCGGCAAGCGCTGGTTCCACGGCATTGTCTCGAACTTCGCCATGTACGGCCGCACCCGGGGTTACGACAGCGGTGACGTGTACTACCGTTACCGGATCGAGATCGTGCCCAAGATGTGGCTGATGTCCCAGGGAACCGAGTGCCGCATCTTTCAGAAGATCTTCACCAAGGACATCATCCAGCAGGTGCTGGCCGAACATGGCATCCAGCCGCGGTCGATGCCCAGTGACCCCGGTCGCAAGTGGGACACCTGCGTGCAATACATGGAATCGGACTTCACCTTTGTTTCCCGGCTGATGGAAGAGGAAGGTTACCTGTACTTCCACACCATGAGCCAGAACGCGCACGACCTCTACATCACCGACTCCACCTCGCACTATCCCCAGCTCAAGAGCACGGTGTTCATGGGGCACAAGGAAGACCAGGACTATCTGGTCGAAACCTGGGAGCTGGCCGAGCGCATCCTGCCCAACTCATGGGAAACGCATGACTTCAGCTACAAGAAGGTCAGCGCGGCCAACAACAAGGTCAACTCGGTGCTGCCGAGTGTGACCGGCGGCATCGGCGTGGTCGACTACCCCGGCGCCCACGCCGACAATGGCCGGCAATCGACGCACAGCCGCCGGCGCATGGAGGCCCTCGAGGTGGGCGGCAGCGTGGCGACCGGCCACGGTTTCTGCTGGTGGTTCTCCGCCGGCAGTACGTTCAGGCTCGAGGACAAGTACGACGACACGTCGGCCGAATGGGTCGTCGCGCGTGTCCACCACATCGCCAGCGATCCGACGGAGCTCAGCGGCGAAGGCGCGCCGATGTACTCAAACAGCTTCACCTGCATGGAGAAGACGACCGTGTTACGACCGCAGCGCAAGACGCCGCGGCCGGTCATCGCCGGGACGCAAACCGCGATTGTGACTGTCGCGCAGGCGCAGATCAGCGACGGCGGCGATGGCGACGAGAAGGCGCTGGAGGGCGCCGTCAAGGTGAAGTTCCATTGGGTCAACAGCCGGTCCGGCACGCGCGGACAGCAGGCAAACTCCTGCTGGGTGCGGGTGGCGCAGCCCTTCGCCGGCAAGAAATTCGGCTTCCAGTACGTTCCCCAGGTCGACGACGAGGTCATCGTTTCGTTCATGGACGGTGATCCCGACAATCCGATCATCATCGGCTCTGTCCACAATGGAAAGAACCCCTACCCCTGGAGCCTGCCCGCCAACTGGACGCAGAGCGGCTTTCGTACCCGCGCCAGCGCCGGCGGCAAGTACAGCGGCGAGTCGTCCAACGTTCTGCGCTTCGAGGACAAGGGCGGCAGCGAGGAGATTTGGACGCACGCCGCCAAGGACCAGCGCCGCGAGGTCACCAACAACGACAGGCTCGACGTCGGCAACGACCAGACCGAAGACATCGTCGGCCACCGCGACGTCACGATCCACAAGACCGACACCCTGACGGTGACCCAGAAAATCACCATTGTGTGCGGCCAATCGAAGATCACGATGACGCCGACCGACATCACGATCGAGTCGGTCACTATCAACATCAAGGCCTCCGGCGTGCTCACGTCGGATGCGCCGATGCACAACGTCAAGGCCAGCGGCCTGCTGGTATTGCAAGCCCCGTTAATCAAAATCAACTAACATGGCGACACGCGAACGTGGGTGGAGGCGGCGATGGCGGAACAGGCGCAGCCGTTCGTAAAACTGGTGACGGAGTCGGTCGGTGACGTCGCGGCGCTGTGCGAGCTGACGGATCCCGCGAAGGACATGGTGCCCGGCGCGCGCGGCCCCGATACCTTTCTCAGCGCGTTGACCCAGGCCGGCCTGATGTCCGACGCGATCCGCTGGCTGGCGCAGGGCCTGCGGCCGCGCGAGGGCGTGTGGTGGGCCTGCCTGGCGGCGCGCGCCTATGTCGACTGGGGCAACAAGCTGCCAGACGCCGATCTGGCGGCGCTGACGGCGGCGGAAACCTGGGTCTTCAAGCCCGAGGAGGACAACCGCCGCGCCGCCATGGCCAAGGCGCAGGAGACCGGCTACCAGACCCCGGCGTCGTGGGCGGCGGTCGCCGCCTTCTGGAGCGGCGGCAGCATGGCGCCGGCCGACTGCCCGGCGGTGGCGCCGCCCAAGCACCTGATCGGCCGTGCCGTGTGGGGCGCCATCATGATCGCCACCGGCACCGAGGGGACCGAGATCGAAAACCGCCAGAAGCGGCTGCTCAGCCAGGGCATGGACATTGCCCGCGGCGGCAACGGTCGCGTCGGCGGCGCCTGAACGGAGGCCGCCATGGCTTGGGATACGGCCAAGGCCCACATGCACCCGCATCACCATGACGTGGTGATCGGCCCGCCCTACGATTTCGGCGACCTCGACATCGTCGCCAAGTCCGGCCTGCTGACCGGTTCGGGCGTGCTGTTCAAGCAATGCGCGCACTACGGCGGCAAGCTCTACAACCCGTCGGTGATCATGGTCCATTTCACGACCAGCATCGGCACGGCACGCCAAGTCATCGCCGACATGGACTCGCAGCACGTGTCGTCGCATGTCGTCGTCGACCGCAGCGGCGAACTCTGGCAGGCGGTCCCCTTCAATCGGGTCGCCATGCATGCCGGCGCGGGCGGCTGGAGCGGCTACCGCAACAACATCAACGAGCACGCCATCGGCATCGAGGTCAACAATCTGGGGCCGCTGTGGCTGTCGGAGAACAACCGCTTCATCGATTCATATGGCATCGACCGGGATTTCCGCGGCTTCGAGCACCGCGACCGTCGCGTCGACATCATACC
>DATFGV010000023.1:0-3049 GCA_035249115.1 Vineibacter sp.
CGATCAGCATTCCCGACGCGACCAGCGCGATCTCGAGGTCGAAGGCGTTGGGCAGCACCGACGGGAACAGCAGGCCGATGACGCCGCCGCCGATCGCGCCGCCGGTGGCGATGGACAAATAGTAGCCGCCCAGCCGCGACGGCGGCGGCCGCAGCGACACCAGCTCGCCGTGGCAGAACAGCGTCACCAGGAACAGGCCGGTGCAGTAGATCAGCAGGTTGGGCACCAGCTTGTAGGTCAGGTTGGCGGTGGTCATCGCCATCGCCATGGCGATGATCGCCAGCGCCGCCGACGCCAGCCACATTGGCCGGTAGTAGGGCAGGTTGCCGTCGAACCAGATCACGAAGGTCGCGAGATACAGCACCAGCGGCGGGATCCACAGCAGCGGCATCGGCGCCACATCGCGCGTCAGGTACTCTGTGACGGCGATCAGCAACGCCGACGGCACCGCCGACAGCGTGATCCACAGCCAGGGCTTGCCGTCGCGCTCGCCTGAGTCGGCCGTGGCGTCGGCGACCTCGCTCGAAGCGACCGCGGCGGCCGGATCGCTCGCCGCCGCCGACAGGCTCACCGCCATCTTCGCCGGCGCCTCGCGCCACGCCTGCAAAGCCAGTACGCCGACCATCGCGGCGTAGCCGACATACGCCAGCGACCACACCCAGCGCTGCGCCGTGAGCCCGATCCACGGCTCGATCAGGAACGGGTAGGCGATCAGCGCGGCGAGCGAGGCGAGGTTGGACAGCGCGAACAGCCGCCACGGCACCTGGCCGCGCCGCGCCAGCCAGGCCTGCAGCAGCGGCCCGCCGGCGGCCAGCAGCAGGTAGGTCGGCCCGATGCTGGTGGCGAGCAGCGCCAGGATGCGCGGCGCCGGCATCGCATCGTCGCTCGGCTTCCACGCCGGATCGGGCGACAGCGGGATGGTCAGCAGGCTGGCGGCCAGCAGCGCCAGATGTGTGCCGGCCTGGGCCCGCGGCGACAGCCGCCGCACGATGAAGGCGGCATAGCCGTAGCCCGCCAGCAGCGCGGTCTGGAAGAACACCAGCGACGCGGTCCACACCGGCGCGCCGCCGCCGAACCACGGCACGATGATGCGGCCGATCAGGGGCTGGACGAGAAAGAGCAGGAACGCGCCTAGAAACACCGCGATGGCAATCACAACCATGGTCCGGGTCCGCTCCTACGCGTTCGATCCGCCAGCGCGAGGTGCAATAGCACGGTTCGCCGCCGGAGGCTGAAATTTTAACTATCTATCGGCCAACGCAAAGCGTCGCTGCCCGACCGGCGCTGCAGTTTTGCCGATGCCAAGTTCAATGTACTTAACGATGTGTTGAAGCAGGTGGAAAGTCTGGCTGTTCCTTCATTCCTAGCCAAGGTAACACTTCGCCGTTCCTTCGGATCAGCAATGGTGGAGACTCCATCTGAGATGTTCCTGCAGAGCGTGATTGGGACACTAGCATGAGCATGACGGACCATCGCGAAACGGAATGCCGAAGAACGCAATTCAAAGTTTTGATCTACAGCGGAGTGTTGGCGAAGTGACTGATGAACTGGAATCTTGGCTGAAAAGTTCTTCAGAGGCCCTGGAGTTTGACTTTCTGTCGGCCGGATCTGCCGGGGAAGGCGTGCCGACGCAACTCGTAGTTTTGATGCCTGAAACAATGGCGAAGGTGGACGCCATCTCGCGCTTGGGTCGGTGGGCCCAACAGATTCGACAGAATATTCCGGAATCGGAGGTGGGTTGGGCTTGGGTTGTCATCGCGTACCAGCGCGGCCCGCTTGGTTTCCTATTTTGTGGTTGGAAAGGCCGCGAAGATCTATGGCAAGACCCGGAGGAAGAGGATGTCAATGCTGCGGAAGAATGGTTACGTCTGTATGGGCGTCTACGCTCCTATCTCGACGAGGTAGGTCGCGACGATGGATTCGGTAAGGGTGATTTCTACTTGCTGGAAGACAATCTTGGGAATAACACGCAGTATCTAGGTATCAATAACATTGATATTTTCACTCCGTCCGTTGTTGCCAACCTTCAGAAGATTCTCACACGAAGCTTTCCTGGATGGATCATCAAGGTCGATCTTGCTCTTGTACCCCCCATTACGGACGTTTCGTCAGAAGGCATGACGATTCACGCTGACCGAATTGAGGAAGCATGGGACAAGAGCAATTTGAGGATGCAGCTCGGAGATCGGTTTAAATTCTAGGCGCTACTTATGGAATGATTGAAATTTTAGTTACAAATAACTTTAATACTGCAGAGTTGAACGAACGCCCCCTTGGATGTGATGGTCCGAATCCAGTGAGGTGGCGATCCTCTGACGCCGAACGCTAGTCCCCGGCTCAGTCCCCCAGCACAAAGTGCAACAGCACGCTCTGCTGCCAGGGGCTGAAATTGTCATCGGAGACCAGCCACAGCAACGTCTCGCCGCCGGGGCCGCGGCGAGCGGCGATGCCTTCGAGGTTCTCGGTGACGATCGGCGTCGCCAGCCGCGCCAGCTCCTCGGGGCGCACCACCGCGTCCGGCGCAAGGTCGGCTGTTCGCAGGCGCATCACCCGCACGCGCAAGCCGCCGAGAAAGCCGGCGCTGCGCTCCAGCACCACGATGTCGCCGTCGGGCAGGGCGGCGGCGGCGGTCGGCCGGAAGCCCTCGAGCAGAGGGTAGTGGAACGGGCGCCACTGCGGCGCGCCACCGCGCAGCACGCCGACCCAGCCGGTCGTGGTGCCGGCGATGGTCGTGAGCTCCTCGGTCAGCAGAAACAGCCGTCCGTCGGGCAGCGCGGTCATCGCCTCCAGCCCGGCATTCGCCGGCGCCCGGGCCAGTGCCGGCGGCGCCGGGAACGGCGTTGGCGTGCCGGCCAGTCCGCCGCCGCGCCGTTCGTCACCCGGCGGATAGCGCAGGATGCGGTGCCGGCGCTCGAAGCCGACCAGCAGTGCGCCGTCGGCCAGCATGGCGAGGCTCTCGGCGTCGCTCCATGACTTGCCGGGCAGCGCCATGCCGTCCGGCCCTTTCAGCCGGCCCAGCGCGGCGTCGGTGACGCCGGCCAGATGGCGG
>DATFGV010000024.1:0-3201 GCA_035249115.1 Vineibacter sp.
TCCTTGACATTGCTGACCGGCAGCGACTTGTGCACGACCACCGGCAACTCGCCCGACGACGTCGCCGACACCGGCACGAAATCCTTATCGGGGTCGAAACCCAGGCTGCTGTACAGCACGCGGTTCTGGACCAGTGTGCCGGATACTGTGTGCAGGAAAGTGTGGCCGTCCTTCGGAGCACGGGAAACCAAGGCGGCTCCGATGTTTCCTCCGGCACCCGGCTTGTTGTCGACGATGACCTGTTGGCCGAGCTTCTTCGAAACGTAGTCGGCGAAAACGCGAGCGATGCCGTCGGTCAAACCGCCGGGCGCGAAGTTGACGACGATGGTGATCGGCTTGTTGGGCCACGGCGCCTGGGCGCCGGCGATCGATGGCCAGGCCACCATGCCGGTTCCGGCCAGCGCCGCCGTTCCCTTGACCAGCGACCGTCGACGAATGAAGCGCATGATGTTTCCTCCCTGATCGCGTTGCGCGCCGTTGGCCGGCAAGCGCTTATTCATCCTATGGATCGATCCGATCCGTTCAACATCCACAGCGCACGCAGTTTAGCCGAGCAGGAACGGCGCAGCGCATGGCGGCCGTATTGGCGCTCGCGGTCCGGCACGTCGGCACATCGCGCCACGTCCTCGGGTACGCCGTAGCAATCGAGCAAGACACGTTTCTTCGCGTCTCCCCGGCTCGCAGGCGCTGAACAATAGGCGTACGCTACTCCAGCTTGACTCCGAGCTCACGGACCAGCGGAATCATGCGCGCCTTCAGCTTCTCGTAGTCGGCCGCCATTTCCTCGTGGTTCAGCGGCTTCTCGTGCAGGCCGAAGGTTTCGTACATGCGCCGGCCGCCCTCGGAGTCCGCGGCCTCGACCCACAGCGCCGACATGCGCTTGACGATATCCATCGGTGTGCGGGCGGGCGCGAACAGGCCCAGCCACCCGTGGATGCTGAAGGCGTTGTGCGTGAAGCCCTGCTCGGCCATGGTCGGCACGTCGGGGATCTTGGCGTTGCGCCGCGGCGCCGCCATGGCGATCAGGCGGATGCTGCCGCTGGTCAGAAGCGGCCGCAATGCCTGGTAGCTGCCGATCGCCACCTGAAGCGAGCCCGAGGCGATGTCCTGCCACATCGGCGTCTCGCCGCGATAGTGCACGACCTCCATCTTCAGATCGTACAGCTCGTTGAGCTTGGTGCAGATGATGTGCGCCGACGAACCCGGCGCCCACGAGCCGAAGCTGACCTTGTTGTTCTTCGCAAACTCGACGAACTCCTTCACGTTGGCCACCGGCACTGACTTGTGCACGGCCATCGGCAGTTCGCCCGACGGCGTGGCGGCGACCGGAACGAAATCCTTGTCGGGGTCGAAACCGAGATGATTGTAGAGGACCCGGTTCTGCACCACGGTGCTGGAGACGGTATGCAGGAAGGTGTAGCCGTCGGGCTGGGCGCGCGCCACAAAGGCGGCGCCGATATTGCCGCCGGCGCCGGGCTTGTTGTCGACCAGAACCTGCTGGCCGAGCTTCTTGGCACAATGTTCGCCGAAAACGCGGGCGATGCCGTCGGTGAGGCCGCCGGGTGCGAGGTTCGCGACGATGGTGATGATCTTGGCCGGCCACGGCGCCTGTGCCCGGACCACCCAGGGCATGGCCAAGAGCCCGGGGCCGGTGGCGACGGCCGCTCCCTTGATGACCGATCGCCGGCGGATTGCTGGCATGGTCTTTCCTCCAGAGCAGGGCGCGCCGCGGACCGGCGCGCGTTTGTTCATCCTATGGATCGATCGGACCCGTTCAACATCCACTGCGCACGCAGTTTCACCGAGCGGGTGCAGCGCAGCGATCGGCGGCGGCTTTGGCGCTGACGTCCCATCGCGCCCCGGCCGGCGCGTTAGCCAGTCTTTGCCAACCGATGCGCAGGGTGCCGTCGCGCTCGGGCTGGACATGGAACGTCGCGACGGGATCGCGCGGCGGGTTGGCGCGCGGCCATAGATTGACGTAGGCGGTCCGGCGCGGCGGCGGCGAGACCACAGGCGACGACGAGAATTCGGCGTTCATCGCCTGCACCAGGCAATTGGCGACGACGTCGTGCCCGACCGTCGCGGTCGCCAGCCAGATCGTCGGCCCCATCGGCCCTGTCTGCGCCATTGCGATCGGCGTCACCCACGGCGCCACTAGCGCCAACGCGGCGGCCGCGCCCCGGCACGCCCGTTGACCGATCATCGTGCTGCTGCCCCGCTTCACCGGCACCCCCGCGCTGCGTTCCGCGTCAAGCTGGCGGGCCGTTGCGCCGGCCTGCCGCTACTCAGTGGGTAATGCTACGACCCGTCCCTTGCATGGTCGTGCAAGCGTCGCGCGGTGGCAAGCACCGCGGGCGCAGCCGCAAGGTCAGCCGCTGGCCTGGCCGGCGAAACTCAGGCTCTCCGGGACGCGCCACACCATGTGAGCCGATGACGGATTGGCTCAGGCCTTGTGCCCATACAATTTCGCGCTGCAGCGCAGCTTGCGCCACCGAAAGGTCATCGTTAGGTTGCGCCGCCCTTGTGGGCCGCCACGTCCGGCGCGGTGCCGGACGACCTGCCAACGGACCCGCCACCATGGCCTTCCTTGCCGAGCGTCTCAGCCGCATCAAGCCGTCTCCGACCAATGCCGCGCAGGGCAAGTTTCTGGAGATGAAAGCGGCCGGCAAAGACGTCATCGGCCTGGCGGCGGGCGAGCCGGATTTCCCGACTCCCGACCACATCAAGGAAGCCGCTTTCAAGGCAATCCGCGAGAACGACACCAAGTATACCGCCATCGCCGGCACGCCGATGCTGCGCCAGGCGATCTGCGGCAAGCTCAAGCGCGACCACGGGCTCGACTACACGCCCAGCCAGGTGCTGGTGTGCAACGGCGGCAAGCAGGTGATTTTCAACGCCATGCTGGCCACACTCGATGCCGGCGACGAAGTGATCGTGCCGGCGCCGTACTGGGTGTCGTACCCGGAGATGGTGCTGGTCGCCGACGGCGTACCGGTGATCGTCGACTGCCCCGAGTCCAAGGGCTTCAAGCTGCAGGCGGAAGATCTGGATCGCGCCATCACGCCGCGGACCAAGTGGCTGATCCTGAACTCGCCCAGCAACCCGACCGGCGCCGCCTACAGCAAGGCGGAGTTGCGGGCGATCTGCGACGTGCTGCTGAAGCACCCGCACATCTGGCTGCTGACCGACGACATGTACGAA
>DATFGV010000025.1:0-3224 GCA_035249115.1 Vineibacter sp.
GGCCTGTTCCGCGTGCACGAAGGGCCGACGCCGGAGAAGAAGGAGATCCTGCGGGCCTATCTCAAGGCCATGGGCGTGGGCATGACGATCGGCGACGACCCGAAGCCGGGCGACTTCCAGAAGATCGCCGAGGCCACCAAGGAGCGGCCCGACGCGCAGCAGATCCACACCATGCTGCTGCGCTCGATGCAGCAGGCGATCTATACGCCCATCAACGCCGGCCACTTCGGCCTGGCGTACGAGGCCTACACGCACTTCACGAGCCCGATCCGCCGCTATCCCGACCTTCTGGTGCATCGCGTGATCAAGGCGATCCTCGGCAAGACCAAGTACCAGCTGCCGATGCTGCCGACGCCGGGCGAGGCGCATGCCAAGCTCGCCAAGCGGCTGGCGTCGCGCGTGAAGGCACCGACGGCCAGGCCGCAGAAGGCCACGGTCGCGCCGAGCAAGGAGGTCCTGGCCTGGGAAGCGGCCGGCCTGCATTGCAGCGCCAACGAGCGGCGCGCCGACGAGGCCAGCCGCGACGTCGAGGCCTGGCTCAAGTGCAAGTACATGCGCGAGCATCTGGGCGAGGAGTACGGTGGCGTGGTCACGGCGGCCACCACCTTCGGCATCTTCGTCACGCTCGATGCGATGTACGTCGAGGGCCTGGTGCACATCACCGAGCTCGGCGGCGAATACTTCAAGTTCGACGAGCAGCGGCAGGAGTTACGCGGCGAGCGCACCGGCATCCGCTACGCCATCGGCACCCGCGTGCGCGTGCAGGTGAGCCGGGTCGACCTCGATGGCCGCAAGATCGACTTCCGCCTGGTGCGCGAGGGCGAGGAACTGAGTGCGCGTGCCTTGAAGGACAAGGGCGTCGCGACCGGCGGCGTGCCCGCCAAGGCCTCGACCAAGCGCAGCGCGCGCAAGAAGCCCGAAACTGCTTCGATCGAGCGCATCGAACACGCCGCTGGCGCGGCGCCGCAGTCTGCCATGCAGGCTTTCCGTTCGGCCGTCAAGAAGGCCGCCAACAAGATGAAAGGGCGCAAGCCGCGCCGTTGAAGGAGAAGCGAAGATGAGTGCAGAGAAGAAGAGCCGCATCGCGATCGTCACGGGCGCGGGCAGCGGCATTGGCCGATCCGCAGCGCTGGCCTTGCTGGGCGACGGCTGGAGCGTGGTGCTGGCGGGCCGCCGGCTGGAGCCGCTGGAGCAGGTGGCCGACGAATCGGGCGCTGGCGCGCGTGCCTTCGCGGTGCCGACGGACGTGGCCAATCCCGAGTCGGTGCAGGCCCTGTTCGCCGCTGCGGTGGAGCGCTTCGGTCGGGTCGACCTGCTCTTCAACAACGCCGGCGTCGGCAATCCGCCTGGACCCTTCGAGGAGTGGACGCCGGAGCAGTGGCGCGGCGTGGTCGACATCAACCTGAGCGGGATGTTCTATTGCATCCAGCAGGCCTTCCGCACCATGCAGGCGCAGACGCCGCGCGGCGGCCGCATCATCAACAACGGATCGATCTCCGCCACCGCACCGCGGCCCAATTCCATCGCCTACACCGCCACCAAGCATGCGGTGGAGGGGCTGACCAAGACCGCCTCGCTCGACGGCCGCAAGCACGACATCGCAGTGGGCCAGATCGACGTGGGCAACGCGATGACCGAACTGGCCGCGCGCATGACCAAGGGCGTGCCGCAGGCCAATGGCGAGATCGCGATCGAGCCGGTGATGGATGTGTCCATCGTCGGCCAGTCGGTGCTCTACATGGCAAACCTGCCGCTGGAAGCCAACGTACTGTTCCACACGGTGATGGCGACCAAGATGCCCTTCGTCGGGCGGGGCTAGGTTTCTTTTTCAGCCGCGCGCCAGTGCGCCGGCAGTGAGCGGCAGGCTTGCGGGCCACTGGTCGGCGCGCTCGCCGTGCAGCCACACGGCCTCGCGGCTGGCTGCCATCGCAGGCCGCCCGGCCGCAAGCGCGGCGCCGATCATGCCGGCCAGCACGTCGCCTGTGCCTGCGGTCGCGAGTCGCGCGTTGCCGGTTGGATTGATCGCCGGCGTTTCCCCCGCTGCGGCCACGATGGTGCCCGAGCCCTTGAGGACGATCGTGGCGCCGAAGCGTTCCGCCAGTCGTTGCGCGGCGCCCAGGCGATCGGTCTGCACCTCGGCAGCGCCGGTGCCCAGCAGGCGCGCGGCTTCGAGGGGATGCGGCGTGAGGACCGTGGCGCGCCCCGTGCGCGCGCGTGCGCAGAGCAGCGCCTGCAGGGCGCCGTCGGCGGCGATGGCATTGAGCGCGTCGGCATCGAGCACCAGCGCCCGAGCCTCTTCGAGCACCCGCGCCAGTGGATCGCGCACCGCCTGACCGCCGCCGCAGCCACAGACCACGGTCATGGCCGCCAAGTCGAGCGCGTCGGGGCGCCGGAACATCAGCTCGGGCTGCGTCGTGTCGAGCTGCGCGAGCCCTGCATCGAGCGGCGCGACATAGACGCGGCCGGCGCCGGCATGCAGAGCCGCCGTGGCCGCGAGCAGGGCAGCGCCCGCCATCCCCGGGGCGCCACCGATCACCGCGACATCGCCATAGCTTCCCTTGTGGGAGGCATGCGGCCGCGCCGCGGCGGGCGGATCGCCGGGCAGCCGAGCCGTGGGCGGTTCGGCCCCGAGCGCCGCGCCCAGGTCGTCGAACCAAAGCTCGCCGGCCGCATCGCGCCCTTGCGCCGTGAAAAGGCCGGGCTTGAGCGTCAGCAGGCTGAGGCACAGGCGGCGGATCCTTTTGGCCGGCCCGGCAGCAGACGCCAGGAAGTCCAGTGACAGCACGCCGGTGTCGGCATTCAGGCCAGAAGGCGTGTCCACGCTGAGCACGGGCGCAGGACCGGCGTGAAGGCGCCGCAACCAGTCGGCCATGGGCCCCTCCGGCGCGCGGGCGGCGCCCAGGCCGAGCAGGGCGTCGATGGCGAGATCGGCGTGCGCCAGTGGCGTGTCCACGAAGCGCACGCCGGCAACGCGTGCGCGTTGCAGCGAGGCGGCCGCGTCGGCCGGCAGGCGGGCGTCGTCGCCGATGCGGGTGACAACCGGCGCGAAGCCGCGCTGCTGCAATTGCGCTGCCGCCTCGAAGCCGTCGCCCCCGTTGTTGCCGGGGCCGCAGGCGATCCAGATCGTGCGCGCGTGCGGCGCGGTCGCCATGGCAAGCCGTGCGACCGCCAGCCCGGCGCGCTGCATCAGCGTGTGCGGCGGCAGGGTGGCCGCAGCCGCCTGC
>DATFGV010000026.1:0-5115 GCA_035249115.1 Vineibacter sp.
AAGCGATCGAGCTTCCTCCCCAACGAAGTTGGGGAGGTGCCCCGAAGGGGCGGAGGGGAGCCGACGCGGTGAACGCAATGGAGAAACCCCGTCGGGTCCCCATCCGACCTTCGGCCACCTTCCCCACAAGTGGGGAAGGGGAAGCGATCGAGCTTCCTCCCCAACGAAGTTGGGGAGGTGCCCCGAAGGGGCGGAGGGGAGCCGACGCGGTGAACGCAATGGAGAAACCCCGTCGGGTTCCCCATCCGACCTTCGGCCACCTTCCCCACAAGCGGGGAAGGGATGATCAGAGATGACTGAGAGTCTCGACGTCGGCCAGCTGGCGCAGATGCGCCGCGACGGGACGGCGCACATTGTGCTCGACATCCGCGAGACGGACGAAGTGGCGGTCTGTTCGCTCGCCGACAGCCTTTGCGTGCCAATGCAGGACGTGCCGCGACGCCTGGACACGTTGCCGCGCGATCGGCCGTTGATCGTGCTCTGTCATCACGGCGTGCGCAGCGCGATGGTAACGGGTTTCCTGCGCCACAACGGCTTTGACAACGCCTGGAACCTGGCTGGTGGCATCGATGCCTGGGCACGGCAGGTGGACCCGGACATGCCGCGGTATTGACCGAAGCGACCTTGCGGCCAGCCATGTGGCGCGCCACGTGGTAGGGTGAGATACCTCGCGGACGACGGAAAGCCGATGCCCGACACCCTCGCCGATCAACGCTCGGCCGCCGCCACGCCGCCAGCAAACGCCCCTATTGCGTTCGACAACAGCTACAGCCAGTTGCCGGAGCGGTTCTACGCGCGACTCGAACCGACGCCTGTGCCGGCGCCGCAGCTGATCCGCGTAAACGAGCCGCTCGCGCGGCACCTGAGCATCGATCCCGCGGCGCTGGCGACGGCTGACGGCGTGGCGATGCTGGCCGGCAATGCGGTGCCGCCGGGTGCGGCACCGCTGGCGATGGCCTATGCCGGGCACCAGTTCGGCAATTTCGTGCCGCAGCTGGGCGACGGTCGCGCCCTCTTGCTGGGCGAGGTGATCGACCGCGACGGCGTGCGCCGCGACATCCAGCTCAAGGGCTCGGGCCGCACGCCCTTCTCGCGCCGTGGCGATGGCCGTGCCGTTCTTGGCCCGGTGCTGCGCGAATACATCGTGGCCGAGGCGATGGCGGCGCTGGGCATCCCGACCACCCGCGCGCTGGCGATGGTCACCACCGGCGAGGAGATCTGGCGCGAGACAGCGCTGCCCGGCGCAGTGCTCACGCGCGTGGCGCGGAGCCACGTGCGCATCGGCACGTTCGAGTTCTTCGCCGCCCGCGAGGACGTTGAGGCGATTCGCCTGCTCGCCGACCATGTGATCGCGCGCCTCTATCCCGACATCGCCAAGACGGCGCAGCCTTATCGCGCGCTGTTTGACACGGTGATCGGCCGCACGGCCGAGCTGGTTGCCGGCTGGCAGTCGATCGGCTTCATCCACGGCGTCATGAACACCGACAACATGTCGATCGCCGGCGAGACCATCGACTACGGCCCCTGCGCCTTCATGGACACCTACCATCCAGGCACGGTCTATAGCTCGATCGACAGCGGCGGCCGTTACGCCTACGGCAACCAGCCGCGCATCGCGCACTGGAACCTGATGCGCCTGGGCGTCTGTTTGCTGCCGCTGCTCGGCGACGACGAGGCGCAAGCTGTCGCCGCGGCGCAGGCGGCACTTGACACCTACCCGGCACGCTTCGAGGCCGCCTGGCTCGCGCGCTTCCGGCGCAAGCTCGGCCTCGCGCAACCGCGCGACGGCGACCTTGCCTTGGTTCAGGACCTGCTGAACCGCATGGCCGAGAACAAGGCGGACTTCACCCTGATGTTCCGGCGGTTGAGCGACATGGCGGGCATCGCTTCGGCGGCTGACGACGAGGCTCGCGCCTTGTTCGCCGATCCGGCGGCGTTCGATGCCTGGGCCGCGACCTGGCGGCAGCGCTTGGCCGAGGAAGGCAGCATTGATTCGCAACGCCACGCCTTGATGCGCGCGGCCAACCCGGCGTTCATCCCGCGCAACCACCTGGTCGAGGCGGCGATCGTCGCGGCGCAGACGCGCGGCGACTTCGCGGTGACCGATGAACTGCTGGCCGTGCTGGCGTCACCCTACGACGACCAGCCGGGCAGGGACCGCTACGCCCAGCCGCCCAAGCCCGACGAGGTCGTGCACCAGACCTTCTGCGGCACGTGAGGGGGGGGCCGGCTGAAGCCGCGCGACGTCGTGTTCTTCTCCCTTCCCCACGCAGTGGGGAAGGTGGCCGAAGGCCGGATGGGGAGCCGACGTGGTGTCTCCATGAGAGACACCACGTGGTCTCCCCACCGCCCCTTCAGGGCACCTCCCCATGCCAAGGCATGGGGAGGATCGAATCAGCGTGCGCCGCGCACCAGGCGGCCGGGCAGGGCACCGGTGGCCGCGCCGTCGCGTTGCGTCACGACGCCGGACACGATCACCGACTCGTAGCCGATGGCGTGCTGCGTCAGGCGCCTGCCGCCGGTCGGCAGGTCGTACACCACTTCGGGCGGACGCAGCTTCAGCCGGTCGAAGTCGATGATGTTGACGTCGGCCTTGTAGCCGGCCTTCAGCACGCCGCGGTCGCGCAGGCCGACGGCCTCGGCCGTCTCGCGCGCTTGCGCCGACACCACCCACTCGATCGGCAGGCGCTGGCCGCGACGGCGGTCGCGCGCCCAGTGGGTCAGCATGTAGGTCGAGAAGCTGGCGTCGCAGATGATGCCGCAATGTGCGCCGCCGTCGCCGAGGCCGGGAATGGTGTCGCGATGCGTCAGCATCTCGCGCGCCGCCTCCAGGTCGCCGGCGCTGTAGTTCAGGAACGGCACGTAGAGCATGCCGGTGCCGTCGCGCTCCAGCAGGGCGTCGTAGGCGATCTCTTCCGGCCGCCGGCCGGTGCGGCTGGCGATGCCGGCCAGGCTGCGTTCCGGCGGCGGCTCGTAGTCGGGCGGATCGCCCAGCAGGAAGATCTTGTCGTAGTTGCCGATGCGCGCCAGCAGGCCGCGGTTGTTGGGCGGCTCCTCGGCCAGGATAGCGGCGCGCACCTCCGGCTTGCGCAGCTCGACGACGCGCTCCTTCAGCGGCAGGTGCGCCAGCTTGCGGTAGGTCGGGTGGGAGAAGAACGGACTGCGCGACAACTCGAAGCCCAGCAGCAACCCGACCGGACGGCCGCAGACCTGCGCCTTGATCGGCAAGCCGTCGCCGGTGGCGCGCTCGATCAGGTCGAGGGTCTGGCGCCAGCGCTGCGGCGCCAGGTCGGTCTGCGCCAGCGAGATCGACAGCGGCCGGCCCGACCGCTCGACCAGCCGGCGCAGCATGGCGAATTCGCCGTCGAGGTCGCGCAGGTCGCTGACCACCTGCAGCACGCCGCGCCCGGCATCCTTCAGGCCGAGCGCGATGTCGGTCAGCTCGTCCTCCTCCGCCGTCAGGGTCGGGATGTGCCGGCCATCGCTGGCGCGGTGGTTGATGGTGCGCGAGGTGGCGAAGCCCAGCGCGCCGTCGCGCATCGCCTGCGCCGCCAGCCGGCGCATGGCGGCGCGGTCGGCCTCGGTCGCGGGCTCGCGGTCGGCGCCGCGCTCGCCCATGACGTAGACCCGAAGCGCCGCGTGCGGCAGCTGGGTGGCGACGTCGATGTCGTAGGTCCTGGACTCGAGGGCTGCGAGGTAGTCGGCGAAGCTCTCCCAGTTCCACGGCAGGCCGGCGGTCAGCACCGGCTCGGGGATGTCCTCGACGCCCTCCATCAGCCGGATCAGCAGCTCGTGATCGCTCGGCTTGCAGGGCGCGAAGCCGACGCCGCAATTGCCCATCACCACCGTGGTCACGCCGTGCAGCGACGACGGCGTGATGCGGCTCGACCACGTCACCTGGCCGTCATAGTGGGTGTGGATGTCGACGAAACCCGGCGCCACGACCTTGCCGCGCGCGTCGATCTCCTCGGCGCCACGGGCGGCGATCTTCCGCTCGACGGCGGCGATCCGGCCGTCGGCGATCGCGACGTCGCCTTCGAACGGCGTGCCGCCGCTGCCGTCGACGATGGTGCCGCCACGGATCACGAGGCTCGGGTCGTTGGGCATGGGATGGAGCTCCGGCGCTGTCTGCGCCCGGCATCCTACGCGCTCGCGCGCCCGATGCACGTCCGGCGGCGCATGGCTCCCCTGCCGCCGGTCAAGTCACGCCCGGCCGACGCCTACATCGCGCTTTGCAGGTAATTCTGCAGGCCGACGTGCTGGATCAGGTCGAGCTGCGTTTCCAGCCAGTCGATGTGTTCTTCGGTTTCTTCCAGGATGTCGCGCAGCAGGCTGCGCGAGACGTAGTCGGCGGCCGCCTCGCTGGCGCCGATGGCGGCCAGCAGGTCGGCACGGCCCTGACGCTCCATCTCGAGGTCGGCCTTCAGTCCCTCCGGCACGTCCTCGCCAATCCGCAGCCGGCCAAGGTCCTGCAGGTTGGGCAGGCCTTCGAGGAAGAGGATGCGCTCGACCAGCTTGTCGGCGTGCTTCATCTCGCCGACCGACTCCTCGTATTCCTTCTTGCCGAGGCTGTGGTAGCCCCAGTTCTTCCACATCCGCGCGTGCAGGAAATACTGGTTGATCGCGGTGAGCTCGTTCTTCAGCACCGTATTGAGGTGCTGGATGATGGTGGTGTCACCCTTCACGCTTGCTTCCTCCGTGACCCCGGCCGCGCTGGTCGCGGCCATCTGGGTCACGAGAATTGTCGTTCCCGCGTCCGCTGACAATAGCGGCCGTCGCGCGACGGCGGCGCTGTCGGTTGCGTTGGCGTGTAACTTACTCGGCGGCGACCGGCCACAGGCCTTCGCTGGGGGGCGTCGTGTGCCGCTCGATCAGCTGGGCGATGTCGATGCCGCACTTGCCGCAGCGAGGTTGCACGCCGCAGCCACGGTAGACGTCCCGGACGGTCTGGCAGCCCCGCGCAATGGCGTCGCGCACCGAACGCTCTCTCACGGCATTGCAGATACAGACGTACACGGTCACCTCACCGTCGCCCGGCGCCAATATGCGACTAGCTCGCAATCACATGCTGGCAATCTGGACCGACGGGCATGCAATTGCAAGTCACTTGCAATG
>DATFGV010000027.1:0-4820 GCA_035249115.1 Vineibacter sp.
CCTGCGCCGCCAATTCGCGCCGCACCGCCGTCAACTCGCGCGCCAGCGCTTCGCCCTTCTCGCGCTCCTGCTGCAAGGACTGGCGTAGTTCGCCCGCGAGGCGCTCGGCCATTTGCTGTGCCGCCGCGACTTCGGCCGCCGCCCGCTCAATCGCCCGTTTGAATTGCCCTGTCTGGTCGTCGTTTCGTGCGAGGTCGGCGGTCTGTTTTTCCGCCTTGCTGCGAGCCGCCTCGAGTTCGAGTGCCAGAGCCTCGGCCTTCTCACGTGCCTGCTGGAGTGATTGGCGCAGCTCGTCAGTGACACGTTCGGCTGCCTGCTGTGCGGATGTCGCGTCCACCGCCGCCCGGTCGGCCGCCTGCTTGACCTGGCCCAACAGGTCGCCAGCCCGTGTCAGCTCGGCTGTCTGCTTTTCCATCTCGCGACGTGCCGATGCCAGCTCGCGCGCCAGCGTCTCCGCCTTCTCGCGCTCCTGCTGGATCGACTGACGCAAATCCGCGACAACCCGTTCGGTCGCCTGCTTGGCTTCAGTGGCCTCGGCGCTGACTTTGCCGGCGGCCGCATCTTGCGTTTCGACGTTGCGCCGCGCTACCGCCAAATCGAGCGCCAACGCCTTGGCCCTCTCGCGCTCCTGCCGCAATGCTTGGCGTAACTCCCCCATGGCGCGCTCGGCGGCGCGGTTCGCTTCTGCCGCGGCCTCGCTTGCCTTAGCGGCAAGCGCCGTGTGGGCCTCGATTTCGCCTCGTGCCGCCGCCAGCTCCCGCGTCAGCGCCTCATTTCGCGCTCGCTCCTGCTGCACTGCCTGGCGAAGGTCCGTGGCAGCCTGATCGGTGGACTGCGCGGTCGAGTCGCTCGCTTTGGCGGCGATCGCGCGCTGTGCCTCGACGTCACTGCGCGCCGTCGCAAGCTCGCGAGCCAGCGCCTCGGCTTTCTCGCGCTCCTGCTGCAGAGCCTTCCGCAGCTCAACTGTCGCTTGTTCAGCCGCCTGCGTCGACTGCACCGCCGCGTCGCTGGCCTTGGCCGCGATCGCGCGCTGCGCCTCGACGTCACCGCGCGCCGCCGCAAGCTCGTGCGTCAACGCCTCGGCTTTCTCCCGCTCCTGCTGCAAGGTTTGCCGCAGCTCCGCCGCTGCTCGTTCGGCCGTCTGTGTCGACTGCGTTGCCGCGTCACTGGCCTTGGCCGCGATCGCGCGCTGCGCCTCCACGTCATTGCGTGCCGCCGCCAGCTCACGCGTCAACGCGTCGACCTTGTCCAGTGCCCGCTGCTGGCTCTGGCGCAACTCGGCGGCTGCGGCTTCTGCGGCCTGCTTTGCCTGGGCCACGTCGGCGTTAGCCTTCTGGAGCTGCCCGGTCCATGCTTCCAACTCGCGCCGCGCCATCGCCAGTTCACGCGCCAGGGACTCAGACCGCTCACGTTCCTGTTCAAGCGCCCGCCGCGCGTCGGTACTCGCGGCCGCGGGCGCGGCAGCCACTATCGCGCGGTCGCCAGCAACGCGCGGGACGGTCTGTTCGATCAACCGGTCAATATCAGTCTTAAAAAAATAGCCGCCAGCAGCGGCGAGAATCATACCAGCGGCCGTCAGTGGTAGACTGAACCGGCGCAAAGGCCGCGAGACGCTCTGCGCTGCCGACAGACCGGAACGAATTCCGGTCGGCCGCAGCGCCGAGTGTGAACCGGCCGACTGCCCAGCATCGCCGTCTTCCGGTGAATTTGGAGACAACCGCGTGAAAGCGCGACTGATCAAAGATATCGATTGACGGACTTGCGCATCGACATTCACGCCAAGCGCCTTCTCCGGGACAGCAGGCAACGTGTTCTCGACCAGCGGCTGCCAATGCGTCGGGGTTATCTGGCTGGGCGCACCGCTTTCCGCGATCCAGTGACTCGTTTCGGCCGACCAGCACGCGACATCGTATCGGCCTGTCGCCTCATCTTCGAGAATAACGAACTTGCCGTCCCGCGGTGCTGTATCGACCGGCTGGCGCATCATGCATGCTCAAGTTGGTGGAAGCGCTCATATGCGAACTGCACTGAACTCTACAACGTGTATTTTGCACAATGATGCAAGGTTGACGCTTCGTCAACAACGACGTGAATTCAGACTCCCTCTAACTTCAAGTAATACATGAATATTTTCTCCCAGCCGCTTGGCTGACACGAGGTGCAACCGACTTGAAAATTCTCATCGATTTTCTTAATTGAAAGCGGTCGGTTCGACCACAACGGGGGCCGCGACGACTGCCGTCATTGCGTTGCATAAGGCAAGCAGATCGGTGCTGGTGGTAGCGGCGCAAGTGCGCGAGACCGCGTCGCTAGGCGTTGCTCGAACGGCCGTGTCGCCGGTGTCGACCCGGCGGGCGGTCAGAGGCTAATCAGCGCCTTGGCCATGATGTTGCGCTGGACCTCTGATGAGCCGCCGTAGATCGTGCTCTTGCGCTGGTTGAAGTAGCGCGGTGCGGCGTCATCGACGTAGTCGCCGCCGACCGGTACGACGTTGGAATCGTAGTTGCGAAGCTCGGTAAACGGTTGGGCGTAGTTGGCCACCGCCTCGACGGCCAGCTCGGTGATCCTCTGGCCGACCTCGGTGCCGCGCATCTTCACGACCGATGCCATCAACCCTGGCGCTTCACCGGTCTTTAGCGAGGCATAGAAGTTGAGCTCGTTCATCTCGATGGCGTCGATCTCGATCTGCAGCGCCGCCATCCTCTCACGCCACGCTGGATCGTCGGGGAGCGGTCGGCCTTCCCTGGTCTGGGTCGACGCCAGATCCTCGAGATGGCGGAACGCCTTGCGCAGTCGCGGGCCGTGCGCCTGCCCGCCGCGCTCGAACTCCAACAGGTACTTGGCGTAGGTCCAGCCCTTGTTCTCTTCGCCGATGCGGTTCTCGACCGGCACACGCACGTCGGTGAAGAACACTTGGTTGACCTCGTGCCGGCCGGGCGCCCGGGTTCCGTCAACCAAGTAGATCGGCTCAACCTTGATGCCGGGGCTCTTCATGTCGATCAGCAGGAAGGAGATCCCCTCCTGAGGCTTGCCCTCGCTGGAGGTACGCACCAGGCAGAAGATCCAGTCGGCCCAGTGGGCGTTGGTGGTCCAGATTTTTTGGCCGTTGACCACGTAGTGATCGCCGTCGCGCACGGCCCGGGTGCGCAGGGATGCGAGGTCCGATCCCGAGCCCGGCTCGGAATAGCCCTGGCACCACAGTTCCTCGGCGGCGGCGATCTTGGGCAGGAAACGCTTCTTCTGGGCCTCGCTGCCGTACTTCATCAGGACTGGCGCCACCATCTTGATGCTGAACGACGACAGGTACGGCGAATCGGCGCGCGCCATTTCCATCTCGAAGATGAACTTCTGGGTGGCGTTCCAGCCGGGCCCGCCATGCTCTTTGGGCCAGTTCGGGCACAGCCAGCCACGCGAGGCGAGCGCCCGCTGCCACTGCAGCAGCCGTTCCTTCGAGACGTGGCTGCTACGGCTGCGGCGCGACTCCTCCGCCACTTCCTTGGGCATGTGGGCCGCGATCCACTCGCGCACCTCGCGTTGGAACGCCTGTTCTTCGGCCGTGAAGCTGAGGTCCATGGTATCGCTCCGCCAGACCGGTCCGTCCAGTTTCGTCGCCGATTGTCGGCTAGGGGCTATGTCGACTCAAGGCAGAACAAGGGACAGGGGCTGGCCAAGTCCAGAGCGCCAACGCTTCTCTGCGATCACAAGCGACCCGCCACCGTCGCAAATTTCTGCTTATCGGCCTCATAGGAAGATCTGATAGGCGACGAGCGGAAGTCGTGTGCGACGCTGGTGTTCAAGAGGCGTGACCGAATCAGCGGTGCGGAAGCGCACGCTTTCTCCTGCCATCCGGTCGAACCGGCCAATCCGGCCGTCGAGCGCCCAGGAGTATTGCGATGCCGACGACTTACAGCAGCGCGCCGACCAAGACGACACCGTACAAGTCAGTGACATATGCCGCGGGCTCCGTGCCGGCATCCTATGACATCGCGCTCTATTCGGGGGCCTCGACGGCATCCGTCGCCGACTACAAGCTGGCGATCAAGCTGCGGATGAAGCTGCGCCAGAAACCGCCGACCTGGCTCCCTTTTACCCTGGACTCCGACGACAAGCCGTTCTGGACGTCGGCCTGGACCAGCCCCGCCTGGCAGCAGTTCCTTGGTGCGGCCGCAACGCAGGCGGACTTGTGGAACAACAAGTTTTGGTTGGTGGCACCACGCACGACGAATTTCATTTCCGGCTACGACATTGTGGTCAAGGAACGCCCCAATCAGGCATTCCGGCCGAACATCCGTTGCTCGCTGGACGTCGATTTCAATCCGACCGATGCGACGGCGCATCGAATCATCGATGTCGCCAATCTCAACCTGGCGCTTCTCGCAGGACAGTCACCCGGCCCCGGTACCTTCCGCTCGCATTCGCTGTTGTGGGATTCATTGGACGGCATCCCTTGGGTGGCCCCGCTCGGCACTGGGCCCCAGCAACCAGCTGTGCATCCCGTGATTGCCCACGAGATTGGTCACCTGATCGGCCTGGGTCACATCGGCACGATCCTGGCAACACCGCTTTGCGAAATGGCGCAAACCCTGCACAAGATTGGCTGGGACAGCGGCAACTTCCAGGGTGGCCGCAATTCGCTCGCCTGCTACGGCGTCAACCAGGGACTCGCGCTCAGCGGCAACATCATGGGGGCCGGCGACGCTTTCACAGACGCGAACGCCAGGCCGTGGCTGTGGTCGATCGCCTCCATGTACCCCGATACCGTGGCATGGGGCTGGCAGGCGGTCACACGCGATCCCGGCGCGGGATCGTGGATCCGCCTG
>DATFGV010000028.1:0-7012 GCA_035249115.1 Vineibacter sp.
TGCTGCACGAGCAGCGACTTGATCCGTGCCGGGTCGGAAACCGGCTCAGCGGTGACATTGGCCACCACCGGCACTTGCGGCGGCACGATGGCCACCCGATCCAGCGCCACCTGCATCGCCTCGGCCGCCGGCCGCATCAAGGCGCAGTGGAAAGGTGCGCTGACCGACAGCATCATCGCGCGCTTGATACCTTTGCTTTTGGCCAGCTCGACAGCCCGCGCGACGGCGGTCTTGTGGCCCGAAATGACGACCTGACCGCCGCCGTTGTCGTTGGCGACCTCGACCACCTCGCCCGCGGCGGCCGCGGCGCAGACCTCTACCGCCTGCTCGACTTCCGCGCCCAGCAAGGCCGCCATGGCGCCGGTGTCGACCGCCACCGCCTTCTGCATCGCCTGGCCGCGCAATTTAAGCAGGCGCGCGGTATCGGACAGGTCCAGCGCACCGGCGGCCGCCAGGGCCGAGTACTCGCCGAGCGAATGACCCGCCACGAAACGGCAGAGCTCGGGCAAAGTCCGACCGCTCTCCTGCTCGATCACCCGCAAGGTCGCCAGACCCATCGCCATCAGCGCCGGTTGCGCGTTCTCGGTCAGCGTCAGTTCGCTTTCAGGGCCGTCCTGCATGAGACGGAACAACGACTGGTTCAGCGCGCCGTCGACTTCCTGAAAGACCGCTTGCGCCGCCGGGAACGCCGCCGCCAGCTCACGGCCCATGCCGATGGCCTGCGATCCCTGGCCCGGAAAGACGAACGCCCTCGCCATCGCCGCGTGCTCCTTGATGCGCGCCGGCGTCGTCTTAGCTTTCACGTTGTGAGGCGTCTACTGCGGCCGTGTTGGCAATGCCCGCCGACCGGGGATCACTGGAAGAGCAGCCGCGCCTCGGAGTCGGTGAAGACCCGGCGGTTGTAGCCAATGATGGTGACAACCTGGCTCAATCGGCCGCCGGCGATCCGGTGGGCGATCTCCAACGAAAACCGAGCGTTGCCGACATAACCGAACCCCTCGCCGCGGGCCGCGTCGGCGGAGCCATTCAGTTGGATCGCCGTCGCCCGGCTCACCAGCATCCTTGTCGTTCGGGAGACGTCTTGCTCGGCGCCGGTCGGTAGCGCACCGGACTCATGGCTGACCGTGAGACGCTGGCGGTCTCCCGACCATCGGATCAGCGTTGGCAAGATCAGGCCGCCAATGGTGCGAATGCTGAACGAAACCGGCCCGCCCGAGTAGGACTGCGCCAGCGCGGGCGTCGCCGCCAACGAGGCGGCGGCACCCAAGAGCAAGTCACGACGACCGATCGATACCATATCTTGTCCCCCTTCAAGGCAGCGCACGATGATAGATTCAATTGATTGCAAAAAAGCTGAGCGAATTCAGCGAAGTCCAGTACCATTCTCCGTCAATCCAGAATGAGGCGAAATTGTGGCGTTGCCACATCCAACAATGGGTAGTGCGTTTGCACAGGCGGCGTAGCACCCAAGGAGCGGCGTTTGCCACCGGTCGCGGTGCCACCCGCGCTGGTCCCAGCAAGGTCGGCAACCGCAGCTAAGCCCGCGATAATCACTATCGGTGGCCGACGGCCGGCGTCGGGTTGCCTGCCGGAGGAAAACCTGTATAACGCCGGCCTTCCGCCGGGGACCAAAGCCCCGGCGGCTCCTTGCCGGTTGCCATTGCCCGTTGTGCGGGTGCCAGCGCCGGCTCGATCCGGCCGGTCGGCGGCCGGCCTTGTGGCCGGCGGACTTCGGATCATCACAAGCCATAAGGAGCCATATGCCTCTTTACGAAACCGTTTTTGTCGTGCGCCAGGACGTGGCGCAGACCCAGGTCGAGGCGCTGGGCAACCAGTTTTCCGACCTGATCTCCGGCATGGGGGGCCAGGTCCCAAAGAAGGAGTACTGGGGCCTGCGCCAGCTCGCCTACCGCATGAAGAAGAACCGCAAGGCGCACTACCTGCTGTTGAACATCGACTCGCCGCCGGCTGCGGTGAAGGAGATGGAACGTACGATGTCGATCAACGAAGACATCCTGCGCTTTCTGACGATCCGGGTCGACGAGCTGGAAGCAGGCCCGTCGGCGATGATGCGCAAGAGCGACCGTGACGACCGGGGTGATCGCGGCGATCGCCGACGCGGCGATCGCGAGCACCGCGGCGACCGGGAGTTTCGCGGCGACCGCGAACCACGTGGCGATCGTGAAGGGCGCGGTGAGCGGCCGCGCTTCGCGCGCGACGCGGCGCCGGCCGCGGAGCCTGAGGTTGAGGGAGGCACACCATGAGCATGGGTGGCGGCGGCCCGCGCCGGCCGTTCGTACGGCGCCGCAAGTCGTGCCCGTTCTCCGGCGCAAACGCGCCGAAGATCGACTACAAGGACATCCGCCTGCTCGGACGCTTCATTTCCGAGCGCGGCAAGATCGTGCCCAGCCGCATCTCGGCAGTCTCGACCAAGAAGCAGCGCGAACTGGCGAACGCCATCAAGCGCGCCCGCTTCCTTGGTCTGCTGCCATACGTGCTGCGCTAGGCGGAGGAGCGGACCATGGCGAACATGGAAGTGATCCTGCTGGAACGCGTCGCGCATGTCGGCCAGATGGGCGACGTGGTGAAGGTTAAGCCCGGCTTCGCCCGCAATTTCCTGTTGCCGCAGAAGAAGGCGTTGCGCGCCACCGAAGCCAACAAGAAGTACTTCGAGGACAAGCGCAAGGATCTCGAAGCGACCAACCTGCAGCGCAAACAGGAGGCCGACGCGGTCGCCGGCAAGATGAAAGGCTTCTCCGTCACGCTGATCCGACAGGCGGCGGAAAGCCTGCATCTCTATGGCTCGGTGTCGGCTCGCGATATCGCCGACGCCGCGATCGCCGCCGGTGTCAAGATCGAGCGCCGGCAGGTCGAGTTGCCGAAGCCGATCAAGACGCTGGGCAAGCACGTCGTCGAAGTCCATCTCCACCCGGAGGTGATGGTCGACGTCGCCGTGCTGGTCGCGCGTTCGAGCGACGAGGCGGCATTCCTCGCCGGCGGCGGCACCCTGGTCGCCGAGTCTGAGCGTCGGTCGCAGGAACTGGCCGCGGCGGCGTTGGCCGCCGAGCAGCAGGCGGCGACGTTGCTGGAAAAACCGGCCCCGCCGGCCGAGGGCCAGGTCGCAGCCGAGCCGCAACCGGAGACGGCCGAGACCAAGTAGCCGCCGACGGTCCAACCGACAACAGAAGCCCCGGTCGTTGGACCGGGGCTTCCTTGTTTTGACGCAGGTGCTTGCCGCCGGACGCCTAGCGGCTGGGGAGCGGTTGCATCTGCAGACCGGCGGCCGACCATGCCGCCAGCCCGCCGCGATACCAGTAGAGGTTGCGGTAGCCGGCCTCGTAGGCGCGCAGCAAGGCGTTGTAGGATTCCCAGCAACGCGGCCCCTGGCAGAAGAAGACGATCGGATAGTCGGTCCGACCGCGGGTCAGCGTGTTCAGCTCGCTGACCAACTGCTGCTGCACGAGGTCGCCGAACGAGCCGGCCCGACCGCCATAGGGAATGTAGCGCGCCTTGATGATGGTGCGCTGATGCGGTGCCTCCAACACGTCGATCAGCAGGAAGTCGGTACCTTTGCGCATCTCGTTGTCGAGCGCCTGGGTCGACAGGACGCGGCCCATCCCGGCGGGCAGGCCCGTCGGGGTCGGGCTGCCGAGATTGGCTTGCAAGGTCCGCTGCGGCGGTACGCCGAAATCGGCCGTTTCTTCGCCATACGTCCCGGCCACCGGGCCCGGCGTGGGGCTGGGCGTTGGCCGCGGCGGCGTTGGTGCGGTGGTCGGCTCGCGTTCGGGCTTGGTGACCGGGCTGGGGTCGCTGGTTTTGGGGGAAGGCTGCGGCTCCGGCGCCTTTGGTGCAGGTGTCGGGGTCGGTGACGAACTGGGTCCCGGCGGAGCCGGCGCCGGTTTGGCGGTCGGGGTCGGCTGTGGCGACTGCGAACCGATGATGTAGAGCCCGACCAGGATTGCGGCGACCGCGCCGACACCAATCAGGATCCACTTGCCAGCACCGCCCTTGGCCGGCGGCGCCATTGGCCCGGCGGGATAGCTCGCGCCGGGAGCCGCCACTGCCGGCGCACCACCCGGCCAGCCGACCTGCTGCGAATATCCAGGATGCGCCGCATACTGCGGCATCTGTGCGCCATAGTGCGGATTGGGCGGTGGCGCACCGTGCGGAGCCCCGACCGGGGCTGATACGCCGACCCAGGAGCCCTCCGGTTGATGCCGCGGAATTGGCGCCGAATGCGGTCCCGCAGGGCCCATGCCGGCCGGGCCCGACACCCCGACCCAAGAGCCATGCTGCGGTTGGGGGGGAATTGGCGGCGAATGGCCGACGGGTGGACCGCCGTACTCGGACGGCAATGGCCCGCGGCCCAGGCCGTAGGCGCAGGCGCGCACCACCGGCAAAGCGATGTCACTGCGAACGCCGTGATTGGTCTCGAACCGGGCCGCCAGCCGGTCGATCTCTAGGCCGATCTGCTCGGATCGGGCGTTGGAGAGGGTATCGAACACGCCGTCGTCGATGGCGCTGCCCAGAACCTTGATCTCACGCCGCGCCTCGGGCACGCGGTCGGACAGCATCGACATCACGCGCCGGCGATCGGCGAACACCGTCGGGCCAAACCGGTCCGGCAACTCGCGCAGGACCTTGGCCATCGCGTCGTGGTGTTCAGCCGCCATTGCCCCCTCGGACGTCGGTGCCCGGCATGCCAAACCGCGCCATGGCCCGCATTGCCAATAATATCATTGTACTGTGCCGCAACCCACCATTTGATTGCAATTGCTCGCAAGGACGCAAACGTTGCTGCCGCGCAGCTGCACGTCGCGCGCATTGGGCTGCACAAAGGCGACGCAGATCGTGCCGATGTTCAGGCGATCCTGCTGCCACTGCGGCTGCAGCACCCTGATGGCATTGCCGCCCTCGTTGTTGAGCACGAAGGCCCCCGGCCGTGACGCGGTTTCGGGCTCCTGTGCGCCCTGCGTGCCCACAAGCACGATGCCGGCGCCCCAGCCCTGCTGCTTTGAAATGCCGACCGTGACGCGCAGCACCTGGCCACCGCCACTGGCGCCGAACTGCAGGACGTACATCTGCTCCGCCTCGCGCACCGCGATGGCCGGCGGCGTCTGTCCACCTCCGGGCGGCACGATGATCGGCAGGCCGGCCGATTGCTGCGGCGGTGGTGGCCGACCGCCGGCCGGCGGTGGCCCTCCTCCCTGGGGTTGGCCGCCACTGGGCGGCGCCGACGGTGGCGGGCCGGCCTGCGGTCCCGGCGGTGCCTGCTTCTCCGGTCCCGCCGACAGGCCGACCACCGCCAGGATCACCACGCCGACAACGGCGGCGATGCCCCAGCCACGCCAGCTGAAACTTTGGCCGGCCGGCGGCGGGGCACCGTAACCCGCCGGTGGACCGCCTGGCGCTTGTGGCGGGAATCCGGGACTACCCGGACCCGCCATGCCGGCACCGGCGACCGCCGTGGCGCCGACCCAGCTGCGGTCCGCTTGCATGCCGGGCGCCGAACCACCGCCGGCGACCCGCATGGCGATGCGCAGGCCGGCGACCGCATCGGCGAAGCTAACCCCCTCCCGGCCGCCGACTTCGGCCGCCAGACGATGAAACTCGGCCGTCTGATCCGGCGCCGACCGCAGCCGCTGCGCCGCACCCAGCCCCATCGCCGCCGCTGCCGACTTGATGGTGTCGCGCAACTCCGGCGCCTTGTCGGCGATCATCGGCACGGCACGGCGCGGATCACGCAGGATGTCGTCGCCGAACCGGCGCCGCGCGTCTTCGAACAGCGTCACGACGCGGTCGTCGTCAGGATACATCGCGCTCGCCCCCCGACTGAGTTGCGCCCCTGTCCGCCGGCGTAACGCTTACCACAGCAGATCGCTCGAACGCCGCTGGCGCTGCGCGTCGAGCGCCAGTTGGGTCACCGCGTCGGGCGCGTTGCTCGGCGAGGACACCGACTTCACCGGCGCCGTCGTCGCCCATTTGATGCGGTTGACCAGATCCTGCGCGTTGTTGGCCCGCAGCGGCTTGAAGTCGGGATGGGCAATGAAGCGTTCCAAAACTTCGTTGTCGGCGTCACTGCCGATGGCGATCGCAATCCGCAACGCGCGGCCGCCATAGGGCGATTCGAAAAGTTGCGCGAGGCCGGTTTCGAAATCATCCGACGGCTGGCCATCCGACACCATAACCAGCACGGGCGGCAGCTGGCGGCCCGGCATCCGCTCGGGATTGAGCACGTCGGCCATCATCCCCAGGGCCTCACCCATGTTCGTTTCGCCGCCCGCCGACACGTCCTGCCACTCGAACTGTCCGACCGGCGTCGGGTTGTAGACATGCCACTCGGCGCGGGTGGAGAACCGCAGCACGCGCAGAAAGACATCGGTTTCAGGGTTGTCGTCGGCCGCCGACCGCATCTCCGGGATGGCGGACCGCATGGCGTAGTTCAGCGACGCGATCTTGTCGCCTGTCATCGAGCCGGAGCAATCCAGCGCCAGGATCACGTGCAGCTGGCGGCGTGCCAGTTGCGTCGCGCCGAGATTGGGAAGATCGCTGGCCATGACCGCTCCGTCGCCACTCAGCCGACCGCGCCCTGCACGCCGCCGCCGAAATCGATGCTCACGCCCGGCGCCAGGCGGACGTTGCGCTGCGGCTCGACGGCCTGGATCGAGCCGTCGCGCAGGCGCGCCTGCCAAACCGCAGTGCCGAGGTTCTTCAAGCCGATGACCCCGGGGTTGCGGGGGTGCACCGAAACCTCGGCGACGACGCCACGACCGCGCTCACCCAGCGCCGGCAGCATGCCGAGATCGATCCGCGCGCCGGGCAACAGCGGGAAGTTGGTGCCGGCAACCGCCAGCGACAACGCCCCCGGCGCCGGGCCAGCGGCCTGGATAGGCGTCGTTGCCGCTTCTTGCGGCGAGGCCGGATTCGGGAACGGCGGTGGCGCGCCCGGAAAACCTGGCGGCGGACCGCCAGCGAAGCCGCCGCCACCGAAGCCCGGTGCCGGACCGCCGCC
>DATFGV010000029.1:0-3523 GCA_035249115.1 Vineibacter sp.
CCACCCACTTCGTCAGCGCGCGCGGCACGCGCGTGGTGAAGGCCGTCAACGAGGTGTCGCTCGATCTGCACAAGGGCGAGACCCTGGGCATCGTCGGGGAATCGGGCTCGGGGAAGTCCACGCTCGCCCTCTCGCTGCTTCGCCTCCTGCCCCCCGCCGCACGCATCGTCAGCGGCGAGATCCTGTTCGAGGGCGAGGACCTCCTGAAGAAGTCCGACGAGGAGATGCGCAAGGTCCGCGGCAAGCGCATCGCCATGATCCTGCAGGACCCGATGGCCTCGCTGAACCCGCTGTTCTCGATCGGCGACCAGGTCGGCGAGCCGCTTCGCGTGCACGAGGGCGCGAGCCGCAGCGGCGCCTGGAAACGCGCCATCGACCTGCTGAAGTCGGTGCGCATCGCCTCGCCCGAGACCCGCGTGGCGCAGTTTCCGCACGAGATGTCCGGCGGCATGCGCCAGCGCATCGTCGGCGCCATCGGCATCTCCTGCGAGCCGCGCCTGCTGATCGCCGACGAGCCGACCACCAGCCTCGACCTGACGATCCAGGCCCAGTACCTCGACCTGCTGCGCGAACTGCAGCGCCGGCACGGCCTGGCGCTGATCTTCATCACCCACAATCTCGGCATCGTCGCCAAGATGTGCGACCGGCTGGCGGTGATGTACGCCGGCCGCGTCGTCGAGCAGGGTCCGGTGTCGCGGCTGTTCAACGCGCCGGCGCATCCCTACACGCGGGCCCTGCTCGGCTCGCTGCCGCGGATGAACGACGATCGCGAGCGGCTGGCGGCGATCGAGGGCCAGCCGCCCGACCTCGCCGCCCTGCCGCCGGGCTGCGCCTTCGCGCCGCGTTGTCCCACGGCCGTCGACCGTTGCGCCCAGCAGGCACCGCCGGAAGTGACGCTCGCCGACGGCCGCACCGCCCGCTGCTGGCTGGCGGCGCCGGCTGCGGCTGCCTAGGCGCCGTCATGATCATGCACGAAGGCTCGGCAGAACCTTTCTCCCCCACGAAGTGGGGGAGGTGGCCGAAGGCCGGAGGGGGACCCGACGTGGTTTCCGTCAATGAGTCTCGGTCCCCACTCCAGGCACCACGTCGGCTCCCCTCCGCCCCTTCGGGGCGCCTCCCCAGCTTCGCTGGGGAGGATTTTCTGCCGCGGACCGGCGCGTCATGACCGCACTCCTGGAAGCCGTCGGGCTGAGCAAGCATTTCGCGGCGCGGCGCGGCCTGTTCGGCGGCGCGCGCGGCGTGGTGCGGGCGGTCGACGACATTTCCTTCCGCATCGAGCGCGGCCGCACCCTGGGCGTGGTCGGCGAGTCGGGCTGCGGCAAGAGCACGACGGCCAAGCTGGTGCTCGGCCTCGAGGCGCCGACCGGCGGCGCCATCCATTTCGACGGCCACGACCTCGTCGGGCTCGACGCGGCGTCGCGCCGGCAGTACCGCAAGTCGGTGCAGGCGGTGTTCCAGGATCCGTATGCGTCGCTCAGCCCGCGCATGCGGGTCAGCGCCATCATCGCCGAGCCGCTGATCACCAACGAGACCGTGACGCCGGCCGAGGTCCGCCGCCGCGTCGCCGAGCTGCTCGACCTGGTCGGCCTGCCGGCGCGCGCCGCCGACCTGTTCCCGCACGAATTCTCCGGCGGCCAGCGCCAGCGCATCGCCATCGCGCGCTCGCTCGCGCTGTCGCCCAAGCTGGTGGTGCTCGACGAGCCGGTGTCGGCGCTCGACGTCTCGATCCGCGCCCAGATCCTCAACCTGTTGCGCGACCTGCAGAAGCGACTGGGCCTCTCCTACTTCTTCATCGCCCACGACCTCGCCGCCGTGGCGCACATGAGCCACGAGATCGTCGTGATGTATCTCGGCAAGATCGTCGAGCGCGGCGACGCGCGCACCCTGGCGCAGAACCCCAAGCACCCCTACACCGAGGCGCTGTTCTCCGCCGCGCTGCCCAGCCACCCCGACGAGCGGCGCGACGAGGTGGTGCTGGCCGGCGAAGTGCCGAGCCCGCTCAACCCGCCGCCGGGCTGCCGCTTCCACCCGCGCTGCAAGCACGCCATGCCGGTCTGCGCCCAGCAGGTGCCGGCGCTGGCGCCGGTCGAGGGGCGGATGGTGGCGTGCCATTTGTACGGCAGTGCTGCGCGAGGCTGACGGCAAGCCGATTGCCACCGGTTGACCACGGCGGGATAGTCGCGACGCACCACCGCGAAGGGACCCGCCATGCATTTCGGCGCCGTGATGTTCTTCACCGACTACTCGATGAACGCGGCCGAGCTTGGCCGGGCGCTGGAAGAGCGCGGTTACGAGTCGGTGTGGGCGGCCGAGCATTCGCACATCCCCGTGTCGCGCAAGACGCCGTTCCCCGGCGGCGGCGAGCTGCCCAAGCCCTACTACGACGGCATGGACCCGTTCGTGGCGCTGACGGCGGTGGCGGCCGCCACCACGACGTTGAAGATCGGCACCGGCGTCTGCCTGGTGCAGCAGCGCGATGCGATCCAGACCGCCAAGCTGGTGGCCTCGATCGACCAGGTTTCCGCTGGCCGCTTCCTGTTCGGCATTGGCGGCGGCTGGAACCAGGACGAGATGGAGAACCACGGCACCGTCTACGCCAGCCGCTTCAAGCGCATGCGCGAGTCCATGGAGGCCATGACCGCGATCTGGACGCAGGACAAGGCCGCGTACCACGGCGAGTTCGTGAACTTCGATCCGATCTACGCCTGGCCCAAGCCGGCGGAGAAGCCGCACCCGCCGATCCATGTCGGCGGCGCCTTCCCGCACGGCGCGCGTCGCGCCATCCGCTACGGCCAGGGCTGGATCCCGGTGCGGCTGTTCGGCGACGAAAGCGGCACCCTGCCCGCGTTCCACCAGATGGCGCGCGAGGCGGGCCGCGATCCGGCCTCGATCGAGGTCACCTTGATGGGCCCGAGCAGCGATCCCGACACGCTCAAGCGCCTGGCCGATTCCGGCGTGCACCGCGCCGTCGCCATGCTGCCGTCCGACAGCCGCGACAAGACCATGCCCTACATCGATCGCTGGGCCGGCATCATGCGACAGGTGAACGGGTAGGAATCACCGTTCGAACACGATGGTGCACATGACGGGTCGGACCGCGTCGCTCCAGCGACGCACCGGCGCACCGCAGCCTGCCCTGAGCTCGTCGAAGGGCCGGATCATGATCATGAGCGCCGCTGGAGCGGCGCGGTCCCAGCCGTCGCCAGCACCGCCGTGGACGGACCGGCGCGCACGCGGCATTGCGGCGGCATGATGGCACCACGCGGTTGCAGGATTTGCGCCGACGTTGGACAGGGCGGCGCGTGCGCAGTACCTTCGCGTGCTGTGACTGACCGCGTTCTTCCGAGTCTCCTGCGTGCCGCGACCTTGGCGGCCGTGTGCGCGCTCGGCGTCGTTGCGCCGCTGCAGGCCCAGGTGCGCGTGCTCAAGGGCGGCAGCGACAGCACGTCGTCCGGCTCCGGCCCCGCCATCCGCACCCCCGGCGACTCGTCCTCGCCCGGGCCCGCCATCCGCACACCCGGCG
>DATFGV010000030.1:0-9186 GCA_035249115.1 Vineibacter sp.
TGAGTCGTCTGCGCGACGGACAACGCCGCCACGGCGAACGTTGCGGCAACGCCGAAAAGCAGAACAGACATTTTCATTGCCAATACCTCGCGCGAACGGTCGCCGATCAGGCAACCAAGTTACCTTTGCCGGCGAACGCCAGCCTGACGATCCTGGTGGATTCGGCCAAGCATGACAGCCGTCAGCCGCAACCTCTGGGCCGACGACGTCTGCGCAGCGGATCAGTCGTCTCGCTTGGTACGCTCCAGGCGCTCGTGACGTTCCTGGGCCTCGATGGTCAAAGTTGCGATCGGCCGCGCTTCGAGCCGCTTGAGCGAGATCGGTTCGCCGGTTTCCTCGCAATAGCCGTAGGTCTGGTCTTCCAATCGGCGCAACGCGGCGTCGATCTTGGAAATCAACTTGCGATAGCGGTCACGCGTACGCAACTCGAGGGCCCGATCGGTTTCAGCGGTGGCGCGATCCGCCAGATCAGGCTGCGCCAGGCTCTCCTCGGTCATGTTCTGCAGGGTCTGGTTGGACTCCTCGAGAAGCTCCTGTTTCCACTCCATCAGCCTGCGCCGGAAGTACTCCTGCTGCATCGGATTCATGAACGGTTCTTTGTCCGTCGGCCGGTAATTCTGCGGCAGCATCATGCGCAAACCCCTCGTTTCTACGCCGTCCGACGCGTGTACGTATCGGGCCTGAAGGCGGCGGAGTATTATTGTACCCGCGATGGCGAAACAAGCGTTTACGCAGTGGCTTCGGCCACTTGTAGTGCACTGCAACATGCTTCGCCGCCGGCCGAGCCGGCAACACGGTCGTAACACCCGCCGGCGGTTTTGCCCCGCCAAGGCCGATACGGTCGCCGGTCTGTGACGCTGCATGCTGCGCCGCAACAGCGCCCGGCATCCGGCTCAGCCGCGGCGGTGCCGAAGCGGCGTGACGACCGCATCGAGCGACAAAGGCCCAGGTCCGCGAACCAGGATGAAAACCAGGATGGCGAGCCACAGCAGGTGCGACGGGTAATCCTTCCAGTAGATGAAAAACTGGATGAACAGGGTCATGCCAATCAGCGACAGACTGGCCAGCCGTGTCGCCAGCCCCACCAGGATTAAGGCCGGCGCACTCAGCTCGACGACCGTCGCGGTCCAGGCCATCGCTTCCACCGGCCAGGACGGCACCCCGAACAGCGCCTGCAAAAAGGCAGGAACCGGTTCCTTGTCCTGAACCGTCAGGTATTCGTCGCGGAATAGCGCCACCGTCTGGTCCATGCTGCCGGCTTTGAGCAGGCCCGAGCGCCAAAACACCCAGAAGATCGCAAACCGCATCAGCAGTTGCAGCGCCCATTGCGGAAACGCATCGAGCCGGTCGCGAAGGGCGAGCAACGCCGCCATGCTCCCTCCCCCATCCACCGATCAGGCTGGCGAGGCTGGTTCTGCGAGCGCCTGCAGCGACAAAAGCAGGCCCAAGGCGGCACTGAAGTCGCCACCCGCATCCGCCGCCGCCAGATGCTCGACCGCGCCGGCGAGGCTGAGCCCCTCGGCCAGCGCCTCAGCCAGAAGCGCGGTCGCTAGGTCGAGCGACGCGAACGCGGCGTCGGCGGGCCGCGGAAACACCAGGAGTGCGACGCTACCCTGCGACAGGTCGACCGAGTCGGAGCTGCCGCCGTGGTTGAGCGCCCAGATCCGGTCGATGGGATACGCCGAACGCAGCAGCGAGACGCCGGCGCGCAGCCCCGGGCGCAAGTCGCCCAGCGCATCCGGCGGCATGGCCGCGAGTCGCTCAGCGGTTAGAGCGGTCTGATCGGGAGCGATGTAGGCAACGTTCAGCGCCCAATCGAGCCGCGCCACGTCCGCGAGGTAGGGCAAGCCGCCGGCCGCCGGCCAGACCGCGACAAAGTTCGCGAAACTGGCGCCGTATTCGCTGAGCACCGGCCCGGTCGGCGGCGATTGGGAGATGAAAGCCCGCGCCATGGTCGCAAAGAAATCGTCGCCGACCACGCCCCGGACGGTCGTGAAGGTGGTGCCCAGCGCCGCGGCGAGGCTGGTCAAAACGTGATGGCGGTAGACCCGCAGCCGTGCCGCTGCGGGAATGCGATCGCCGATCGCCGCCGCAATGAGCGCCGGCGAGTCGTCTCCCAGCACGTGGCCGCGAAACGCGCTTTGCAGCTCGGCCAGCGACAGGGCGCTCATGCCGCCTGCCCCGCCAGGGCGGCTGCGCTTGGCGCCGCCGCGATCTCGCGGTCGGCACGGCTTGCCTCTTCGATCAGTACGTCCAGCGGCGGCACGTCGGTGTCCCATTCGATCAAGGTCGATCGCGGCCCGAATCGCGCGATGGCGCGCCGGTAGAGCAGCCAGACGTCCTCGCTGACCCGCGAGCCGTGGTCGTCGATCAGCATGACCTCGCCGTCGGCATCGTTGCGCGCGTGGCCCGCCAGATGGATTTCGTCGATCGCAGCGGCAGGCAGTGCGTCAAGGTAGGCCGGCGCATCGAAGCCGAGATTGGCGGCGGACACGAAGATGTTGTTGACGTCGCACAACAGCCGGCAACCGGTGCGCGCCACGAGCGCCGCCAGGAACTCCGCTTCGGGAATCGTCGACTGCGCGAAGGCGACGTAGCTGGACGGATTTTCGACCATCACCGGCCGCTTCAGCGCCATCTGAAGGCGTTCGACGTTGCGACCGACGATCACCAGGCTTTCCTCGGTGTAGGGCAGCGGCAGCAAGTCATTGAGATAGGTGCCGTCGGTCACGCTCCAGGCGAGATGCTCCGACACGAAACGCGGCTGCAGGCGATCGACCAGTGCGGCGACGCGGCCGAGATGCCGGCGTTCAAGGCCGTCGGCGCTGCCCAGCGACAGGCCGACGCCGTGCACGCTGATCACGTGGTCGGTGCGCAGCTGCTCGATCCGACGCAACGCCGGTCCACCAGTCAGATAGTTCTCGGCGTGGATTTCCAGGAAACCGGGCGGCGTGGCGCAATCCGCAATGTCGTCGAGATGCCGGGCGCGCAACCCGACGCCGGTGCGCGGCGCCGCGCGATCGGGCGCCTCCACGCGGCTCACCGTCAAAGCCGGGCCACGGCGAGGTCGGACGCGTTGAAGCCGACGCGCCCGCGCGACACTACTTCTCGGCCGTCGTCGATGCGCCGACGATCTTGGCGCAGGTACCCTTGGGCACGGCGATCCACGCGTCCTTCTGGCTGTCTTTCTTGGCGGTGCCGGCGCAGGAGGATGTGGCGGTCTGGCAGTCGTTCTGGCCAGCCTTGACGATGCCGTAGCACTTTTCCGTCTCCGCCTTCTGGGCGGCGGCCGGCAGTGCGACGAGGGCGGCGATGGCCGAAGCGAGCACCAGCTGGGTGGACTTCATGACGGGCTCTCCGTTGCTGAACACGCGGGGCGATCGCGTGAGCACCGACGGTGCGGTCGGCGCGGCCTCCCCTTGCCGCTGTATAGCGCAGCCGCGCTCCATCGGTGAATCAAAGGGCCTGACGATCGTGTGACTGGCCGTGGATCCGGCCATCAGCCCTTGGCCCGGGACCTCGCGGGCGACGCCGTCCGCTGGGCGATTGCCTCGGCCCGCGCCCAGTCGGCCGGCGTGTTGATGTTGAGGAACGGATCGGCGCGGCGCCGCGGCCAGTCGAGGACCGCGGCCTCACGGGTGGCGGCGAAACGTTCGATGGCGCGCACGCCGCCCTGGCGCACGGCGCGCTCGAGCTCGGGCAGCAGCTCGGTCGACCACACGGCGATGGCGTGGTGCACGCGCCCGCGATAGCGCACGCTCAGGATCTCCGCCTCCGGCACGTGCATATGGCCGGCGAGGTAGGCGGTGAGATCCATCGGCAGGAACGGCACGTCGACCGGCACCGTCAGCAGCCATGGCGAGAACGGATGGTGTTGGCGCGCCCACGTCATGGCCGCCAGCACGCCAGCCAGCGGTCCGGGGCGGCGGCCGTCGGGGTCGGCAGCGACGCTATCGCCGACCACCGGTACGCCGAGGCGCGCGAACTCGGCGGCGTTGTCATGCGCGCTGACCACAACGGCGGCCACCTGCGGCCGCAATCGCGCCAGGGTGTGCTCGATCAGCGGCCGGCCGTGCAGGCGCCGCCATGGCTTGGCGATCCCCGGTCCGAGCCGGCGGCCCTCGCCGCCGGCGAGGACGGCGCCGACCAGCGCCCCGACGCGAATCGGCGGCTCCAGTGGCGGATGGATGCGGGGCATGCCCGACTATGGCGGGCGCGCCGCGCGCCGGGCAAGCCGGCTGGGCCTGCGTGCCCCCTCGCGCCGGCCACAGATGCATGACTGGAGTCGCGCGCGCCCGGCATGGCAGGATGGGCGGTCCCCATCGGAGGCCACGCCATGCCCGCCAGCGCCGAACAGATCGCCGACTACCTGATGAACGTCCGGCGCAGCCGCGTCACTGTCGGCTGGTGGCCGAAGTCGCACATGCCGCAGGACGAGCGGGCCGCCTACGCCGCCCAGGACGCGTACCTCAAGCGCATCGTGCCCGAGGACGGCGAGGTGGTGGGCTACAAGATCGGCCTGACGGCGCCGGCGATCTGGGCGCAGACCGGCCTGAAGAGCCCCGCCTATGGCCCGATCCGGCGCAGCCGCGTCTTCGAACGCACCGTCACCCTGAAGGCGGCGCACCACACGCGGCTGGGCCTAGAGCTGGAGATCATTCTGACGGTCAACGCCGACGTGCCGCCGCCGCCCGCCGGCAAACCCTACGACAAGGACATCGTCACGCCCTACATCGCCTCGGCGCGGGCCGGCTTCGAGCTGATCGAGGACCGCGGCGCCGACTACAGCCGGCTGTCGGCCCTGCATTTGATCCTCGACGTCGGCTGGAACTGGGGCTCGCTGTTGGCGGCGGAAAACGCGGACTGGCGCGGCCTGGACCTTGCCGCACTCAAGGGCACGGTGTCGTTCGACGGCGAGGTTGTCGCCAGCGGCTCGTCCGGCGACGTGATGGGCCACTGTGTCAATTCGCTGGCCTGGGTCGCCAACAAGCTCGGCGAGCACGGCAAGCAGCTGAAGAAGGGCATGATCGTTTCGACCGGCAGCATGGTGGCCTGCCAGTTCGTGCCGGTCGGCACCACCGCCGTTGGCCGCATCGATGGCCTGGGCGAGGTGACGGTGAAGTATGAGTTCTGAGGCTGCCGCGCGCTTGCGAGGTCCCCGCCTTCAGGCATGACGGAACGGTTAATTCTGCTACCGCGGGATCGGGGACCAATTCAAACCATTGGGTAGGACACCTCAACGGCACACTTCATTTGGTGGGAATTCTCGCGGCGCAACGGGTTGTCGGGTGTCGCGTTGTCTTTGCGACGGCGCAAATGCAGGGGACCACCGTGGCACGACCGACTTGGGAAGGGCACCTCCGGCTGTCGCTCGTCACCTGTCCGGTGGCGCTGTACAAGGCCACGACGGAGACGCGCGATATCCGTTTCCACTTCGTGCACCCCAAAACGCACAATCGCGTACGGATGGTCCCGATGGACCCCGAGTTGGGTGAGGTGGCACGCTCCGACCTCGTCAAAGGGTACGAGTTCGAGAAGGGCAAGTATGTCTTGCTCGACAAGAAAGAGCTTGAGTCAGTCCGGCTTGAATCGACGCGGGTCATCGACATCGAAGAATTCGTGCCACTCGACGCGATCGACCGCCTCTACTGGAACGAACCCTACTTTCTCTTTCCCAGCGACAGGACCGGCATTGAAGCATTCGGCGTCATTCGCCAGGCCATGCAGGCGCAAGAAAAAGTGGCACTTGGCAGGCTGGTCATGAGCACGCGCGAACGTGTTTGCGCCATCGAACCTCGTGGCGCGCGAATGCTTCTCACCACGTTGCGCTCGCATGACGAGGTGCTCGATATTGAAGCGGTTGGCGGCAACCTGAAAGTTCCCAAGCCAGACAAGCGCATGCTCGACATTGCCGAAAAGATCATCGAGCAGCAGGCCGGCGATTTCGACCCGTCGCATTTCACGGACCGCTACGAGGATGCGCTCCGCAAACTGATTGCGGAAAAGCGCAAGGGCAAACCGGTCCGCGTCAGTCCGCCTGATGAACAGGAAGGCGACAGTAAGGTGATCGACCTGATGCAGGCGCTCCGCAAGAGCCTCGATAAGGACGGCGGGACTCGGCAACGGGCCGATCGCTATCTGGAAGCGAGGTCGCGTGTAAAGCCATCGTCGCGTCGGACCCGCAAGCCGCGTTCGCGCCGCAAAGCGGCATGATGCCCAACGGTCGGCGACATACTGCCACCGTTTCGGATCGTCGTTTCCACCCGCTCGGCAATACGCTCATCGACCACAACGCTGCCTGTTCATCGTGCGGCGGTTCGGTGCGGCGCTTTGCGTGCAAGGCGTTCGATAGCCGCGTCGAGCGGCCGCTCCGAATCGCAATAGTCGCTCCACGCCTTGCTGCGCGCCATCAGTGACGACACGTTTCGGATTGTGAAACGACGCGGCTCCAGTCTGCCTTGGACCTGCCCCCAGGTCAGCGGCATGGATACCGGGGCGCCGGGCCGTGCTCGGGGCGACAGCGGCGCAACGGCGGTCGCGAACTGGTCGTTGCGAAGATAGTCCAGGAAGATGCGGCCAACGCGCGCTTTCTTGGCCATGGTCACGACGTATCGCCCAGGACTGTCGGAGACCATGCGCTGGCAGACTTCGTACGCGAATGCCTTGGCTGCTTTCCAGTTTGCCGCGCGATGTGGCCTGGCGAGAAGGGGCACGACAACATGCAAGCCCTTTCCCCCGGTAGTCTTGCAGAAGGGGACAAGGCCAAGCCCTTCAAGTCGCTCCTTGAGTTCGCGCGCCGCCGCAAGCACCGCGCCGAAGGCAACGTCGGGCGCCGGATCCAGATCGAAGACCAGTCGACCGGGAATTCGCGGATCACCAGGATGATTGTTCCAAGGATGCAATTCGAGCGTGGCGATCTGCGCCAAGGCAGCGAGGCCTTCAATCCTGTCAATCTGCAGATACGGCCTGCGACCGCCGGACACGCGCGTCAGTGACACCAAGTTCGACATGCCGGGGCCGGCGTGGCGTTGGAAGAAATGCTCGCCATCGATCCCGTCCGGCGCCCGCACGACCGAACACGGCCGGCCCTTGAGGTGCGGCATCATCCAGGGGCCAATCTGCTCGTAGTATCGCGCCAGATCGTGCTTGGTTGCCGGCGCGCCGCCCACGTCCGGCCACATCGGCTTGTCGGGATTGGAGAGCGGCACGCCCATGACGACGGATCCGGCGCCGGCACGCAAGCGGTCGTGCGGGCGGCGCGTCCTGGTCGGCCTTTTGGCCTCGACGAGAGATACCGTAGCTGGTTCCTCAGCGGTCACCTCGGTTGCCGGCTTGTCCTCGCGCAGGCCTTTGAATGCGGCCTGCCGCATCATGCCGCCTTCGGTCCAGCCCGCGTACTCGATTTCTGCCACCAGTTCCGGCTTTAACCACTGCATTCCCGCTCGCTCGACCGGCGCGGTGTCGCCGACGAACGGGCTGCTGTCGGACGCCATCGCCTCCAGCCGCGGCAGCAATCGGTCAACCGTCGCCTTGCCGAAGCCGGTGCCGACGCGGCCGACATAGACGAGATCCTTGCCGCGGCGCACGCCGGCAAGCAGGGAGCGGAAGCGAGATTTCTCGCTGGTCCAACCTCCGAGAACGACTTCATGTCCCGCGCGGCACTTCGCCTTGGTCCAGGTGCCGACACGCCCTGACCGGTAGGGCGCATCCAGCTGTTTGGATACGATGCCTTCCAGTGACATGCGGCACGCCGAGCGAAGCACGGCGTCGCCGGCCGTCTCGAAGTGCTCGACATAGCGGATGTTCGCGCCGCGGTCGCTGCGGTTGGCATCCAGCATCGCCCTCAAGCGTGCCTTACGTTGGGCCAGGCCGAGACGGCGAAGGTCCTCACCTTCGTCGACCAGCAGGTCGAAGGCGAAGAAAACGAGATGGCGCGTCTTGCGTCCCGCCAAGGCGGCCTGCAGCGCCGAGAAGTCGGGCGCACCTTCGCGACTGAGCGCTACAACCTCGCCGTCAAGGATGCAGTCCGGCAAGCCCCTTGCTTGCCGGACGATGTCGGGAAATTTCTTAGACCAATCGAGGCCGGTACGTGTCCGGACGGTGGCTACGCCGCGTTCAGTACGCAACTGCAAGCGATAGCCGTCAAACTTGACTTCGTGTCCCCACCCACGGGCGGTCGGCGGGTTTTCGACAAGCCGACACAGTTGCGGCGCAATGAAACTGGGCAAACGTGCAGCACTCGACTTTGTGCGACTGCGGCCTCGCGCTGCATCTCCGGACATGTCCGGCACCGATGCCACACTCGCCAAGGACCGGTGTTTCTGGTTCCCTGCCGAGCGTTTTCCCGAACCGGCAACTTCGGCGGTCGACCGCGGTTTCGCTTGGCTCCGGCCGGACAGCATGAAGGGTGTTGGCCTCCTTCCCTTTCCCGCCGCGATTTCGTCCATCGAGCGGCCTGACGCGACCGAGCGGTCGTCACCCAGGAGGCCATCGTCGCCGCCTCGTGCCATGCGGTCGCGGTGCTTGATCAGCAGCCAGTTGTGACGCTTGCCGCCGTCCCGATCGTCGCGCAGCCGCACGAGCGCCCATCTACCGTGCAGCTTTTGGCCATCAAGAGTGAATTTGAGGCTGCCAGCGCGCAACGCATCGCCGGGTGAGCGCACCGGTTCGGGCGCCCAATAGCCACGGTCCCAGAGCTGCACGGTGCCGCCACCATACTCGCCTTTGGGAATCGTTCCCTCGAAGTCGCCGTAATCGAGGGGATGATCCTCGACCTCGACCGCCAATCTTTTCACTTTCGGATCAAGAGAGGGACCCCGCGTCACCGCCCACGACTTGAAGACTCCATCGAGCTCAAGGCGCAGGTCATAGTGCAGTCGTGTTGCGTCGTGTTTCTGCACGACGAACCGCAGCCGGTCGGACGAGACAACACCAGGCCTGCCGCGAGGCTCCGCGGTCTTGGTGAAATCCCGCTTTGACCGGTATTGCGAAAGTGATCGGCGGGACACGGCGACTCTCCGATCAACAACCGAAGCATGACGATCGAGGAAGAACGGTGGCTTGTCGGCACATTGCGGCTTGACCTGCGCGCCAACGAGCACCCAACATCATTGCAGGGTGGGTCGGCAGAGGCTGTCATTCCGAACCAAGCGACGAATCTTCCCGGCTTGAAAGCGAAGGATTTCT
>DATFGV010000031.1:0-2091 GCA_035249115.1 Vineibacter sp.
GTGCGACCCGGCTCGCTGGCCGACGGTGTTTTCGACGTGCTGGCCGAAGCCATGGTCGGGATCGCGCGCGACAACCGCATCTCGTCGGTCCATGTGACGTTCTGTCCGGAAAAGCAGTGGCTGCGCCTTGCAGAGCACGGCTTCCTGCGTCGGCTGGGCCGGCAATACCACTGGCACAACGACGGCTATGATAACTTCGACGCCTTCCTGGCGGCGCTGAACTCACGCAAGCGCAAGGCGATCCGCAAGGAGCGCGCCGCGGTGACGCGTGCCGGCCTGCGCCTCTATCCCTTGACCGGCAGCGAGATCACGCCACAGCACTGGGATGCATTCTTCGCCTTCTATATGGACACGGCCGACCGGAAGTGGGGCAGCCCCTACCTCAACCGCGATTTCTTCCACTGTCTCGGCGCGTCCCTTGCCGAGCGCGTGGTGCTGATTGTCGCCGAAGCCGACGGCAAGCTGGTAGCCGGTGCGCTCAACCTACGCGGCGACGACGCATTGTTCGGCCGCAACTGGGGCTGCGTCGCAAGTTACAACTTCCTGCACTTCGAGGCCTGCTACTACCAAGCCATCGACTACGCCATCGTGCATCGCCTGGCACGGGTTGAAGCTGGCGCCCAAGGCGAGCACAAGATCCAGCGCGGCTATCTGCCGACAGCGACCTACTCCGCCCACTGGATCGCCGAGCCGCGCTTCCGCGACGCCGTCAAGCGCTTCCTCGACGAGGAACGGCCAGCGGTGGAAGCCAACCTCGAAGCGCTGATGGCCTACTCGCCGTTTCGCAAGGAAGAGGACGGCTGACCGCGGAGCGGCCAAACCACCCAGCGACACCACGGGCGCGGTTCACCAATCCTGGTCGCTCCAGTCCATGTCCTCGAAGGCCATTGGGTCGGCCAGCAGCGCCTTCGCCGACACCAGATCGACCGCCCGCACCATCAGCTTGACGCCGCCCACCACCCCGGACAGGCCACTGGCGGCCATAGCGATGTCGACCATCACCGACGGAATCCCGTTGGTGTCCAGGAGGCCGCGCGCCATGTGCGCCTGGGTCGGATCGCCGAACGTCTCCAGCAGGACAAGCTCGTCGGTCGGCGCCGGCGTCTCGTCGGCCATTCCCGACACCTCCCGCCGGAGCGCGGTCGCTACTGCACCATGACCGATTCGGGTGGCGCCGGTGGCTTGGCGGAGGCCGGCGGCGGGAACTCGAAGACCAGTTTGTCTTCCTCCACACTGATCTTCACCACGCCGCCATCCTTCAGGCGGCCGAACAGGATCTCGTCGGCCAGCGGTTTCTTGACATGCTCCTGGATGATGCGGGCCAGTGGCCGCGCGCCATAGAGCCGGTCGTAGCCGCGGGTCGCCAGCCACTTGCGCGCCTCATCGGTGAGTTCGAACAGCACGCGCCGATCGGCCAACTGGCCCTCCAACTCGGCGATGAACTTGTCGACCACCAGGCCGACCGTATCTGGGCCGAGATTGGCGAACTTGATGGTGGCATCGAGCCGGTTGCGGAACTCCGGCGCGAATAGCCGGTTGATCGCGTCGTCGTCCTCGTCGGCGCGCGTCTCGCGGCCGAAGCCGACCGGTGCCTTGGCGAGGTCGGCGGCGCCGGCATTGGTGGTCATGCACAGGATGACGTTGCGGAAGTCGACGCTGCGGCCGTTGTGGTCGGTCAACTTGCCGTAGTCCATGATCTGCAGCAGCACGTTGAAGACGTCCGGGTGCGCCTTCTCGATTTCATCGAGCAGCACCACGCAATGCGGATGCTGGTTGACCTGGTCGGTCAGCAGGCCACCCTGGTCGAAGCCGACATAGCCTGGCGGCGCGCCGATCAGGCGGCTGACGCTGTGCCGCTCCATGTACTCCGACATGTCGAAGCGGATCAGCTCCAAGCCGAGCAGCTTGGCGAGCTGGCGGGTCACCTCGGTCTTGCCGACGCCGGTCGGTCCGGCCAGCAGGTAGCTGCCGATCGGCTTCTCCGGCGCGCGCAGGCCGGCGCGGGCAAGCTTGATGGCGGCCACCAACTGCTCGACGGCTCGATCCTGGCCGTAGACTACGGTCTTCAGGTTGCGCTCGAGGTGGTTCAAC
>DATFGV010000032.1:0-3744 GCA_035249115.1 Vineibacter sp.
TTCTCGCAAGAGCTGGATCCCTTGTTCCGCGGGGCACGGACGCGTGAGCGAAGGGCTCTCCTGGGAAAGAGACGGCGCGGACTGGCCCCACCGCCAGGCGAGTCGCTTTGTCGTCGCATCCGGCATGCGCTGGCACGTCCAGCAATGGGGACAAGGGCCGACCTGTCTGCTCCTGCATGGCACAGGTGCGGCGACCCATACCTGGCGCGATGTCGCACCCTTGCTGGCTGACCGGTTCAACGTCGTCGCGCCCGACCTGCCGGGCCACGGGTTCAGCGAAGCACTCGCTGCCCACCGCCAATCCTTGACCGGCATGGCCGCCGCAATCTCGGAATTGCTCGAAACTCTCGACGCGAGGCCGACATTGGCTGTTGGCCACTCTGCAGGTGCAGCATTGCTGGCGCGGATGGCGCTTGATGGGTGTATCGCGCCCGACACCATCGTCAGTCTCAATGGTGCGTTCTTGCCGTTCCGCGGCGTTGCCGGCCGGTTCGTCGGTCCATTGGCCAGGCTCTTGGCGATCAATCCGTTGGTGCCCCGGCTCTTCGCATGGGGCGCTGGCGGCGGTGCAACTGTCGAGCGCCTGATCCGCAGCACGGGCTCGTCGCTCGATGCGCGGGGCGCCGAGCTCTATGGACGGTTACTGCGAAATCCGGTCCATGTGGCGGGTGCGCTCGCCATGATGGCGAACTGGGACTTGGAGTCGCTGAAGCGGCAGTTGCCCGAATTGAAAGCCCGACTCGTCTTGGTGGCCTGCGGCGATGATGGCGCCATCCCGCCGGAGGATGCTTTCAGAGTGCGGGACGCCGTACCAGGCGCGACCGTCACCTATCTCCGTCACCTCGGCCATCTGGCCCACGAAGAGCGGCCGGACCTCGTGGTGGCGGCAATCGTCAATGCTGCCCACTGAATTGAACCGGAGGCTTACAGGGCGGCGACCAGTTGAATGTGGGGTTCGTGGCGTTGGAATCATCTTGTGGTGAGTGTCTAGTTTGATTTACAAGTGGGTGTCATTTAAATCTGACATTCATCCATGTCCAAAACGTGCGACCGAAATCCTGCAACATCGCGAGCCCATGCGGTGGTCATCGGCAGCGGCTTCGGCGGCTTGGCAGCAGCAGTGCGCCTCGGTTCACGCGGCTATCAGATCACGGTGCTTGAGAAACTCGATGCGGCAGGCGGCCGGGCCTACGTCTTTCGTCAGGACGGCTTTACGTTCGATGCGGGCCCCACCATCGTCACGGCACCCTTCCTGCTCGAGGAACTGTGGCAGCTGTGCGGGCGCACGCTTGCTGACGATGTCGATTTGCGCCCGGTCGCACCCTTCTACCGGATCCGGTTCGATGACGGCGCGACATTCGATTACTCCGGCGATCCGGCGGCGATGCGCGCCGAGGTGGCACGCTTCGCACCGGCCGACGTCGCCGGCTACGAACGCTTCATGCAGGCGAGCGAGGCGATTTTCCGCATCGGCTTCGAGCGCCTGGGCCACATCAGTTTCGAGTCATGGCGCGCCATGGCGCTGATCGTGCCCGACATGCTGCGGCTGCGTAGCTACCGCACCGTCTATGGCCTGGTGGCGCAGTACGTCAGCGACCCGCGGCTGCGCGTTGTGATGAGCTTCCATCCGCTGCTGATCGGCGGCAATCCGTTCGCGGCGAGCTCTATCTACGCCTTGATCGCGTATCTCGAACGGCGCTGGGGCGTGCACTTCGCCATGGGTGGCACGGGACGCCTTGTCGAAGGTCTGTTGGGCTTGATCGCGGCCCAGGGCGGACAGGTCAGGTACGGCGCGGAGGTCGGCGAGATTCTGGTCGATGGCGGTCGCGCGACCGGCGTGCGCCTGGTGTCCGGCGAAGAGATCCCGGCCGATATTGTCGTATCCAACGCCTGCTCTGCCTGGACTTACCGATATCTGCTGCCGCCGGCCGCGCGGCACCGATGGACCGATCGACGGATCGAGCGTGCCCGGTACTCGATGAGCCTCTTCGTCTGGTATTTCGGGACGCGCCGACGCTACGCGGAGGTACCTCACCACACGATCGTGCTGGGGCCGCGCTATCGTGAGCTGCTGCGCGACATCTTTCGACGCAAGGTCCTGGCGCCGGATTTCAGCCTGTACTTGCACCGGCCGACAGCAACGGACGCGTCGCTGGCGCCAGCCGGATGCGATGCCTTCTACGTTCTTTCCCCGGTTCCGCACTTGGAAAGCGGCGTCGACTGGAGCACGGCGGCGGAGCCCTATCGCGCCGCCATCGCCCGGCGTCTGGCGGAGACAATGCTGCCCGACCTGGAGCAGAACATCGTCACCTCCCGCGTGATGACGCCCCAGGACTTCCAGGACCGCCTGCTGTCGTTCCGCGGTGCCGGGTTCGGGCTCGAACCAGTGCTCACGCAGAGCGCCTGGTTCCGGCCGCACAATCGCAGCGAGGAGGTCGAGAACCTGTTCCTGGTCGGCGCCGGCACGCATCCAGGTGCAGGTTTGCCTGGCGTCTTGTCATCCGCCCGCGTTCTGGATTCAGTGGTGCCCGATGCGCGCTCATTTGCCTGACTTCGATCCAAACACGCGCGTCGACCTGGCAGCCTGTCGCGCGGCGCTGAGGCATGGTTCGCGCACCTTCCTCGCCGCGTCCTTCCTGTTGCCGCGACCGGTGCGCGATGGCGCCTGCGCGCTCTACGCCTTCTGCCGGGACGCGGATGACGCCGTCGACCTCGGCAATGCACCGGCAGATGCGCTGGCCGACCTGATGCAGCGGATCGAACTGGTCTACGACGGCCGGCCGGGGCCATCGTCGCTGGATCGCGCGCTCGCGCGCGTGGTCCTGGCCTACGGAATTCCCAAAGAACTGCTCAGCGCGCTGGCCGAGGGATTTTCCTGGGACGCCGAAGGCCGTCACTACGAATCCGAGTCCGATCTGCTGGCTTATGCCAGCCGCGTCGCCGGAACCGTCGGTGTGATGATGGCCATCCTGATGGGACAGCGCGCGCCTGCCGTCCTGGCGCGGGCAGCGGAGCTCGGCATGGCGATGCAACTTACCAACATCGCCCGCGACGTTGGCGAGGATGCGCGGGCAGGACGGCTCTATCTGCCGCTGCAATGGTTGCGAGAGTCGGGGATCGAGCCCAACGCATGGTTGGCGCAGCCCGTTTCCAACCCGGCGATTCGATCGATGGTCGAACGCATCCTGCGCTTGGCCGATGGCCTCTATCGGCGAGGCGACGCAGGGATCGCCGCCTTGCCGCTCGCCTGCCGGCCCGGCGTCGCCGCAGCTCGGGCGCTCTACGCGGCGATCGGCCGTGAGGTAGAGCGGCGCGGTTGCGACTCCGTTTCCGCCCGGGCTTTTGTCCCGCCAATGCGCAAGGCGTGGCTGCTCGGCCAGGCGCTGATCGACGCCTTTGGGCAACCGCCGCCGTTGGCTGGTCGGCCGCTCGCCGAGACGCGCTATCTTGTGGACGCGGTCGTTGCCTCGCCGATGAGGGACGCCGTGCCGCCGATTGTGGCAGGTCGCGGCGGCGGTTGGCGAGCCCTGGACGAGCGCATCACGTGGCTAGTCGACCTGTTCGTCCGGCTCGAGCGCCGTGATTTGGAGACGATGACGATGGTGCGGCCGAAGCATACCGGCTCGGCCGAGGTCATTTCCTGACTCATCGCTCGAACGAAGTGGCACGCATGTCGAAAGAAGTGTCGGGACCGAGCGGCAATGGCCGCGCGTTTCGGCATTGAGGACATCGTTGTGGAGTTCG
>DATFGV010000033.1:0-2852 GCA_035249115.1 Vineibacter sp.
TCCAAGGAACCGGCGCGTATTTCGCCATTTCTTCGTCTAGCGCGGCCATAGTCATCTTGCCGACAATGTCATCAGCTGATTGCTGGTACGCTTTGTTGATGATCTTTCGCGAAGCTTTGTAGGCCTTAACAGTTCTGGCAGTTGAGGCGCCATACTTCGCGGCGCCAATTTCTCCCGCGTCTATTGTTCCCGCCCCCAGCATAATGAGAGCCTTTTGTATCTTCGCAACGTGCGGACCCTGAGCGCCGGGAGTAATGTGCGCTGGGTCTGACACCAAACAGGCTTCTAGTTTAGGTTCACCCTTAAATTCATGGAACTTAAGTGGCATTGGCGATATTCTCCCTTTCCCAAGCCATTTCATTTGATTGTTGCCTCACCCTCCTTTAGTTGCGTGGGTTTGACAAGATACGCGGAAGCGATTGGGACAATGAACAGCAGCCTCATCTCCGACGCGCGCAGGGGCAGGCTTACCTGATTGCCACCGGACTTGGTCGCAGTGAAACGTGCTCTGCCGGTGACTTCGCCCACCGCATTTCGTTTGCGCCGCATATGGGTGGCATGGCGAAATGCGGTGCAACTGCGCTTGTGAGACCGACATGCCCGAAACCCTCGATACCCTACCCACCCCTTGCCTGATCCTCGACCGCGCGGTCCTGCAGCGCAACATCGCGCGGGTGACGGCACGGCTGAAGCCGGCCGGCGTGCAGCTGCGGCCGCACCTGAAGACCGCCAAGTCGGTCGAGATCGGCCGCATGGCGACCGCCGCCTTCGATGGCCGGATCACCGTCTCGACTCTGGCGGAGGCCAGGTACTTCGCGGCCGGCGGCTTCAAGGACATCCTCTATGGCGTCGGCATCGTGCCCTCCAAGCTGCCGGCCGTGGCGGCGCTGCGGCGGCAGGGGATCAACCTGCGCATCGTCACTGACAACCTGCCGGTGGCGCAGGCGATCGTGGACACCGCAACGGGCGGCGAGAGCTTCTCCGTTTTCATCGAGATCGACAGTGGCGGTGGCCGCGCCGGCCTGCCCTACCCCGAGTTACCAGGGCTGCTCGACATCGCGCGTGTCTTGCACGGCGCACCCAACGTCGAACTGGCCGGCGTCATGACACATGGCGGCCACTCCTATCACGAGAACACGCCGGACGGCATCGCCCGCGTCGCCGACCAGGAACGGCGGGCGGTAGTGACGGCGGCGCAACGCTTGCGTGACGCCGGCATCCCCTGCCCGATCGTCAGTGCCGGATCGACGCCGACCGCCATGCACGCGCGCACATTCGAGGGACTGACCGAAATGCGACCGGGCGTGTTCGTGTTCAACGATCTCGACCAGGCAGGCATCGGCTCGTGCGGCGCCGGCGATATCGCGGTGTCGGTGATGGCCTCTGTGATCGGCCACTATCCGCACCGCAACCAGCTCCTGATCGACGCCGGCGCGCTTGCGCTGAGCAAGGACATCAGCGCCCAGGAGTTCATGCCCAAAGCCGGCTACGGCTTCATCAAGGACGCACCGGTGCCGGACCTGGCTGTGGTCGCGTGCTCGCAGGAGCATGGCTTCGTGCAGGCCGACGCGCCGATACCCTACGACAAGCTGCCGATCGGCAGCCGGGTACGGGTCTGGCCCAACCATGTCTGTATCACTGCCGCCGCCTACGACCGCTACCATGTCGTCGACAGTGCCCAGGGCGACGGCCGCACCATCGTCGCGACCTACGATCGCATCAACGGCTGGTGAGGAGGCGGTGCTCCGGCTTTCATGCCTGCGCCGACGTTGATCCGACCAGGATCCAGGAGCATGAAGCGCGAACGGCAACGTGACTGGAACCGGCTGAAAAAGCTGGCGCTGGGGTTGCAGTTGCCCGGCATCGAGGAGACGACGTCATACGGCCAGCCAACGCTCAAGGCCCACGGCAAGCTCTGGGTCTGGTGGAGTCCGCACGAGGACGCACCGGTGTTCAAGGTCTCGTTCGCCGAACGCGACATGCTCCTCGACGCCGCGCCGGACTGCTTCTTCACGACCGACCACTACAAGGGCTCGGCCATGATCCTGGTTCGGCCTGAACGACTGGATCTCGCGTGGGCGAAGGCGAACCTGGAAAAGACATGGCGGGCGCAAGCGCCCAAACGCCTGCTCAAAGACCATGACGCCGCCCAAGGTCGCAAGGTTTAGGCGTGTTCAGTTGACGCGCACGCCCGCCAGGTTGGAGCGGTTGACGCCGCGCGGTGCGGTGATCGGCGCGAAACTTCCGGCCTTGGGGTGCGTCCAGGCCTTGGCCATCGCGGCCGCGCTGATGCTGGCCATTGGCGGCGCGCGCGCGCAATCGCCGGTCGGTGCTCGCGTGCTGACCGTCGCGGACCTGGCAGGCGAACCGGCGATTTCGCTGACAGTCTGGTATCCGGCGACCGTGCGCGGCATTGGTGATGACGGCGCGCCGACGGCTACGGCGCAGCCACCCCTGCCCGGCCGCCGGCGCCTGATCCTGATCTCGCATGGCTCGGGCGGCACGCCGCTGAACCATCGCGACCTGATCCTGCACCTTGCCGCCCAGGGCAGCATCGTGGCGGCGCCCTTGCATCCCCATGACCGCGCCGGCGACCAATGGGGTTCGGGCACCGACTTGCAGCTGCTCGGCCGGCCACGGCATTTGGCGCTGAGCATCGATGCACTGCTGGCGCACGCCACATTTGGGCCGACGATCGATCCGGCACGCATCGGCGTCGTCGGCTATTCGGCCGGCGGCTATGGCGCGTTGGTCGCGATCGGCGGCCGGCCCGACTTTGCCCTTGGCCCGGCCCATTGCGCGCAGGCCGCCCGCGACCGCCTGTTCTGCGGCTGGATGCGGTCCGGCGGCAT
>DATFGV010000034.1:0-2969 GCA_035249115.1 Vineibacter sp.
AGCCCAACGCCTTCGCCACCGGCCGGTCGCCGGAGAAGGCCGCGGTCGCGGCCACCACCGGGCTGTTGAACAATCTCTCGCGCGAGGAAATCGCCGGTGTCATGGCGCACGAGCTGGCGCACGTGAAGCACCGCGACACGCTGACCATGACGGTTGCGGCGACCATCTCGGGCGCGATCGGCGCGCTTGGCCAGGTCTTCATGTTCCAGTCGATGTTCGGCCGGCGGGACGGGCACGACCGCGGCGGTCTTGGCATGATCGGCGGCCTGCTGGCGATGATCGTGGCGCCTCTGGCCGCCTCGCTCGTGCAGATGGCGATCAGCCGCAGCCGCGAATACGAAGCCGATCGCGGTGGTGCCGAGATCTGCGGCGAGCCGCTGTGGCTGGCGTCGGCACTGGGCAAGCTGGAAGCGATGGCGCGCGGCGGCGTGATCAATGAACCGGCCGAACGCAATCCGGCGACGGCACACATGTTCATCGTCAATCCGCTTTCAGGCGGCGGCTTCGCCAGCCTGTTCTCGACCCATCCGGCGATGGAAGAGCGCATCGCGCGGCTGCATCGTCTGGCCGAGGCATGGTCGGCGGGCGGGCATGGCGGCTCGGTTCGTCGCACCGGTGGATCGGTGCCGCAGACCCATCAGCCGACGGACGATGGTCCGGTGCAGCGGCCTGGCGGCGGACCCTGGAGCTGAGAGACGTCGACCAGGGCGGGCGATGCGAGGCGCCAATTGGCGCGAGGTGCGACGCCTTCCAGGCAAAGGCTATGCCGCGGCGTCCACCAATTGGCGCCGCCCGGCAGCGGACCGCAGCATATTCAGGTGGCGATCGTGCAACGCGCGTAACGACGTGCGATGTCCCACCGACACGATCGTCGTGCCAGGCAGCTCGTCACGCAAGGCGCGGTGCAGTGCCGCCTCAGTGGCTTCGTCGACCGACGACGTCGCTTCGTCGAGGAACAGCCAATCGGGCCGATAGAGGATCGCCCGCGCGACGGCGAGGCGCTGCTGCTCGCCGGGTGACAGACGCTGCGCCCAGTGCGCGACCTCGTCGAGTTGCGTGGCCATGGGCGCCAGGCCAACCGCTTGCAGTGCCGCGCGGATCTTTGCGTCGTCGATCGCATCAGGCGGCAGCGGGTAGGTCGCGGCGGCGCGCAGCGAAGCGATCGGCAGATACGCCCTCTGCGGCAGGAACAGCGCGCGGGTGCCGGCCGGCAGCTTCACCACCCCGCGGCCCCACGGCCACAATCCGGCCAGGGCGCGCAGCAACGTGCTCTTGCCAACACCGGGCTCGCCGGTGATCAGCGTATGGCGGCCCGGCGAGAAGCCGACAGCGGTGTCTTCGAGCAGGGTCGTTCCGTCGGGCAGCGCCAGGGTCAGCCGCTCGACCGCAAGGTCGCGCGGCGCATGCTCGATCCGCTCAATGCCGCCGTCCGCCTGCGCCGCGGTGATCGCCTTGTCGAAGCCCTGGAGGCGGCTGACCACGGCCGCCAGTTCGGCAATGTCGCTATAGGCAGTGACGACGTAGCTCAACGACTGCTGCACCTTGCGGAACTGCTCGCCGATCTGGATGAACTGGCCGAGTTGCAGCGCCCCTGAGAAGAATCGCGGCGCCGCGACGACGTACGGAAAGATGACGGCAGCCTGGCCGTAACTGACGCTGAACAGATAGAGGCGCGTGCGGGCGCGGACATACGCCCATGTGATGTCCACGACGTTTGCGAACCGCGCCTTCAGCGCCGGGCTTTCGCTGGCCTCGCCACGGAACATGGCGATCGGTTCGGCGTTCTCCCGCAGCCGCACCAGGTGGAAGCGGAAGTCGGCTTCGAGGCGCTGGCGCTGGAAGCCGATGTCGACCAGCGGCCGGCCGATGATATGTGCCAGCCACGTTCCGGCGATAGAGTAGAGCAGCGCGACCCAGACCAGATAGCCGGGGATCGCGACGTCGACGCCGGCGACGGTGAAGGACAGCGGTCCCGACATCGTCCACAACAGAAACAGGAACGAGAACAAGGTTGTGATGGCGCTCAGCATACCGGTCATCAGCGACATGCCGAGGCCGATGAATATCCGCACGTCGTCGGCGATGCGCTGGTCCGGGTTGTCGACGCTGCGGGCCAGTTCGATCCCGTAGTAGGCGTGATCGCGCAGCCAGGACTCGACGAACCGCGTGGTGAGCCAACGACGCCAGCGGATCTGCAGCCATTGGTCGACGTAGAAGAGTGCGATCGAAGCGACGATGAACAACGCCGCCAGTCCGCCGAACGTCCAGAGCTCGACCGTGAAGTCGTCCCAGCTCTTGCGTTCGAGCGCGTTGTAGAAACGCGCGTACCAGAAGTTGAACTGGACTTCGATGTAGACGATGAACAGGTTGATGCCGATGACGATCGCCAGCAGGGTGCGCGCTTGCCAGCGCTCCTCCGAGCGGAAATAGGGCGTTGCCAGGATCCACGCCTGCCTGAAGAACTGACGGACGCGATCCATACGCGTTTCGGCGGTGCTGGCGTGAGCCATCGGGCGCGTCCTTCGTTCTGGCTTGTCGCGCGGCGCGGGGGTGGGTCGTTATAGCAAAGGCGTGCCGCCACCGGGCTGCGCGTGCGCCTGTGGGGGAGTGGACGTGCCAACCACGCCGATCGTCGAACCGGCATCCGACCTGGCCAGTCGCCGCGTCGCCCTGGCGGTGCTGGACGCCGTGCTTCGCCGCGCCCAGCCAATGGAGGAGACGCTGGCGCGGCATCCCGGATTCGCGGCGCTGGAGGGCCGCGATCGCGCCTTTGCGCGCCTGTTGCTGACGACGGTGTTGCGCCGACTCGGCGAAATCGACGCCGCGATCTCAGCCCGGCTGACGCACGCCTTACACGCCGGCGGTGCCATGGACACCCTGCGCCTTGGCGCGGCGCAGCTGTTGTTCCTGGAGACGCCGGCCCATGCCGCCGTCGACACCTCAGTGCGGCTGGTCGACGCGCCATCCAC
>DATFGV010000035.1:0-4593 GCA_035249115.1 Vineibacter sp.
CAGGGTCACCGGATCACGCGGCTTGATGTTGGGCGTGTTCCAGTGGGTGCGATCGCGGATCGCCTGGATGGTGTTCTTGGTCGAGCCGACCAGCTTGGCGACCTGCGAGTCCTGCAATTCCGGATGGCTCTTGAGCAGCCAGGCGATCGCGTCCGGCCGGTCCTGGCGCTTGGCGACCGGGGTATAACGCGGTCCGCCGGCGCGCAGTGCCGGTTGTGGCCGATCATGCGTCAGCAGCCGCAGCTCGGCATTGGGGTCGGCCTCGCAGCGGGCAATCTCTTCCTTGGTCAGTTCGCCATTGACCAGCGGGTCGCGACCAACCATGCCAATCGCCACCTCGCCATCGGCAATGGCCTGGATCTCGAGCAGGTGCAGGCCGCAGAACGAGGCGATCTGCTCAAAGCTCAAAGTCGTGTTCTCGACCAGCCAGACGGCTGTGGCCTTCGGCATCAAAGGCGTGGTCATGACAACGCTCCTGCGGTTCAGACCCGGACGCCGCGTGCACCCGCTGTGCGGCCTCCGTTCGACCATGAATGGATGGGCGAAACTTATATAGGTCGCGGCTTCCCAAGGTCAAAGCCTATCGGACTCGCAAATCATCCGTGGCTGGTTAGTAACTCTTTGTAATTACGCTGCTTTTAGACTGTCGGCCATTTTCTCGGCGATCATCACAGTGGTGAGATGGGTGTTGGCACGGCAGTCCGCCGGCATCACCGAGGCATCGATCACCCACAGGCCCTCAACGCCGCGCACCCGGCAGTCGCTGTCGACCACGCCGCCCATTCGGCAGGTGCCGGCGGCGTGCTGCGCATCGTTGGCCTCGGCCAGCAGGAGCGCATCGAGCGCGGCCTCGTCCAGAGCGGCGGCCTCGGCGAGCGGCGTGCCGGTCAACCCCATGGTGATCCGCTCGGCGATGTTTGCGACTGCCGGCTCCGCCAGCAGCTGGAATAGCCGGCGGGCGCCGTCACGCAGGCGCACGAGATCGCGCTCGTCGGACAGCATGTTCTCTTCGATCAGCGGGTCGATCCGCGGATCGGCCGAGTGCAGCACCACCTCGCCGCGTGACAACGCCTCGAACAGCGATACGGAGACGCCGCCGGGCGATACCTTGGCCGGATCGTCGTCGACGAAACCACGATGGTTCATGGCGAGAAAGATCATGTCGTTGAACCCGCCGCCGGCCAGACCGGAGCTGTAGGTCACGCAGACGTTGGTGTGACGTGCGTCGACGTCGGTCTGTCGATAGGCGGGCTTCAGCCGTACCTCAGCGCGCACCACGGGATGGTCAAAGAAGTGGCGGCCGACATCCGGCAGGTGGTGGCGTACAGCGATGCCGTGCGCGCGCAGGTTCTCCGCATCGCCGATGCCCGAGCGCATCAGCAGGCAGGGCGAGTGCACGGCGCCAGCACTGACGACGACCTGGCGGCCGTGATAGGCGACGCGCCGGTCACCATGCAGTATCTCGACGCCGGTCGCACGGGCGCCATCGAACACGATACGGTCGGCCAGCGCCTCGCCGACGATGGCGAGATTATTGCGCGGCCGCGCCGGCTCGAGATAGGCGTCGTTGGTCGATACCCGCCGGCCGTCGCGACAGGTGATGGGGTAGTGCGCCACGCCACTGGCGCCCGGGGCGTTGAGGTTGTTGTTCCAGGGATAGCCCAGGGCCAGTGCCGCGGCTGCGACGGCGCGATCGAGCGGCCCCCAATCCGAGCGCGGCGCACGCCATACCGGCAGCGGCCCATCGGCGCCGTGATAGAGCGCGCCGCTGAAATTCTCGTCGGCCTCCAGCCGGCGAAAATAGGGCAGCACGTCAGCCGCCGACCAGCCGGTGCAGCCCAGTGCCGCCCAATGGTCGAAGGCTTCCATGACACCGCGGATCGCGATCATGGCGTAGACCGACGACGACCCGCCCATGCCGCGGCCGCGCCAGTAGAGTCGCGGCTGCTGTACCCGGCTGCGCCGCGCCATCAGCTGCGGCCACTGGTATTGCGCTTGCAAGTGCGGCGCCAGGATGATGCGCAGCGGATTGAGGCTGGCCATCTCCGGCGGCGTCTCGGCCGAACGGAAATCGCGGCCGGCTTCCAGCAACAGCACACGCCGTCGTCCGTCCTCGCTGAGCCGCGCCGCCAGCGTGGCACCGGCGGAGCCGGCACCAATGATGATGGTGTCGAAGACGGTGTCGAGGTCGGTCATGAATAGGTTTGTGGCGCGCGGCGCGTCACGTCTTCGTTCATCGCAACACGTACCTCACGCTTTCTGTTGGATCGCGCGCCACACGCGCTCTGGTGTCGCCGGCGACTCGATGTGGCGCACGCCCAGCGGCCGCAGCGCGTCGAGCAGCGCGTTGGCGACGGCGGCTGGCGCGCCGTTGGTCGGCAGCTCGCCGACCCCCTTGATGCCGAGCGCATTGTTTGTCGAGGGCGTGTTGCAGGTCGCGACTGGCAGCGCGGGCAGGTCGTCGGCGCGCGGCATGCCGTAGTCCATCCACGAACCCGCCAGCAGCTGGCCGCTATCGCGATCGTAGACGGCGTCCTCAAGCAACGCCTGGCCGATGCCCGGCGCGATACCGCCCTGGATCTGACCTTCCACCAGCATCGGATTGATGATGGTGCCGACATCGGCCACGGTCGCCAGTCGATCGACGCGTGTCTGGCCAGTATCGGGATCGACTTCGACCTCGCAGACCATGACGCCGGTCGGCCAGCTTTCGATCTTGTCGACAAAGTCGCCGTCGGCCTCCAGTCGCCGGCCACCGGCCTCGGCGCGCGCCGCGACGTCGAACAAGCCGATGCGACGGTCGGTGCCGACCACCTCGAACGCGCCGTCGCGGTAGGTGATGTCGGCCGGCGCCGCCTCAAGGAACTCCGCCGCCAGGTCGCGGCCCTTGACGATCACAGCATCGGCGGCGCGCTTGAGCGTCGTGCCGCTGATGATGGTCGACGACGAGCCGCCGGTGCCGCCGCCGCGCGCGATCAGTGCGGTATCGCCCTGGGCGACCTGCACCTTGTCGTAGGGGATGCCGAGTGCTGCGCCGACGATCTGGGCGAAGATGGTTTCGTGGCCCTGGCCCTGCGACTGGGTACCGGCCAGCGCCGTCACTCCATCGCCGCGAACCGACACCGACGCCGCTTCGTCGGCAACACCGCCGCTTCCGTGCAGGTGGCAGGCGATACCGAGGCCGCGCCTCTTGCCAGTGCTTTCGCTGGTTGCGCGGCGGGCTGCAAAGCCATTGGCGTCGGCCAGCTGCAGTGCGGCATCGAGCAGGCCATGGTAGTCGCCGCTTTCGTAGGTGTAGCCCAGTGGCGTTCGGTAGGGGAACGTGCCGACGAAGTTGCGGCGGCGGATCTCGATGGCGCTGAGATTCATCTCGGCAGCGGCGAGGTCGATCAGCCGTTCCAGCAACGCGGTGGTTTCCGGCTTGCCGGCGCCGCGGAAGGCGTCGACCGGCACGGTGTTGCTGAAGGCGCAGCGCATGTCGATGTGGATCGCCGGGACGCGGTACAGGCCGGACAGCACCTTGGCCATGCCCGTGGTGGGGATGCTCGGCGCGAACATCGAGACGTAGGCGCCGAAGTTGGCGACGGCCTCGACCTTGAGCGCCAGGAAGCGCCCGTCGGCGTCGAGCGCCAGGTCCATGCGCGCCACCAGGTCGCGGGCATGGGTGTCGGTCAGAAAGCTCTCGGCGCGCTCGCAAGTCCAGCGCAGGGTGCGGTCAAGCTTACGCGCCACCCAGGGCATCAGGGCGGTTTCGGGATAGAGGTTGAATTTCGGCCCGAAGCCGCCGCCGACATCGGGCGTGACCAGCCGCAGCTTGTCGCGTGGCCGCTTGAGCACGCGATCGCACAGCAGCCGGTGCGGGATGTGCGCGCCCTGCGAGGCAAACGTTACGGTCGTGACATCGCTCGCCCGGTCGTGCGCAGCGGCGACGGCGCGTGGTTCTAGGTAGTTGGCGAGGATGCGGTTGAAGCGCTGCGACAGCGACACCACCCGCGCCGCCCGCGCGAAGGCGGCGTCGACCGCGGCCCTGTCGCCGCGCTCCCAGGCGCACATCAGGTTGCCCGGCACGTCGTCGTGCAGCAGTGGCGCGCCGGACGCCAGGGCGTCGTCGCCGGCGACTACCGCCGGCAACGGGTCATAGTCGATGTCGACCAGCTCGGCCGCATCGCGCGCCTGGTCCAACGTCTCTGCCACGACCATGGCGACGATTTCGCCGGCGTGTCGGACGCGGTCGACCGCCATCGACGGCCGATGCGGTTCGCGGTGGCGTTGGCCGTCGGTTCCCTTGATCTCGCTGATCGCCGGCAGGTGGCCAACTTCGCCGGCTGCATCAGCGCCCGTGAGTACCGCCACAACACCCGGCGCGGCGCACGCTGCCGCGGCATCGACGCGGCCCAGCCGGGCATGCGCATAGGGCGCGCGCAGGAAATGGACGTGCAGCGCGTCTCGTGGAGCGAGGTTGTCGGTGAACCGCCCTTTCCCGGTCAGCAGGCGCCGATCCTCGAGGCGCTTGACCGGTACGCCAAGTCCGGTGAGCGGCAGGTCGGGCATTGTGGTGCCGGTCGTCAGGCGGCCAAAGTGCGTCGGAAAACG
>DATFGV010000036.1:0-2326 GCA_035249115.1 Vineibacter sp.
GCCGACCGCCTCGCCGATCATCTCCCCTGGGCCGCGCTGGTCGCGCCGGGCGTCGTCCTCAACAAGGACGGCAGCTTCCAGCGCAGCTTCGCCTTCCGCGGTCCCGACCTGGAGAGCGCGACCGAAGCCGAGCTCGTCTCGGCCTGCGCGCGCGCCAACAACGTGCTCAAGCGGCTCGGTACGGGCTGGGCGCTGTTCTTCGAAGCCGAGCGGCGCGAGGCGCTGGGCTATCCGGAGAGCGCCTTTCCCGACGCCGCATCCTGGCTGGTCGACCAGGAACGGCGGGCCGGGTTCGAGGCCGAGGGCCAGCATTTCGAGAGCGTCTATCACGGCACGCTGACGTGGCTGCCGCCCGCCGACAGCCGCGACACTGCCGGACGGACCTTGGTCGAAAGGCCCGACGATGCGCAGGGCCGCGATTGGCGTGCGAGCCTCGCCGGCTTCGTCGCCGAAGCCGACCGCATGCTCGACCTTCTTTCCGGCTTGATGCCGGAGGTGCGCGCGCTCGATGACGCCGAGACGCTGACCTATCTCCATGCAACGGTTTCCAGTCGTCGCCACGCGGTCGCGGTGCCGGAAACGCCGATCTATCTTGATGCACTGCTCGCCGACACGCCACTGGTCGGCGGGCTCGAGCCCAGGCTTGGGCAGACCCATCTCCGCACGCTGACCGTGCTGGGATTCCCGAACCTGAGCCGGCCCGGCATCCTCGACGCGCTCAACCACCAGGACTTCGGCTACCGCTGGGTCACGCGCTTTATCGCGCTCGACAAGACCGATGCGACCAAGGCGCTGACCAAGATCAGGCGGCAATGGTTCAACAAGCGCAAGTCGGTGACCGCGCTGTTGCGCGAGGTGATGTACAACCAGCCGGTCCAGCTCCTCGACACCGACGCCGACAACAAAGTGGTCGATGCCGACCTGGCGCTGCAGGCGCTCGGCGGCGACCATGTGGCGTTCGGCTACCTGACCACCACGATCACCGTCGCCGATGGCGATCGGGCGCGAGTGGAAGACAAGGTCCGCTCGGTCGAGCGCATCGTCAACGGCCTGGGTTTCACCTGCGTTCGCGAGAGCCTGAACGCGGTCGAGGCCTGGCTGTCTTCATTGCCCGGCCAGGCTTACGCGAATGTGCGCCAGCCGCTGGTCCATACGCTCAACCTTGCCCATCTCATGCCGCTGTCCTCGGTCTGGGCAGGGCCAGCGGGGAATCGCCATCTCGGCGGGCCGCCGCTGCTCTACGCGCAGACAAGCGGATCGACGCCGTTTCGCGTCTCGACCCATGTCGGCGACGTGGGGCACATGCTCGTCGTCGGGCCAACCGGCGCCGGCAAGTCTGTGCTGCTCGCACTGATCGCCCTGCAGTTCCGGCGCTACGCGCATTCTCAGGTCTATGTCTTCGACAAGGGGTGCTCGGCGCGCGCGGCCGTGCTGGCGATGGGCGGCGCACACCATGCCCTGGGGCTCAGCGCGGACAGTGGCGAAACCCTGGCGTTCCAGCCGCTGCGCCGCATCGATGATCAAAGCGAACGCAGTTGGGCGGCGGAATGGATCGCGGCGCTGCTGGCGCACGAAAAGGTCATCGTCACCCCCGAGGTGAAAGACGCCGTCTGGTCGGCGCTTGGCAGCCTTGCATCGGCGCCCCCGGAGGAGCGCACGCTGACCGGGCTCGCCATGCTGCTCCAGTCCAATGCGCTGCGCACCGCGCTGACCGCTTATACGCTCGACGGCCCCTATGGCCGGCTCCTCGACGCAGCGGAACAGCATCTCGCTCTCGCCGACGTCCAGTGCTTCGAGACCGAGTCGCTGATGGGACAATCCGGCGTGGTCGCCCCGGTGCTGACCTACCTGTTCCACCGGCTCGAAGAACGCTTCGACGGGCGGCCGACGCTGCTGGTGCTCGACGAGGCCTGGATCTTCCTCGACCATCCGCTCTTCGCCGCCCGCATTCGCGAATGGCTGAAAACGCTGCGCAAGAAGAATGTCGCGGTGCTGTTCGCGACGCAGAGCTTGGCGGACATCGCCGACAGCAGCATCGCGCCAGCCATCATCGAAAGCTGCCCGCAGCGCATATTGCTGCCCAACGACCGCGCGATCGAGCCGCAGTCCCGTGCTGCCTACGAGCGGTTCGGCCTCAACGACCGGCAGATCGAGCTGGTCAGCCGCGCCACGCCCAAGCGGCATTATTATCTGCAATCCGCACGCGGCAACCGCCTGTTCGAACTGGGTCTGGGTCCGGTTGCGCTGGCCCTGTGCGGCGCCTCCGATCCCGCGACCCAGGTGCGCATCGACGCGCTGCTGGCCGAGCACGGTGCCGAGGATTTCG
>DATFGV010000037.1:0-6001 GCA_035249115.1 Vineibacter sp.
ACCGCACGAACTCCCCTCGACGATCTTCCACGGAGACACCTTGGAATGGCATCGCAGCCCTCCACCCACAGAGCTGCGATGCTCGCCAAATCCGTCCACCATGTCTCCGTACACCCGTCCACCATGTCCCTGTGCAGCACAGCTGTCGAACCATGAAGCGCCGCACGAACGTCCGTGCGAAGCCTTCATGGTTCGACAAGCTCACCATGAAGGCGACAAGAGCGAGGTGTTTTCGGCCAAGCTCTGATACCGATCGAGGCAGCGCCGATCCAGTTGCGGCGACCACTGCGCTACTCCGCTGCGGCGCAGTCGCTTGCGAACGCGGGCATGATCTCGTTGGCGAAGGCGCGTAGGCCGGCAAGAGTGGCGTTGGGGTCGACCAGCAGGATGTGCTCGACACCGCCCGAGCGCAGTTGCCCGATGCGGGCGATGATCTCCTCCGGCGTGCCGAGCAACGGCGCATCGTCGTCGGGCACCGGCGTGCCACCGCGCGCCAGGTCGCCAATGGTGCGGATGACGCGGGCGCGCGTCTCCAGCGCCGCGGCGCGCTCCGCCGCGTTGCGCGCGATCTGCAAGGCGCGGGCGACCGCGATCATCGCCGGCCGGTAGAGGCGGCCGGCGCGCTGGCATTCGTCGCGGAACAGGGCGACGCGCTGCAGGGTCAGGTCGACCGAGGCCAGCTGGTCGAGCAGCAGGTTGTAGCCCTCGCGCGCGGCGCGGCGGATCGAGTCGGGACTGCCGGCCGCCAGCCACAGGGGCGGATGCGGCCGCTGCCAGGGCGCCGGCTCGACGACGATGTCGTCGAAGCGCCAGTGCTTGCCGGCATGCGAGAAGCGGCCGTCGCTGGTCCACGCCTTGCGGATGACGTCGATCGCTTCGTCGAAGCGCTCGGTCGCTTGCGCGATCGGGATGGTGAAACCCGCGAACTCGGCGGCGCGATAACCCTTGCCGACGCCGAACTCGAGCCGACCGCCGGACAACACGTCGACCGTGGCCGCCTGCTCGGCCAGCAGCACCGGGTTGTGCCACGGCAGCACCACCACCGCCGTGCCCAGGCGGATCGTCCGGGTGCGGGCGGCGAGATAGGCAAGCAGGCTGAGCGACGCCGACAGCTGGCCGACGCCGGTGAAGTGATGCTCGACCAGGAACACGCTGTGCAGGCCAAGCCGCTCGGCCTCGACAACGTAGTCGATGAAGTCGCGGTAGCCCTGGCTGTCGGCGGGACCGCGCCCCCGCCCGGTTTTGGCGCCGCCGAACAGGCCGAACCGCATGCCATCCTCGCTCTGCATCCGTCGCGCCGCTGCAGCTTGCGCCGCCGCGCGCGCCATCTCGGGCCGGTAGAGTCCCACTATACCAACAGACCTTACCCGTGACTCGTCGCCGCAAGCCTTCATGGTGAGCCCTGTCGAACCATGAAGGATCTCGCACCAACTGTCGTGCGACGCTTTATGGTTCGACAGGGCTCACCATGAAGCGGTCAATCCCGACGTCGGTTGGCAATAGAGGTGATGTTCCTCTCATTGAGGACACTACCCGCGAGCCGGCGCAATTGACACGCCACGGCGATGTTGGCCATGCTGCGCGGGCTGTTGTAGGGCGCGCCGGCGTCGAGCCGAAGGGGCCATGCCCACCTACCTTTCGCCAACCCCACTGCGCCCATGCCTAGTCTCGAAACCTTCCGCAAGCAGGCCAAGCTCGTCCTGCGTTGGCACCGCGACCGGTACCATCCCGTGGCGGCGCAGATCAGGACTCACCTGACGCGTTTCCGGCACCTGAGCGACGCCGCGGTCCTCGACCACGCGTTCAAGCTCGCCGACGCGCAGGAACTGGTCGCGCGGCAGGCGGGTTTCGACAGCTGGCTGGCGCTCAAGAGAGGAGTGACCAGCATGTCCGACGCGACTGACCTGACCGCCGCCCGCCCACGCCTGGTTGCCGCCGAGCCGCAGCTATTTGTCGCCGATATCGGTGCGTCGTGCGCCTACTTCACCGGCAAGCTCGGCTTCGCCGTCGCCTTCACCTATGGCGAGCCGCCGTTCTACGGCCAGGTGGCGCGCGATGGCGTCGCGCTCAACCTGCGCTGCGTCGTGCCGCCGCTGATTGACAGTGTCCGGTGCGCACATGACGACCTGCTGTCGGCGTCGATCACCGTTGAGACGCGCGATGCGATCAAGCAGCTGTTCCTCGAGTTCCAGTCCGCCGGCGCGGTCTTCCACCAGACCCTGCGCAGCGAGCCCTGGGGCGCGCGAACGTTCATCGTCAAGGACCCTGACGGCAACCTGCTGCTGTTCAGCGGCCCCGACCGGTAGGAACCGAAATAAATGCAGGGCTATCGCACTGGCACAGACCTCACCCAGAGAGGCTGGCCGAGAATGAACTGAGTCATTTCAACCACTTGCGATCACCGAGGGCCGCTTCATGGTGAGCCCGTCGAACCATGAAGTGGCCCGCACTACGGCCGTGCGAGGCTTCATGGTTCGACAAGCTCACCATGAAGTCATCCTGGCAATGCGATCGAAAGGCTCTAGTTTGGCTGCATTCATTTTGAGTCAGACTCTGATGAGGCCGCGTAGCGGCCGCCTCGAAGGGTGGGGAACTGCACGAGCGTTGTGACAATCGCTGCAGCGATCGAATGGGACTATTGCCCATCCTTCGAGACCCTTCGGCAAGCTCAGGGCAGGCTGCCGGCTGCGCCGGCTCCTCAGGATGAGGTTGTGCGTGGCGAGATTCGATACCGCTGCGGTTCAAGGGACGACAACCCTGTCGCTGACAGTCGTACCGGCAACACGGCACGAGAGGCAATGCGCCGGCCCGATGGGCAGCGCCCGCTGGCGTGCTTTCGGCACTGGCAGTGTCGATATCTGCGTGTGACAGGCGCCGGCGGCGGGCGTAGATTCTGTTCCAGGCAGGTCGCGGCGTTGGCGTGACCGGCGGCCGGACCGACCGTCACGTCACGGCTCTTCCGCGATCCCTCGAACCCGAGGTTCGGGAGGAACGGTTATGCAAACCATCCGCAATCCGATCGAATGGGGCAACGATGCCCTGAAGCAGGCCGCCACGGCGCTGACCACCTCCGCCCGTGCGATGGGCGGCACCGAGGAGGGCCGCGCCCTGGCGCCGCCCGTGGTCCGCCGGATCGAGGTCACTGACTTGCGCGAAGTGCTGGCCAAGGGCTTCAGCGATTTCGGCGCCTGCCGCACCGACGTCATCTTCCTTTGCCTGGTCTACCCCATCGCCGGCCTGATCCTGGCGCGCGCGGCGTTCGGCGCCGACCTGCTGCCGCTACTCTTTCCCCTGGCCTCCGGCTTCGCCCTGATCGGGCCGGTCGCCGGCGTCGGCCTCTACGAAATGAGCCGGCGGCGCGAGCGTGGCGAGGAGGTCAGCTGGGCGGCGGCCTTCGGCGTCGTCGGCGCGCCGTCGTTCGGCAGCATCATCGTCCTGGCCCTGGCACTGGGCGCGCTGTTCGTGCTGTGGCTGGTGGCGGCGCAGATCATCTACAACCTGACCCTGGGCCCGGCGCCGCCGGCCTCGATCGAGGCGTTCCTGCGCGACGTGTTCCTGACCGGTGCCGGCTGGACCATGATCGTGGTCGGCATGGGAGTCGGTTTCCTGTTCGCGGTGGCGGCGCTGGCGATCAGCGTCGTGTCGTTCCCGATGCTGGTCGACCGTGGCGTCAGCCTCGGCACCGCCGTCGGCACCTCGATCCGGGCGGTGACCAGCAACCTCGTGCCGATGGCCGCGTGGGGCCTGATCGTGGCGGCCGGCCTGGTGCTCGCTTCGATCCCGTTCTTCGTCGGCCTGATCGTGGTCATGCCCGTGCTCGGGCATGCCACCTGGCATCTCTATCGCAAGGTCGTGGCCACCTGACGCGGCGCGCTCGCGTGATCGACGACCCGGCGCCTACCGAACCGACGCCGGGTCGCGGCGGGCGTAGGTGGCGAACAGGCACAGCAGGGCGAGCACGCCGGAGACGAACAGCACCGGCAGGTGGACGAGCCACAGCCAAGGCCGACCGACCGTGCCCATCATGTAGCCATTGACCCGGTTGAACCCGTTGGGCTGCAGGTGGAACCAGAACTCGGCGACACCGGTCAACGACCGGGATCCCACCCGCAAATGCTGGACAATCTCGTAGACCCCGAACATCAGGGTGAACAACAGGAGGATCCAGCCCAGGATCTGGATGACGCGCATACCCAACGCCTCCGCCCGGCGAGAGGTGCGCATTGTACCAAGAATGTTCCGGTCTGGAAAGTTGCCGACGGTTGGGCGGCCTTACCCATTGGACGCCCCCAGGCCGCTGCCGCCAGAATGCAATTCCGTCAGCAACGCGATGTCAATAGTCAGCTTGATGTAAGATACGATTTTGCATCTTTCGCCAACCGGCTGGGGCGGCCGGGCGCCGCCCCCGGCCCTTCAAAGCCCCAGCTTCTGCGCCAGGCCAATCCGCTGCAGCTTGCCCGTCGCGCCTTTGGGGATCTCCGGCAGGAACACCACCTTGCGCGGCACCTTGAAGGCGGCCAGCCGCCCGCCGGCGAAGTCGCGCAGCTCCTTCTCGCTGGCGCTCATGCCGTCGCGCAGCACCACGGCGGCGGCGACCTCCTCGCCCAGCTTGTCGTGCGGCATGGCGAAGGTGACGACCTGCAGCACGGCGGGATGGTCCATCAGGATCTCGTCGACCTCGCGCGGCGAGACCTTCTCGCCGCCGCGGTTGATGATCTCCTTCAACCGGCCGGTGATGCTGAGGTAGCCCTCGGCGTCCAGCACGCCCTGGTCGCCGGTGCGGAACCAGCCGGCGGTGAAGGCCTCGCCGTTGGCCTTGGGGTTGTTCTCGTAGCCGGCCGTGACGCCGGCGCCGCGGATCACGATCTCACCAGTGGCACCGGCCGGCAGCACGGCGCCGGCCTCGTCCATGATGGCGATGTCGGGGCCGGCGGCGATGCCCACCGTGCCGGGCTTGCGGGTGGCCGGCGGCAGCGGATTGCTGGCCATCTGGTGCGAGGCCTCGGTCATGCCGTAGGACTCGATCACCGGCGCGGCGAACGTCGCCTCGAGCTCGGCGATCACCTGCGGCGGCAGCGACGAGGACGACGAGCGCACGAAGCGCAGCGGATGGGCGGCGATGATCGCCTTGTTCTGCGCCGCGCGCGTCAGGAGCGCCTGGTGCATGGTCGGCACCGCCGTGTACCAGGTCGGTTTCGCCTCCTGCATCCAGGCGAAGAAACGCAGCGCGTTGAAGCCCGGCGTGCAGAACACCGAACTGCCGGCCGAGAACGGCGCCAGCAGGCCGGCCATCAGGCCGTGGATGTGGAACAGCGGCATGATGTTCAGGCCGCGGTCGGCGGACGCGAAGCGCAGGGTCGCGGCGATGCTGGCGGCCGAGGCGCAGATGTTGCGCTGCGCCAGCGGCACGATCTTGGGCCGCGACGTGGTGCCCGAGGTGTGCAGGATCAGCGCGATGTCGTCGGGGTCGGCGAAGCGGCCGTTGCCGATAAAGCCGCCGGCGCGGTCCAAGGCGAAACTGCCGGCGCCCTCCTGCGGCTGCGGCGTCAGCTCAATGACCCGCACCCCGAGCTTGTTGGCGACGGCGACGGCGGGCGAGTCGCTGCCCTTGTCGACCACCAGCGCCTTGGCGCCGATGTCGGACATGTAGAACTCGAACTCGTCGGCGCGGTAGGCCGGATTGAGCGGCGCCGCCGTGGCGCCCGAGGCGATGGCGGTGAAGGCGCTCGCCATCTCGGGCCCGTTGGGCAGCACGATCGCGACCCGGTCGTTGCGGCCGATACCCAGGCCGTTGAGCGTCGCGAGGCTGGCATCGACCAGTCGCCGCAAGCCGGCATAGGTCAGCGGCGGCACCCCCGGCGCCGCGATTGCCACGTCGCCATCCGCGCCCTTCGCCAGCAATGCCTGCAGTGTCGAACCTGCCGTCATGTCATGCCCTCTCTTGTCTTCGCCGGGGGCGCGCCACTCCAGTGGCGCGTCTTCCTCGATAGCACGCATGACG
>DATFGV010000038.1:0-2133 GCA_035249115.1 Vineibacter sp.
GGAAGCCGCCGGCCCGCGCACCTGCATCGAGAGGTCATGGATCGGATTGTCGAGCAGGTAGTCCTTGGTCCAAAGATTGTGGCCGCCGGACAAGGCGACGCGGCGGTCGACGGCGACAATCTTGGCGTGGTTCCACGAAAAGCTGTCGCACTTGGCGTCACCAGCGCAGGACCGCATCGCCGCGACCTGGAGCGTGAGCCGCGACGCGGGCACCGTCGCCAGATCGCGTGCCAGTTCGGCGAGCAGTTCCTTCGGATTGACCCCGGCGAGCGGATAGTGGCCGACCAGGACACGGACTTGCAGGGCGCGTCCGCTGCGTCCCAGCGACGTGACGCCGTCGCGCAACGCCGCCAGGAACCGCGCGTCGGGCGGCGGCTGCAGAACGGCGATGTCGACCGACTGTCGAGCCTGGGTCACCAAACGATAGAGCCGATCGGCCAGCATGTCCGAGTGGCCGACGCAGACCTGCCTGCTGCTGGCAATGCGCCGTGGCGCCGTCAGGCTCGCCACGGAACGACAGACGCCGCCGCCCTTGCAGTCGGCGTCGCTGCTGCACGCCGGCAGGCTGAGGTCGGCGTCGCATCCGGGACAATCCAGCGCGTAGAAGGGCAGATCGTTGGCGGCCCGGTCCCAGCGCGCCGGCGTCTGCACCAGCCAGCCGGCATCCAGCGCGTTGGTTTTGGTGAGGCTGTAGGTGACGCCGGCGTAACGGCCGTCGGGATCCGTCTTGCGCAGCTCGCGCACCACCTGGTCGAGCAGCGGCAGGGGCGACGCCGGATCGAGCGGCCTGATATCGCGCTGCTTGACCAAGGTGGCGATCGGCGTCGCGACGTTGAACGCACCAAAATATCGCTCGGCCTGGCTTTCCGGTACCGCGGTGTTTGGCGGCCGGCCGCTGCAGGCGGCAAGCAGGGCAATCACCAGCAAACAGAGCCATCGGCCGATGACGCACATCAAGTTCGTTCCTCCGAGCGCAGATCTGGTCCACGGAACCGCGCCGCACCTTACACGAATGCGGCCCGAACGGGCTGCGCAGCGGCGCTCGCTTGTGCCGATGGGGAGCGCATGCTACCGACCGAATCCGGCCGAACGACAGGATCCTGCATGAGCGACACGCAACCCGCCGACGCCCAACAGCCGACGCTGACTGTGCACACGCAGTACATCAAGGATCTGTCGTTCGAAAATCCGCGCTCGCCGCACAGCCTGATGGAGCAGGGCCAGCCGCAGCTCAGCCTCAACGTTCAGGTCAAGACGCGGCCGCTGGAGGGCAGCACCTACGAAGTGGCGCTGGTGGTCGACGCCGACGCCAAGAGCGACAAGGGCGAGGTCATCTTCGCGCTCGAACTGGTCTACGGCGGCGTTTTCACCCTGGGGCCGATCCCGCAGGAGGCGACCGGGCCGATGCTGCTGATCGAATGCCCGCGACTGCTGTTCCCGTTCGCGCGCGCCGTGGTCGCCAACACCACGCGCGAGGCCGGATTTCCGCCGCTGCAGATCGCACCGGTCGACTTCGCGACACTCTACCGCCACCAGCTCGAGCAGGCCGGCCAGCAACCCGGCACGGCGTAGTTTCCTTCCCCACGAAGTGGGGAAGGTGGCGCGAAGCGCCGGAAGGCGAGCGCTCGTGGTCTCTCAATCAGAGGCACCACGTTGGATCACCTCCGCCCCTTCGGGGCGCCTCCCCGCTTCGTGGGGAGGAACAAAGACCTCGATCACTCCGCCGCGTCGGTCTTGAGCCAGATCGGGTCCTTGAGCTTTTTGAGGAACACGGCGTGCGCCTCCAGCTCGGCGGCGCTCGCGGCATGCGGCCGTGGCGGCCGGACGGCGGCAGCGGCGTCCGGCGCTGCGCCAACCGTCGCTGGCGCTGCGACGCCGGCACCCATCAGATCGAAGCCGCGCTGCCGGCCGCCGGTCAGTTCGATATACACGTCGGCCAGCAATTCGGCGTCGAGCAGCGCGCCATGCTTGGTGCGACGCGCGTTGTCGATACCCATGCGCTCGCACAGCGCGTCGAGACTGACGCGCTGGCCCGGGAATTTGCGCCGCGCCAGCGACACGGTGTCGACCACGTCGTTCCTTAGCGGCACCAGGCCCAGGCGGTGCAGCTCGGCATTGATGAATCCCATGTCG
>DATFGV010000039.1:0-3261 GCA_035249115.1 Vineibacter sp.
CTCTATCCAGCTGAGCTACGGGTGCCAAAGCGCCGGAGCCATGCCGCTTAGCAAAGGCTGTCTGCTCCATCCAGTGGCTTCGAGCGGCTTCCAGTCGATTGGAAGTGATCTAGTGACGGTTGGAGATCTTGCGCGGCCTTGCCTCGCCGGGCGGCGGCGTCTTTGGCTTGTAGCGGCACAGGTCGGCAATCACGCAGCGCCAGCATTCGGGCAGGCGTGCCTTGCAGACATAACGGCCGTGCAGGATCAGCAGATGATGCGCGGTGCGCCGGTAGGGCGCCGGCGTCACGGCGTCGAGCTTGCGCTCCACCGCCAGCGGATCCTTGCCGGGCGCCAGCCCGGTCCGGTTTCCGATCCGAAAGATATGCGTATCGACCGCAAAGGTCTCGGCGCCGAACGCCACGTTCATCACGACATTGGCGGTTTTGCGTCCGACGCCGGGAAGCTTCATCAGCGCGTCGCGGTCGGCGGGAACCTGGCCGTCATGCTCCTCGATCAGCGCCTTGCTGAGCGCGATGACATTCTTGGCCTTGGTGTTGAACAGCCCGATCGTCTTGATCGCCTCGCGCAGCCTGGCCTCGCCAAGATCGAGCATCGCCTGCGGCGTGTCGATGGTCTTGAACAGCGCGCGCGTTGCCAGATTGACGCCGGCGTCGGTCGCCTGGGCGGAAAGCACGACGGCGACGAGCAAAGTATAATCGTTGACATAGTCGAGCTCGGTCTCGGGCCTGGGCGTGCGGTCGGCCAGACGCCGATAGAGCTCCGCGACTTCGGCCGGCTTCATTCGAGCCCGAGCACGGCGTTCATGTCGTAGCGGCCGGCCGGCTTGCCGGCGAGCCACAGCGCCGCCCGAACCGCGCCGCGCGCGAAGATCCGACGGCTTTCGGCGCGATGGCCAAGCTCGATCCGTTCATCCTCGGCGGCGAAGACCACCATATGGTCGCCGGCCACGCTGCCGCCGCGGAGCGAGGCATAGCCGATGCTGCCCTTCTCGCGAGCGTGGGGCCGTCCGCCCATGCGGTCGAGGCGATCGAGCGTGCCCGCTTCGCTGCCGCGCCCGGCGCTGGCGGCCGCGCCGAGCAGCAACGCGGTTCCGGACGGCGCATCGACCTTGTGACGGTGGTGCATTTCGACGATTTCTATGTCCCAATCCTCGTCCAGCCGCGCCGCCGTTTCGCGGACGAGATGGGCGAGCAGGTTGACGCCAAGCGAGGTGTTCGCCGATTGAAGCACCGCGATATGGCGCGCCGCCTGATCGATCGCCCGATGATGGCTTTCGGCGAGGCCGGTCGTGCCGATGACGATCGGCGTTCCAGCGGCCCGCGCCGAATCGAGGTGGAAGGCGAGGGCATCCGGGGTCGTGAAGTCGACCAAGATATCGCAGGCCGGCGCCAGCGCCATGGCGTCCTTGTACGGGCCATGGACCGGTCCGTCGCGATCCACGCCGCCGGCGACGGTTGCGCCAAGCTCGGGCGCCATCATCGCGATAGTCTGGCCCATCCGGCCGAGCGCGCCCAAAATCCCGATGCTGGTCATTGTTGCTTTCCCGCCAGTGCCCGAAGAGGCGATGCCAAACTCTCGCTCGATTGTCATCCTCGCAGGCGTTCCTGCCACCCGGGCCATGTCCATTGTGCTTATCGGCGGGGGAAACCGACACTATGCTGGTACATCCAGTCAGCAACGCGGAGGTATGTTCGAGGCATGGAATTCGACCTGGCAATGACGGACGCGCTGCTCGCCACGACCAGAGCCGTGCGCAGGCGGCTCGACATGGATCGGCCTGTGCCGCGCGAGATCGTCCTCGAATGCCTGGAGCTTGCGGTGCAGGCGCCGACCGGCGGCAACAGCCAGAGCTGGCGATGGATCGTGGTGGACGACGCGGCGAAACGGGCGGGCCTCGCCGCGCTCTACCGCAAGGCTGCGCAGGATTTTTTCGTGCCGCAAGCCGCCGCCGCCTCCGAGCGAGGTGATCGGCAGACCGAGCGCGTCTACGATGGGGCGCTCTGGCTCGCCGATCGTCTGGAGAAGGTGCCGGTCCACGTGATCCCGTGTATCGAGCGTCGGGTGCCGGCGAATGCGCCGCTCGCGCTGCTGGCTCCCATTTTCGGTTCGATCTTTCCGGCGGTGTGGAGCTTTCAGCTCGCGTTGCGCGCCCGCGGCCTCGGTTCGGCGCTGACCACGGCCCATCTGGTCTACGAGCAGGAGGCCGCGGCGCTTCTGGGCGTGCCCGACACCGTCACCCAGATCGCGCTTCTGCCCGTCGCCTACACCAAGGGCACCGACTTCAAGCGTGCGGCAAGGCCGCCGGCGAGCACCGTCACCCACTGGAACCATTGGTAGCAGGCGCCGGAACCTTAGGTTTCTAGCGGGAGACCGCCTTCGCGCCAGGCCGTGATGCCGCCGTCGAGCGCCACCGCCCGCCCATAGCCGAGCTCGCGCAAGGTCGCGGCCGCGAGCGTGGAGATCTTGCCATATTCGCAGCAGGTGAGGATCCGCACCGTCGGATCGGGCAGCTCGACGTCGACCCGCAATTCGAGCTGGCCGCGTGGCACATGGACCGCCCCGGGGATGTGGCCGGCCGCGAACGCCTCGCGCTCGCGGATATCCAGGACGACCAGATCGCGATTGTTGTCGCCGATCCGTTCGCTGAGCTCCGCCACCGACATGAACGGCACCTTCGCGGCCGCCTCGGCGATCAATTGGGTCACCGTCTTGCCGCCGCTCATATTGGTGCGAAGCGCCTCGGTCAGATGCGTGGGATCGGCCAGGTCGAGCGATTTCATCATCGCCACGAAACTGGCGCGATCCTTCTTCTGCAGGCGCGGATTCTCCGCGATCTCGACGGCGATGCTGGAATGGGAGCGTCCCTTATAGTCGTGCGCCGGGTAGACCAAAGTCTCCGGCGGCAGCTTCAGCACCCGTTCGAACAGGCTTTCGTAGAGCGCGTCGGGATCGCCGGTCGGAAGGTCGGTGCGGCCGGTGCCGCCGATCAGCAGCGTGTCGCCGGTGAATATGCGGTCTGCCATCGTCAGGCACATCGAATCCCGCGTGTGGCCGGGCGTGTGAATCGCGGTCAGCCGCAGGTCGCCGACCAACAGCATGTCGCCGTCGTCCAACGACAGGTCGGCATAGCGGGCGGGGCTCAGCCGGTGCATCACGACCGGCGCCTCCAGCGCCCTGCCGAGCGCCTGGCTGGCGGAAAAATGGTCGGCGTGGGTGTGGGTGTCGACGATGTATTTGACATCCACGCCCAACTGGTTG
>DATFGV010000040.1:0-3270 GCA_035249115.1 Vineibacter sp.
GGCGCTGCGCACGGCGTCGACGGCGGCCAAGAACGCGGCGCTGGCCGATGCGGCGCGGCTGATCCGCGCCGAGGCCGAGGCGATCATCGCCGCCAACGCGCAGGACATGGCCGCCGCCCGCGCCGAGGGACTGAGCGACGCGCTGCTCGACCGCCTGATGCTCAACGCGGCCCGGGTCGAAGGCATGGCGGCCGGCCTCGACGATATCGCCGCCCTGCCCGATCCCGTGGGCCAGGTGATCGAGGAATGGACTAGGCCGAACGGGTTGCGCATCAGCCGCGTGCGGGCGCCGATCGGCGTCATCGGCGTGATTTACGAGTCGCGGCCCAACGTCACCGCCGACGCTGGCGCGCTGTGCCTGAAATCGGGCAACGTGGTGATCCTGCGCGGCGGCTCGGAGAGTTTTCATTCGTCGCGCGCCATCGCCGCCTGCCTGCGCCGCGGCCTGGCCACCGCCGGCCTGCCCGAGGATTGCGTGCAACTTGTGCCGACCACCGACCGCGCCGCCGTCGGCGCCCTGCTGGCCGCCACCGACTTCCTGAACCTGGTCGTGCCGCGCGGCGGCCGCGCCCTGATCGAGCGCGTGACGCAGGAAAGCCGCGTGCCGGTGTTGAAGCACTTCGAGGGCCTGTGCCACGTCTATGTCGATCGCGCCGCCGGCGTCGACATGGCGCGCGACGTGGTGGCCAACGCCAAGATGCGCCGGGTCGGGGTCTGCGGCGCCGCCGAGACCTTGCTGATCGACCGCGCGGCATTGGGCACGCACGCCAAGCCGGTGATCGACCGCCTGGTCGAGCTGGGCTGCGAGGTCCGCGGCGACGCGGCCATCCGCGCGCTCGATCCGCGCGTGACGCCGGCGAGCGACGCCGACTGGCGCACGGAGTATCTGGCGCCGATCATCAGCGTCGCCGCCGTCGACGGCGTCGAAGGCGCCATGCGACATATCGCGACCTGGGGATCGGGCCACACCGACGCAATCGTCTCGGACGACGCGGCGACGGCGGCGCGGTTCCTCGACGAAGTCGACAGCGCCATCGTCATGCACAACGCCTCGACCCAGTTCGCCGATGGCGGCGAGTTCGGCCTCGGCGCCGAGATCGGCATCTCGACCGACCGCCTGCACGCCCGTGGCCCCGTCGGGCTGGTCGAGCTCACGACCTACAAGAACATCGTGCGCGGCCAGGGAACCGTGCGCCCATGAGATGCGGCGCAGCGGCTGCAAGACGGACAACCAGCACCGTCGCCCTGAGCGCCCATCGACTTCGCTCGGAACGATGGAGTTGGGCGTTCGCCGCAGCGGCATGTATCGCCGCCGCCGCGCCGGCGCTGGCCAATCCGGCGGTCGTCGAGCAGTACACCTACGTCGTCGAGCGCGACGCGACGGACAGCGTCATCCAGGGGCCGGTGCGCAGCGACGCCTTCCCGCTGTGGCCGGTGCGCGCCTGCTACACCTGGGTCGTGGTGCTGGCCGGCCCCGACCGCAGCGTCGAGGTCACGGAGCTCCAGAAGACTCCTGGCCCCACCCGCTTCGACGTCACGTCGGACGTCAAGGTCAACGAAAAATCAGACGGCACAATGTGGCGCCGCCGGGTGCGCACCGGCGGCGGCATCAGCGGCACGTGGTGCGTCAACGACGCCGACCCGCCCGGCGAATACCTCTACAAGGTGCTGATCGACGGCCGGCCGGTCGCCGACTTCCGTCTCTGCGGCATCCGCCTCGCCGACGGCGAACCGGTGCGCCTGGAAGCGTTGTCCTGCAAGGGCCGGTTCCTGGGATCGTGAGCGTGCGCCGCGACAGGATCCGCCCGTTTCTGCCGGCCGATGCGCGCAGCGGACTCGGACGCGTGCCGCGCCGCGTCGGCCTGTTGGGCGGGTCGTTCAATCCGGCACATGACGGTCATCGCCAGATCAGCCTGGCGGCCCTGCAGCGGCTGCGGCTCGACGAGGTCTGGTGGCTTGTTTCGCCGCAAAATCCGCTGAAGGCGACGCGTGACATGGCGCCGCTGGCACGGCGGATGGCAAAGGCGCAGCGGCTGGTGGCAGGTGCGCCGATCCGGGTCAGCGACGTCGAGCGCATGCTGCGCACGCGCTACACCGTCGATACGGTGGCGGCGCTGCGGCTTCTGTATCCGGCGACGCACTTCGTCTGGCTGATGGGCGCCGACAATCTGGCGCAGATGTCGCGCTGGAAGCGCTGGCCGGATCTCTGCCGCCTGGTGCCGTTCGCGGTGCTCGATCGGCCGGGCAGCGGCGCCCGGGCACTGGCCGGTGCCGTGGCGCGGCGCTACGCCCGGCAGCGCCTCGACGAACGCGCCGCACGACAATTGGTGTGCGCCGCGCCGCCGCGCTGGAGCTTCGTGCACAGCCGCCTGAACCCTTTGTCGGGGACGGCATTGCGCGCCGCCCCTTCCAAACGCTGACTTCAAGGAGACGCACCATCACCGCTCGCCCTAAACGCGCCAGCAGCCCGTCCGACACCCTGCAGCGCCTGGTCCTCGCATCGCTGGACGAAGACAAGGCCGAGGACGTCACGGTGCTCGACATCACCGGCAAGAGCACGGTGGCCGATTCCATGGTGGTCTGCAGCGGTCGCTCGTCGCGCCAGGTCGCGGCGATTGCCGACAATCTGGCGCAGCGGCTCAAGGATGGCGGGCACGGCAGCGTGCGGGTCGAAGGCAAGGCGCTGGGCGACTGGGTGCTGGTCGATGCCGGCGACGTGATCGTGCATGTCTTCCGGCCCGAAGTGCGGGCGCTTTACCAGCTGGAGCGGCTGTGGACGTTCCCCGATGCGCCCGCCGACGCCAGGCCGGCGCGCCGCACCGCCACACGTCGCAAGGCGACGCCCCGGACACCCGGGCCGGGCGACGCCAAGCGCTAGAGCATGTTCCGACAATACGGAATCACACCTCCTGAGAGCGCGGGCCTCTCGCCCGCTCATGAGCGGGCCAGAGGCCCGCGCTCCCAGGTTTAGCGGCGGCCCGGGCGATGCGCTTGACCATCGCCGCGGTCGGCCGGCTCAAGGCGGGCCCGGAGAAGACGCTCTACGACTCCTACGCAAAGCGGATCACTTGGCCCCTGGCGCTGCGCGAGGTCGAGGAGCGGCGCAAGCTGCCGACCGACGGCCGCATGGCGCGGGAGGCCGAACTGTTGCTGGCCGCCTGCCCGGCGGGCGCCGCCCTGGTGGCGCTCGACCGTCGCGGCAAGGCGCTGGACAGTGACGCCCTGGCGCGCTGGATCGGCGCCCGGCGGGACGGCGGGACCGGCGACCTG
>DATFGV010000041.1:0-5498 GCA_035249115.1 Vineibacter sp.
GCTGGCGCAGCGACCACAGGATATGCCCGAAGCCGGTGCCGAGCTCGACCACGGTCCGCGCCTTGCCAATCGCACCAGCCATCCATTCGGCCAGCAAGGCGTCGTACCATGCGACGATCTGCGTCGCGGGCACGGCCAGGATCTTGCCCTTGTAGACGGCGGGCCGCAGCGCGGCGGGATCCTGGGCGTAGTGGTGCAGCCGCAGCTGCGTGGCGTCGAGCGTCTCGCCGGACTCCTGCCACGCCTTGAGGCAGGTTGCGTACTTTATCTGCCCGTACTCCTCCTCGATCTTGGCCGGGGTCCGGACCGGCGGCGTGAAGCTGGTCAGGCCCAGCAGCCGCGCGGGCCAGTCGGACCACTGCGGCAAGTCATTGATGTCGATTGCCTGGAACTTGGTCATTGCGCACGGCGGCAGAGGGGGCGGGCGGCGGACCTAGCATCGACGACGACCCACCGGCAAGGGGGCGCGGGCGGCCTGCGGCCGACCATCGCAACGCACGGCGACGCCGTGCGTTGATATTTGCATATCAAGTCACTATTTTGCCGGCGACGGCAAAATGGACGCAGGGCCGGGACGAAGGGGTCAGGACGGTATCGGCGCGCGGCCGGCGAAGGTATAGGCGTGGCCCGCCGTCGGGCCGTCGTCGAGCAAGGTGAGTGTCTATGCGTGCCGATCAGCAGGCCGAGACCCAGAGCTATTTCGACCGTTTCGCCGAGGACTGGCGCCGCAAGGGCGCCGGCGCCGATCAGGCGCGCGTCAACATCATCGCCCAGCGCAACGGCATCGTGCTCGATGTCCTGGCGCAGCTCCCGGCGCCGCGCCGGGTGCTCGATATCGGCTGCGGCACAGGCGATCTGGTGCTGGATATCGCGCGCCGCGGCATCGACGCGGTCGGCATCGATTTCGCCGCCGACATGATCCGGCTGTGCGACGCGGCGCGTCTGAAGGTCGCCGTTGCCCGGGCGCGTTTCGAGCAAGTCTCGGTGTTCGACTACGACGCGCGCGGCGAGACTTACGACCTGGTCAGCGCTCAGGGCCTGATCGAATACATCTCGGCGGCGCAGCTCGACGAGCTCTGCCGCCGGACGCTGCGCCTGCTGGCGCCGGGTGCCGCCTTCGTGGTCGGATCACGCAACCGCCTGTTCAACGCCTTTTCGCTCAACGCCTTCACCGGGCTCGAGCGCGGGCTGGGCGTGCTGGACGATCTGATGCGGGAGGCCGAGGCGATCGTCGGGGCGCCGGACGCCGCCGCCGGCCTCGCCGCGGCCGAACGCATAGCCAGGACGTATCCGCAGCCCGACAGGCATCCCGAGACTGGCGTCACGGTGTCGGTGCGCTACCAGTACACACCGGGTGAGCTGGCGGGGCTGCTGCGTCGGCACGGATTGGCGCCGGTGTCGGTCTACGGCGCGCACTACCACGCGCTGCCGCCGGCGGTGGCGAAGGAGTGGCCGACGCTGCACGCGGAGCTGTCGGAGGGCATCTACCGCGAGCGCCGGGCGGATCACCGACTTCTGCCGCTGTGCTCGACGTTCGTGCTCGTCGCGCGCAAGCCGGCGTGAGGCTCTCGCCGTGACCGGCCCGCTCACCATCGTGATGTACCACTACGTGCACGAGGCCGAGGGCCGCGGCCATGCCGGACTCGTCGGTCGTTCGTTCGACGAGTTCCAGGGTCAGCTCGACCACATCCAGCGGCGCTACATCGTCATATCGCCGCCGCAGTTCTTCGACGCCATACAGGGCCGGCGGGAGCTGCCGCACAACGCCTGCATGCTGACGTTCGACGACGGGTATCGTATCCACTACACCGTGGTCTACCAGACGCTGCGGGCGCGCGGACTCTGCGGCTTCTTCTTCCCGCCCGTACGTTCCGCGCTCGAACCGATCATGCTCGACGTCCACAAAATCCACTTCGCGCTGGCGTCGTCTGCCGCGCCGGCCGAGATGGCGCGCGCGCTTTGCGGATGGATCGAGTCGCAGTCGGCCGACCCGTCGATTCGACCGGCGGCGGAGTACTGGTCGACCTACGCCAAACCCTCCCGGTTCGATCCGGCCGAGATCGTGTTCATCAAGCGGACGTTGCAAAAGGGCTTGTCGGAGGGCGCGCGCGGCGAAGCCGTCGACTGGCTGTTCCGCCGCTATTCCGGCTTCGACGAAGCAAGCCTGTCGGAGACGTTCTACATGCGCCAGCGCGAGCTGGCCGACATGGTCGCCAACGGCATGTATGTCGGCTGCCATGGCTATAGCCACGGCTGGCTCGACACCATGGACAACGCCGGACAGGCGCGCGAGGTCGACCTGGCGCTGACGTTCCTCGAAAGCGTCGGCTCGTCGACCAGCAACTGGATCATGTGCTATCCGTACGGCGGGTTGAACGAGCCGCTGCTCGCGCTGTTGCGCCGGCGTGGCTGCGCGGCGGGCGTGACGACTAAGGTCGCTGTCGCCGAGATCGGCCGCGACGATCCGCTGCGATTGCCGCGCCTCGACACTAACGACTTGCCCCTGTGTCCCGAAGCGTAGTGGGGACGACGCTTGAACGAGAGCATGCGTTGGCCTGGGGTGACAACGCTCAGCCGGTAGTGGCCCCTGCCCGGCGAGTGGCACACGTCACCGACCGGGGGCCATGAGACCTGCCTCGTCGACCAAGTCACCACGGGTCAGCAGGGATGCGGCACGTCGCATGATATCCGCCGACCCTCCGCGACAATTGGCGCCGCGACCATGTCGACGGCCTACAGCACGTTGTGGTACGTTGCGGTCCGATGATCGCACGCCGACAGGCCGTCGCGGATTGAACTGAAGCAATGCCCTCGGCGGGCCGTCGATCATGATTGTAAGGTCTTCGTTTATGGATTTGTCCTCGCTGATGCCGTGGCGATGGCCGCAGCTTGACTCGAAGCGCACGCGCGCTGCGCGGGCTGCCTACGACGATACTGGCCGTTACGACCTCTACCATGACTATTGCCGGTGGGTGGCGCCGCGCGGCGGCGATTCCGCGGCCGCCGAATCCTTACTACGCGACGGCTACGACATCGTCACCGTCCTGGATGAGGCACGCGCCGCCGACATGAAGTGCCGGCTGCTCGCCGAGGGCGCGGCGGGCGGGCGGCTCAAAGAGGACGTGACGTTCGCCGACGTGGTGGCGTTTGCCGACGCGGCGGCGCTGCGGCGGACGCTGGACGAGGTGCTGCGGCGCGCGGTCGACGAGCGGATCGCGGCCTTTTTCGGCTGCGAGTACCTGGTGTATTCGGCATTGATGATGCGGACCCATCCGGTCGAAACCGAAGAGCGGTCGCTGCTGTGGCATTGCGATCGCGGTCCGCGCGACTTCCTGAAGCTCAACCTGTTCTTCGATTCGACCGCCGAGCACGGCTCCACGACTGAGATGCTGGCGCTCGAGGAGTCGAAGGCCTTCGAGCGCGCCGGCTACACCTTCGGGCCTAGCAAGCGGCGGGTGGCGGACCTGGCGCGCCTCGCCGGCCGCATCGGCATCGGCACGCCCATCGCCCACCGGCCCCTGGCAGCCGGGCAGGCTTTTTTGTTCCTGCCGTCGCGGGTGCTGCATCGGGGGATCCCCCCGAATCGCGGCATTCGCCACATGCTGTCGCTGATGCTGATTCCCAGCCCCGTGCCGTGGCGCGTAGCGTACGACCGGATGGCCGAGGAGCGGTTTGCCGAATCCAACCTCGGTGGCTGGTTGCCCGACGCGGGCGCACTGCTCCGGAAGCTGCGGGTCGATGCCGAGCTCCCGTCGGCCGCCGGCGGCTGACGGCGTGACGTCCTTCGAGCGCTGCCGTCGGCGGGTTGCGCCGATCCTCCGCATCGCGGCCGACTGATGCTGAACAAATGGCTGCGGCGGCGCAACGAGCGCCGAGCGCACGACTATCTGGAGCGGGTCGGCGTCTTGCCGATGTTGCGCGCCGGTAATGCCGGCGAGATTCCACCGGTTCTCTACGACCTGCACAACCTGCATCGCCTGGTGCGATCGCGTCGGCCGCGCACGATTCTTGAGTTCGGCGTTGGCTTCAGCACCATCGTTTTGGCCCACGCGCTCGATATGAACTTGCGCGAGCGGCCCGACGCCGGGAGGCGCAAGGAGAAGGGCGCCGCGCCGCCGCCACCCGGCGTGTGGTCGATCGACGCGAACGCCGGCTGGATCGAGAACGCGCGTGGTAAGGTGCCGCATTCGTTGCGCGGGCTCGTCACATTGCATCACAGCGATGTGCGGGCGGTCGAGCTCGCCGGCCAGCTCTGCCACCGCTACACGCGGCTGCCCAATATCGTGCCCGATTTCGTCTATCTCGACGGCCCCGATCCGGCCGATGTGAAGGGCGAAATCGAGGGCTTGGCGTTCACGCTCGAACACGGCGGTCCTCGCCAGGTGGCGGCGGCCGATATCGTCCTGATGGAGCCGTCGCTGAGACGCGGCTTCTTCCTGGTGCTGGACGCGCGGTACACCAACATGCATTTCCTCCGCCACAACTTGCGCCGGCGCTACCGGATACGGGTTGATCGGGTGAACCGGCTGTCAACGTTCGAGCTGCTGGAACACACCGGCCGGCACTGACTGCGTCGGCGGACGCTGTTCGGCGCGATGTCGGGGCCATCGCACCCCGCCCGAAAGCAGGCCCGCCAGGGCTCCTGAGAGCCCCTTACAGCATCGTACGGCGGGTCAGGGTACAAAGGCCCCCTCGCAACAAAAGAGGCCTGCCAGAGCGCTCTAATACGAGCCCAGGGGAAGCGAAATATTATGTCATTTCGCCATGGTATTTTGCAAGAATCGGAAGACCCCCGACCTCTTTTCACTGTGACTGTAACTGACCATGTGCAATCCGTGGTGATGGCGCGGTCTCGCGGCCTGCGAGGGTCGGCCCGGCCCGCGCCGAAAATCGTCCGGATGCGTCTTTCGCCCGCGCCGCCGGGTTGACATGTCGTCGCCGGATGCGCTGGTGGCCCGCGCGGCCTATGATATGCGCCGGTCCGCTGCCGCCGCAGTGCCCACGCCACCACACGACCGCCGTATTCCGCCCCCCAATGTCGCCGGCCATGTCGCCCCCTCCCGCGCCCGAGTCGAGCCAGACGGCCTCGCTTCCCTGGCTGCAACGGGTCTGGGCGTGGCGCCTCGATGTCGGCCTGCAGCGCCTCTACGCCAACACAGGAAAGCTACTCTCCGGCCATGCAGCGAGCGCGCTGATCGGGCTGGGCGTGGTCTGGTTCTCCACCGCCGGCCTGGGGTTGCTGCAGTTCGGCATCCTGACGGCAATTCTCGGTTTCACCGGCCTGGTCGGCAACGCGGTGAAATTCTCCACCTGGGAAGCGGTGGTGAAATATGGCGCCGACGATCTGGCGCGCGACGACCGCGACGCATTCCGTCGGCTGATCGCATTCAACACCGCGTTGGATCTCGGCACGGCTGTCGTCGCCCTGGCGATCTGTGCTGGCCTGGCCAAGTTCGTGCTGCCGCTGATGCAGGTCCCCGGCGACTATCTGGATTTCG
>DATFGV010000042.1:0-7816 GCA_035249115.1 Vineibacter sp.
GCTGCGCCTGCTGTCCAAGTGGGCCTGAGTTGATGCGGCAGATGAGCCTGGCGTCAGTTCCCGCACGCGTTTAGAACGGTAAGTGTAAGTCTATGAAAATTAATCGGTTTCACCGGTCATTTACCGCCCATAAGCGGTAAGTGTTGCATTGAATTTGCACTATCAGTGTATATTTTATCCTGAGCTGTCAGGCTTTGCGACTGACGAACCGCTTGCCAAGCGAGGCGTGCCGGGGGTGCGCGACTCCAGCCGCGCGTCTTCGTTGCAGATCATCGTGCATGACGCGTCACGGGAGCGACGCGCCCCCAGCAGGGCGCCAACCGCAGTCGCCGGCAGTCCTACCGCGCGGCGGGCGGGAAGAATTGGTTGGCCGGTCGCGGCAGGCCGAGATTCTCGCGTAAGGTCCGGCCCTCGTATTCGCGGCGCAACAGGCCGCGTCGCTGCAGCTCGGGCACCACCCGGTGGACGAAGTCGTTCAACCCTTCCGGCAGGTAGGGGAACATGACGTTGAAGCCGTCGCAGCCCTCGCTCGCCAGCCACTCCTCCATCTGATCGGCGATGGTGGCGGGCGTGCCGACCATCGACAGGCCGGCGAAGCCGCCCAGGCGCTGCGCCAGCTGGCGCACGGTCAGGTTCTCGCGCTGCGCCAGCGCGATCGCCCGTTCGCGGCCGCTCTGGCTGGCGTTGGTCGGCGGGATCTCGGGCAGCTTGCCGTCGGGATCGAACTTGGAGGCGTCGGTGCCCAGCGCGATCGACAGCGAGGCGACGGCGCTGTCGTAATGCACCAGGCTGTCGAGCAGGGCGCGCTTCTTGCGCGCCTCCTCGACCGTGTCGCCGACCACGACAAAGCAGCCGGGCAGGAACTTCAGGTGGTCAGGGTCGCGGCCGATCTTTTTCATGCGGCCCTTGATGTCGGCGTATTGCCGCTGGCCGTCGGCCAGGTTGCCGACACCGCCGAACACCACCTCCGCTGTCTCGGCCGCCAGCTGCCGTCCGGCCTCCGAGGCGCCGGCCTGGACGATCACCGGCCAGCCCTGGATCGGCCGCGCGACGTTCAGCGGCCCACGCACCGAGTAGTACTTGCCTTTGTGATTCAAAACGTGCAGCCGCTCGGGATCGACGTAGACGCCGCTCGCGGCGTCGCGGACGAAGGCGTCGTCGGCCCAGCTGTCCCACAGGCCGGTGACGACGTCATAGAACTCGCGCGCGCGGCGGTAGCGCTCGTCGTGCTCCATGTGATCGTCGAGCCCGAAATTCAGCGCCGCGTCGGGGTTCGAGGTCGTCACGATATTCCAGCCGGCCCGCCCGCCGCTCAGGTGATCCAGCGCCGCGAAGCGGCGCGCCACATGGTAGGGCGCGTCGAACGTCGTCGAGCCGGTGGCGATCAGGCCGATATGCTCCGTCACCGCCGCCAGCGCCGGCAACAAGGTCGGCGGGTCGAACGAGGTGACGGTGGCGCTGCGCTTGAGCGCCTCCATCGGCATGTTCAGCACGGCCAGGTGGTCGGCCATGAAGAAGGCGTCGAAGCGGCCGTGCTCCAGAGTCTGCGTCAGGCGCTTCAGCTTGGGGAAGCTGAAATTGGCGTCGGGCCAGCCGCCGGGGTAGCGCCAGGCGGCGGTGTGGATCGACACCGGGCGCATGAAGGCGCCCAGGCGCAGTTGACGGGGTGATGACACGGGGACCTCTTACGGTCGGAACATCGCACGCCTTGCCGCACGGCAGGCATCACGGTTACCCGCAATATTTAGCCCATCGCGCAACATCGATCGCGAAAGAACATCGATTGGTCCGCATAACGTGCCCTCATGGGTCGACGCCTATCGGACGCGCCGACATCTCGGGGTAGCACACATTCTCCCGCCTCGCCTTCCGTTCCGTTCACCGTTGCCCTACTCCCGCGGCTTCCGATCATTGCCGAGCGCCGAGCGTCAGCAGCTTGGCGCGCTCGCATCGTCGCGGCGTAAGCGTGTGACGGTCAGCGTTGCGGCGTAAGGTCGAGATGAGCCAGCGGGAGCGGAGCGGCGGCCTTCAAGGTCTGTATCGCGATGTTGCTACGAACCTCCTTGATGATGGGCAGGTTCAGCAATTTGCCCAGCAGGAAGCGCTGATAGTGCTCGAGGTCAGGCACGATGACTTCCAGCAGGTAGTCGGATTCACCCGATACCATGTGGCAGGCAATCACTTCGGGCATCGCCACCACCGCGTCCTGGAGCACCTCGGCGCGCTCATCAGCGTGGCCATCAATCTTGACGCCGATGAAGACGGTGAATCCCAACCCGATCCGATCACGCCGCAGCATGGCGCGGTACGCCTCGATGTAGCCCTCACGCTCCAGGCGCTTGACGCGACGCAGGCATGGTGAGGGTGACAGGCCGACGCGCTCGGCCAAGTCGATGTTGCTCAGTCGGCCGTCCTGTTGGAGCGCAGTGATGATCCGACAGTCAATTGCGTCAACGTCCACACTTGGCATGAATCACTATTCTCGCGGGTACGAATGGCACAGTGTTGCAAAACATGCCTCGTATGCGGCGCGATTGGCAAGGACACACTAGGCCCTCTCGCCGCATGATCGGCGCCCTTTTTGGAGGAGCATCGATGACCGACACGTGCGACGTCCCCGGCCTCAGCCAGGCTGTGCAACGCTACTTCGATCTCATGTACGACTGCGACACGCGGCATTTCGATCGTGTCTTTCGTCCGACCGCGCAGCTCCATGGTTTCCGCGACGGCGCAATGACCGTGTGGCCCGCGCCGACCTACAAGGACATCCTTGCCAGCCGCGCATCGCCGAAGTCGCTGAATTCGCCGCGTGAGGAGGCCGTGTTGCTGATGGACTTCGCGTCCGACACACAGGCGCTGGTGAAAGTAAGGGTCAGGATCAACAGCACGGTGTTCGTGGACTACCTCACTTGGCACCATGTTGATGGCGACTGGCTGATCACGTCGAAGGCCTATCATGTGGAGCGCAGCGATCCGCCATCCCGATGACTCACCCGCCCCACACCTCCCGCCACGCCGCGAACTCCGACAGCCGGAGCTTGTGGCGCGCGTAGTTGCCCTCGTGCAGGCCGAGCAGGTCGCGCTCGACGATCTCGCGGAACCGCTCGCGCTCGGCCGCGTCGATGTTGGCCTCGGTCCAGGCGCCGACATGGGCGGCGGCCTGGCGCTGGGTCATGCGCGCGTGCACGACCGCCGCGACGAGCTCGCGCAACGCCAGGCGGTGCCGCATCTTGAAGGGATCGGGCTCGCCCAGCGTCTGGCGGACGGAAGCGTAGCGCACGGCGGAACGCTCGTAGGCCCAGATGAACACGTCGCGCAGCAGCTCGGTCCGGTTCAGCTCGTAGACTCCCAGGATGGCGCTGGTATAAGCCTGCCGCGTCACGCCATCGAACGACAGCGGCGCCAGGTTGGCCTTGATCAGCGGGACGTTGGCGGCCAGGCGCGACACCCGCTTGTTGACGTCCTCGAACGGCTGCAGATACGGCAGTTGGACCATCACGAACAGGGCCTGCTCGAACGGATCGGCGATCGCCGCCGCTGTCGCCAGGATCTGATCGAAGTATTCCGCGATCAGGGGCGGCGCTTGCAGCGGGTCGAAGACCGATCCCGAGATGCCGACGGCGATCCGCCGCAGCCTTCCCTCCGCGTCGGGGTCATCGAGCAAGCTGTTGGCCAGCAGCGTGTGCAGGTTGAGGACGATGGGGCGGGTGAAGCCGATCTCGTCGGCGTTGTCGACCAGGAACTCGATCGCGTCCTTGTGGTTGAGGATCATCTGGGCTTCGAAGCGCTGCCGGCCTTCCGTCGCCTCGCCGAGTTCGATCAGGCGCTTGGTCTCGAGCAACGAATAGGTGTTGCCTTCCAGCCGGCTGGAGTTCCACGACAGGTCGATCAGCAGCCGGTTGAGAATTTGCCTGGCGTGAGTCCCGGCCGGCTGTTGCGGCATCTGCGGCGTGCCCATCGTGCGCAAATGGGCGCGCTGCGCCGCGGTCAGATAGAACGTGCGGTTGGGCCGATAGGAGTCGAGGAAGGCGAAGTTGTAGCCGACGGGCTTTCGAACCGCGACCGGACGGCGGACATACGCCTGGACCTCGGCGCCTGCCGGCGACGGCCACGGCGCGGCCGCGTCGTTTGAGGCAATGAAGTCACTCGGCTCGGGAGCCGCGAAGCCCCGGACCGCGTGGCGCGGCGCGTGATAGCGCGCGCCGCGACCGCCGCCTTGCCTAACGAGGCGCCGGTGATCGACCAGATGCTTGAGGTGATACTGCAAGGTGCGCAGCGGCGGCGCCGTCTCCAGCGCATCGGCGATAAGCTGCGCCGTCACCCCATCGGGTTGCCGTCTCACCGCCACTTCGATGGCCCGCAGGCCCGCTTCCTGGATGCGCCGGACCATGGCTTCCTTTAGTTGCGCGAAGACGCAATATGCGCAATTTAGGGGATTTTTGCGCAACTATCAACTGTTCACGCAACTATGTACCTCTATGTTGCGTGTTTTCACCCGCCCGAAATTGCCGGCGCGGCTAGGCCGGACTGCGTCGTTCGCCCCGCACAAACCTGTCATTCCGAGCGGAGCGAGGAATCTTGCATCGACGCCAAGTTGTCTCGCTACGCTCGGCATGACAGGGCGTGTGGTGCCAACTGATGCGCTCCTGCGAGGACAAAAAACATCGCGCTGCCCAATGGAGGAAACGCCATGGCCGATCTGAAACACGCCTGCGCCGTCGTTGTCGCCGGCGTCCTGCTCGCGACACCAGCGGCGATCGCTCAACAACCGACCGCGGTCGCCACCGCCAAGCCCAACGGCCAGGGCGACGTGCAGGGCATGTCGCGCGAGCGGCTGGCGCGGATCGCGCCGGCCATGAAGGGGCAGGTCGACGAGGGCGTGTTTCCCGGCGTCGTGACCATGGTCGCGCGGCGTGGGCAGCTGGTGCATTTCGAGGCGCACGGCTTCCTCGACGCCGCCAAGTCCAAGCCGATGCCCAAGGACGCCCTCTTCCGCCTGGCGTCGATGACCAAGCCGATCGTGTCGGTGGCGGCCGTCATGATGATCGAGCGCGGCGACATGAAGCTGCACGACCCGATCGCGCGCTGGCTGCCCGAGCTCAAGGACGTGAAGGTCGAGACGCGCAAAACCGACAAGGAAGGCAAGGAGGTGGTCGAGGACGTGGCGCCCAATCGCCCGATCCTGGTGCATGACCTGCTGCGCCACACCGCCGGCTTCGTCTATGCCGGCGCGGCGAAGTCGGCGCGCATCAAGGAGATGTACGAGAAGGCCAACATCGAGGCGCGCGACAGCGAGATTTCCGGCGACGACATGCTGAAGGCGCTCGGCGCCATTCCGCTGACGCACCAGCCCGGCACGTTCTGGGAGTACGCGATCACCACCGACGTGCTGGGTTTGTTGCTCGAGCGGGTGGCCAAGAAGCCGCTCGACCAGATCCTGAAGGAATTGCTGTTCGACCCGCTCGGCATGACGGAGACGACCTTCCGGCTGCCGGCCGCCAAGCAGGCGCGGGTGGCCGAGGCGTTCCCCAGCGATCCGCTGGCGCCCGCCATGGGCAAGTCCTACGCCATCCACTTCAGCCCGGGGTCCAAGAGCTATCTGCGCGGCGGCGCCGGGCTGATCGGCACGGCCGACGACTACCTCAAGTTCGCGCAGATGGTGGTCAACGGCGGCGAGCTCAACGGCCGGCGCTTCATGTCGAAGAAGACCGTCGAGTTCATGCTGTCGAACCACATCGCCGGCATGGGCGGCACGACCATCGCGACGACCGGTCCGGGATACGGCTTCGGCCTGGGCTGGGGCGTGCGTCTCGACGAGGGCATGGGCTATGCGCCGGGTTCGAAGGGCGACGCGATGTGGGCCGGCGCCTGGGGCACCAGCTTCTGGGTCGATCCCAAGGAGCGACTGGTCGGCATCCTGATGTCGCAGGCGCCGTCGCGGCGCTACGACACGCGCATGCTGATGAAGAACCTGGTGTACGGCGCGGTGGTGAACTGATCGTCACTGAGAGCCTGTACCGGCCCTGCTCTGCAGGGTCGGGCTGACGCGCCTCGCGTGCGGGTAGTGTGCGCCGGCAGCGGGGTCAGCCCCGCGCGGTCGGGCTCAGGGCGTTGATCGCGGCCCGCCGTCCGCGCCGGGACCGCGCCAGTCCGAGGCGCTCGATGCCGGCGTCGCGCTGACGCTCAGCCCCTGCTCCGCTCGCCATTCGTGGGCGATGTTGGCAAACACGCCTAGCGCCAGCCCGGCAAAAATGACGGCGATGATCCTGGCTTGACCTTCTCGAGACATGTTGGCGGTCGGCCTGGCGTAAAGGTGTTGCTGTTGTGTGAACACCAAATCCGCCGCTCCGTTCCCCGGCCGACAAGAAATTTGGTCCTCCGGCGCGCCGCGTGACCAATCAAATGAACGGCGTACCGCCGGCGATACCAGTGCGGCGGTCCTGCCTCGCCCAGCACTACCTGGTGCGGCCGGGACGACCGACAGGCGACCGCGTGGCCCTGCTGGTGCCGCCATGAAACTTGTAGGTCGAGTTGTTGACCCCGCCTTCACGGTAGTCGATCACGCCCGAACGCGGCCGGGTCGGTGATGCGAACCAGGGCGTGGATTTATCGAACGTGAGCTCCTTGGGATTGTAGGCTTGAGCCGGTCCGGCCGCCGACAGGCCGGCGAGCCCACACGACGCCGCAAGGAACAGCGCCACGAACTTGATTCTGCTGACGGACATGACAATCCCTTTGGTTGGTCGCGACCCGATATCCGGTTCAAAATCTGATACGTGAGGGGACGCTCATATATCCCCGATGAATTTGATGCGCTCAGAAAAGTGTGGCACCCGGAGCCAACATGGCGCTCGGCGCCCGTCGGGCCCGAGGGACGCGTGCCAGACGATCGCCTGACACGCCACGCCTTGGGACAGCCTGAGTCGAGCCACGCCCGATGTGGCGTCGCCGGATCGCTTGCGCCGGACGTTGTCCCTACTTCTGCCGCTCGCGGTAGTCGCCGAACGAGGCATCGCGTTCGCTCAACAGCTTGGACACGCTCTCGCCATCGCGCCGGAAGCGGCTCATGTAGGCCTTGCTAGACTCGGTCTGGAAGCACAACGCCTGGATCTCGGTGCCGGCGCGGATCGCGGCGCGCAGGCCCATGATCTCCATGGCGCGGTGCACGCTGCGCTTGTTGATCTGCTGGATGTCGCTGGGGATCTTGGCGACACGCTCGGCGATCTTCACCACTTCGGGCTCAAGCTGCGCGGCCGGCCAGGCACGGTTGGCCCAGCCACGGGCGGCCGCCTCCGTGCCGCTGAGCGAATCGCCGGTCAGCATCGACTCCATCGCCTGGCGCATTCCCATCAGCCAGGGATGGAACTGCATGTCTGGCGGGCTCATCAGCCGCACCGGCGGGTAGCCGATCTGAGCGTCCTCGGCGACGTAGACCAGGTCGCAGGCGGTGGCGAGCTCGGTGCCGCCGGCCAGGCAGTAGCCGTGCACCTGGGCGATCACCGGCTTGGCGAGGTCCCACATGCGGAACCAGCCCTCGGTCACATGCCGCGACCACTGCCCGAGGCCGCCTGCCGTGTGGAACGGCTGCTCGAGGCGGTTGTCGGCCGACAGGTCATAGCCGGCGCAGAAGGCCGGACCGGCGCCGCGGATAATGGTCAGGCGAACATCGGGGTCGCGGTCGTTCGCCTCCAGGGCGCTGAAGATTTCGGTGCGCAACGCGTTGTTCAGCGCGTTGCGCTTCTCCGGACGGTTCAGGGTGATGCGGCTGACGCCGGGCAGCGGCGCGTCAAGTAGGATGTGGGTCGCGGCCATGTCG
>DATFGV010000043.1:0-9405 GCA_035249115.1 Vineibacter sp.
TCGCCGCAGCGCACGCCGGTGCTGTACCAGGCCGGCGCCTCGCCGCGCGGCCGGCAGTTCGCCGCCGAGCACGCCGAATGCGTCTTCATCAACGGCCCCTCGCAGCGGGCTGTGGCCGGCATCGTCGCCGACATCCGCCGCCGCGCCGCCGCCGCCGGACGCAACCCGGCCGAAATCCTGATCTTCACCATGCTGACGGTGATCACCGGCCGCACCACCCGGGACGCCGAGGACAAGCTCGCCGAGTATCGGCAACACGTCGACGAAGAGGCCGCGCTCACCCTGATGTCCGGCTGGACCGGCGTCGACTTCGCATCGCTCGACCCCGACAAGCCAGTGCCGCCGGCCAACACCGGCGCCATGGCATCGGCGCTCGAGGCGTTCACCGTCAATGCCGATCCCGGCCAGGTCTGGACGCCGCGCAGCATCGCCCGGCACGCCGCCATTGGCGGCCGCGGCCCGGTGATCGTCGGCTCGTGCCACGAAGTCGCCGACGCGTTGCAGGACTGGGTCGCCAACACCGACGTCGACGGGTTCAACCTCGCCTACGCCGTCACGCCCGAGAGCTTTGCCGACATCGCCGACCTGGTGGTGCCGGTGCTGCAGGAGCGCGGCGCCTACAAGCGCGACTATGCGCCGGGCACCTTGCGCGAGAAGCTGTACGGCACCGGCCGCGCGCGGCTGGGCACCGACCATCCGGCGGCCCGGTGTCGGGTCGTCTAGTGCGCTGCCCGAAGGCCGGCAGGATGTTTCCGGATTCGTGCTTCCCGCACGTGTTAGAACGGTAAATGTAAATCATTGAAATAGATCGTTTTTCAGAGGTCATTTACCGCCCGTAAGGGGTAAGTGCCGGATCTATAATTTGCAGTATTATTTTACCTTCTTTGTGCTTGGTCATCCGATCGACGGCCACTGCCGCCAGCTGTGCGGCGGCACGCTGTCGGGACCGTCGGCGGCCGCGTCGCGGTGTCGGAGGATGTCGAGGCTGACCTGGCCCACTCGCGCGTCGTCGCCGAAGCGGCGACCGTTCGCTTGCGGTGCGCCGATGGAGGTCACCCGGGCGATGGCGGCCGGCTGATAACAAAGGCCGTTGGGTCCGGCGTGTTCGCCAATCGCGTACGCCTCAACCCGAGGATGCGGCGGCGATGATTGACCAACGAGTCGATCATAAAGACCGCTGGACGATGTCGACAGGGCTCGCCGTGCAGCGCTTACCTGGGACGTAATTGCTGGCGCCTCGCCGCATCCCCATCCTGTGTCGCGTCAACGACTGCGACACAGGAGATCAACATGTCATTCTTCGATCGCCCGGAGTTCCTGCGCACCGTCCTGCTGGTGGACGCCGTCACCTGCGTGGCCACCGGCGCGCTCATGACTTTGGGCGCCGGCCTGGTGTCCGGCCTGACCCAGATCCCGACAGGACTGCTCACATCGGCCGGCCTGAGCCTGTTTCCGATCGCCGCCTTCATCGCCTTCGTGGCGACGCGGCAGCCGCCGCCGCGGCTGGGCGTGTGGCTGGTGATTGCCGGCAATGTCGGCTGGGTGCTGGGCAGCATCCTGCTGATGCTGGGCGGTTTCGTCACCCCGAACAGTCTCGGCTACGCCTTCATCACCGGGCAGGCCATCGCCGTCGCGATCCTGGCGGAGCTCGAGGTCACCGGCGTGCGCCGGATGCCGCTTGCGGTATGAAACGGCCCATCGCGCATGCCCCGGCAGAATCCGCTGCCGGGGCCAGGCGCAACCGGTGTCCGAGGCCGGGTTAAGCCCGGCCTCGTCATTAACGTCTGGCTTGGTGTCGGATTGTGGCCGCCGGCCGCGTCCTTGGGACACAACCGGATTGGAGGTCAAAAGTGGTCAAGCAGATTTTCGTCAATCTACCCGTGAACGACCTCGACAAGTCGATGGCATTCTTCAAGGCGCTCGGGTTCTCGTTCAACCCGCAGTTCACCGACAAAACGGCAGCCTGCATGGTGATGAGCGAGCACATCTACGCCATGCTCCTGACGCACGACAAGATACGGGAGTTCACCAAGAAGCCGATCGCCGACGCCCACAAGACCGTCGAGGTGCTCACGGCCCTGTCCCTCGACAGCAGGGCGAAGGTCAACGAGGTTGCCGACAAGGCGATCAAGGCCGGCGCCAGTGAGGCGTACGAGGCCAAGGACTACGGCTTCATGTTCACCCGCAGCTTCGAGGATCCCGATGGCCACATCTGGGAGCTGTTCTGGATGGACCCGGCACAGGTAAAACAGGGATAGCAGCGCCGCTGCCCGACTGCGCCACGCCGGCAGCCTGTCCGCGCGGGCGTAAATGGGACTGCCGGCGGCCGTGCGCTATCGCCTCGTTCGAGCCTGACCGGCCTAGCGCCACCTCCTGGGGCGCGCGGCCGGTCGGGCTCAACGCCAGAGCGTATGCCGATCGAATGGAACCTGGGAGCGCGGGCCTCCGGCCCGCTCAAGCGCGGGCGAGACGCCCGCGCTCCCAGGATGATCGATTCCGTGCGACCGGAACCTGCTCTAGCATACCGGCCTCAGTCCGCTGGCGATGTCGATCAATTGCTCGGAAAGCTGGCTGAGTTCCCGCAGACCATTGCGGGCGGTAGCGAGGTGCTTCTCGGCCCTGCGGACAAAGGCTCGCTGCAGTTTCTTGGCCTTCTCTGAATCGCCGCCGCCCGTCTCCTTTTGCGGTTCGAGAGCCTTTTCGATCGCTCTTATCGTCTTGTGAGCGTCAGCCGCGAGCGGCTCCAGCGCGTCAAGGATGTCGTCGTCCCTCTGGCTCAGGAATGTCGCGACACCATCGAAGGCCTTGATCAGCTGCTTGTCCTTTTGCGAGCCGGTTTCAAATGGTTTCGCCATCATCGCCTTGATCCGCGCGATGTTGTGACAGTGCGTTCGCTCATGCTCAAAGAACCTTTCGCCCACGTACCGCTTGAGCCAAGCGGAGCGCCTCCCGACCTCCTGCGTATCACTGACGTCGAGGTCGCCGACCGTCTGGACAAGATTCAGCTCGGCGACGTACGATTTCCGCAGCTCCTCGACGATCATCAGCAGACGCGCCGCGTTTTCGTCGAGGTAGTTCTTCGGTAGCGAGGCGGTCACGGACACGAAGCTCGCCCGGACCTTGTCGAAGTCAGGCTGCATCAACCCCTCCCTGGTTGTACGACGCGCATGTTCCGCGTCCGCTGGACACTTACTTCAATGATGCCCTGCAGCAGCTGTCGTGCGGCGGATTCGAGCCGATCCGTGAATTCCGCCCGATGGGTACCAACTCCCCGATCATCGCATAGCTCCTGCAACCGCGGGCATTCCGCCGCCAGGGTATCGGCGATGTCCCTGGCATCGCGACCCTTCTGCTGCATCGATTGAACGATCCGATTCTTCTCTGTCCATTCGTGGATGATCTGGCTGAGAAAGCCGACCGGTTGCTCGAGCTCACCGGCTATCGGCTTGCCCCGTCCATCCATCGCCTCATCGGCGACGACGAGCTCCTGCGACAACGCCGAGAGCGAGGACCGCGCCTCCATCAACTCCCGAATCTGAGCGCGATAGTTGTCGGCGCTTCGGTCGGCCCGGAGTGTTTCGCGCGCCCGACCGACTTGCGCCTGGATGGCGCGAAGGCGCCGGAGCAACTCCTTCTGCAGCTCGATGGCCGCTTCCCATCGCAGCCGGGCAGCCTGCAGACGGTCGAAGATGTACTTGGCCAGACCGCCGAGCACGCCGATCACGGCAAGTTGCAGAAGCGCCTTGATGCTCTCGGTCACGATCGTCGAGTGTAACACCGCCGCCGGATGAGGCGGAGGTCGAGGCGCAGGCACGCCGATTGAACTGGGTTGCTCCGCTGCCGCCGGGACGGGTAGCAGCGTCGGACCCCATATCCAGGCTGCCATAACCAAAAGCGACGCTGAGCCGAGGATGGCCACGAGGTATAGCCAAAGCAGACCATCACCGGATCGCTTCGCCATTGCATCACCTGATCGGCGAGAATCGTGACGAAGAGGTACTGCCACATGGACTGGATGACCCCGGGTACCGCGTAGCGCACGCCGACCGATGTCTCCTCGCGCCCAGGTCCACAAGCCGCTGATGAAGAAATTTTGCGACTTTCCGGACGATTTGCAAAGGCAAAAGCCAAAACAAATGCCGTTCAGTTCGCCGCCTGTCGGCGGCCAAAAGAAACACGGGGCCGATGGACCGGCCCCGTGCTCATGGCAGGATCGACGCGGCAGTGCGGCGATATTGCCCTACTCCGCCGCCATCTTCGGGGTCGCCGCGTCGAGCGCCGCCGACAGGCGCGGCGGCGACATCGGCAGGTCGGTCATGCGCACGCCGGTCGCGCGGGCGACGGCGTTGCCCATGGCGGCCAGCGGCGGCACGATCGGCACCTCGCCGACGCCGCGCACGCCGTAGGGGTGGTGCGGGTTGGGCACCTCGACCAGGATGGTCTCGATCATCGGCAGGTCGGAGGCCACCGGCACGCGGTAGTCGAGGAAGCCGGCGTTATCCAGCTTGCCCTTGGCGTTGTAGATGTACTCCTCGTTCAGCGCCCAGCCGATGCCCTGCACGGCGCCGCCCTGCAGCTGGCCCTCGACGTAGCTGGGATGGATCGCGGTGCCGACGTCCTGCGCCGCGGTGTAGCGGTCGATGGTGACGATGCCGGTGTCGCGGTCGACCGCCAGATCGACGACATGCACGCCAAAGCCCGGCCCGGCGCCCTGGGCGTTGAGCTGGGCATGGCCGTTGATCGGACCGCCGGTCTTGCCGGCGCTGGCCGCCAGCTGGGCCAGCGACAGCGGCTCGAACTCGCCGACGTTGCTGCCGGCCGGCCGCGCCATGCCGTCCTCCCAGACGACGGCGTCGGGATCGACCTTCCAGGTCTTGGCGGCACGCACCTTCAGCTCGCGGATCATGTCCTTGACCGAGTTTACCACGGCGAGACCCGTGGCGAAGGTCACGCGGCTGCCGCCGGTCACGAAGTTGAAGCCGATCGAGCTGGTGTCGGCGATCACCGGCCGCACCTTGTCGTAGTCGACGCCCAGTTCCTCGGCCGCCATCAACGCCAGCGACGCGCGCGAGCCGCCGATGTCGGGATTGCCCGAAATCACGGTGACCGTGCCGTCCTCGGCGACGTGGGCAGCAGCGCTGGAGTCAGCACCGATGTTGAACCAGAAGCCGGCCGCGACACCACGCGCCATGCCGGGCTTCACCTTGCTCTTGTAGTGGTCCGAGTTCTTCACCGCCTCCAGGGTCTCGACGAAGCCGATGACGTCGAAGGTCGGGCCGTAGCTGGTCTTGGTGCCCTTCTTGGCGGCGTTTTTCAGGCGCAGGTCGATCGGGTCCATGCCCAGTTCCTGGGCCAGCAGGTCGAGCGTCGATTCGACACCCCAGGCCGAGATCGGCGCGCCAGGCGCGCGATAGGCCGCGACCTTGGGCCGATTGCTGACCACGTCGAAGCCGACGACCTTGATGTTGTCGATGTCGTAGCAGGCAAAGCTGGTCCAGCACGCCGGCCCGAGCGGCGAACCGGGGAAGGCGCCGGCCTGCAAGGCGACGGTGCATTCGGCGGCGACGATGCGGCCGTCGCGCTTGGCGCCCAGCTTGACCTTGACGGTGCCGCCCGGCGCCGGGCCGGAGGCGCGGAACACCTCCTCGCGGGTCATCACCATCTTCACCGGCTTGCCGCTCTTCTGCGACAGGCGCACGGCCAGCGGCTCGAGGTAGACCACGGTCTTGCCACCGAAGCCGCCACCGATCTCGGTCGGCGTGACCCGGATCTGCGATGCCTCGATGTTGAGCAGGCGGCTGCAGAAGCCGCGCACCTGGAAATGGCCCTGCGTCGTCGACCAGATCTGCACCTGGCCGTCCTCGCTGTAGCTCGCCAGGCAAGCGTGCGGCTCGATGTAGCCTTGGTGCACCGGCGCCGTCTTGAAGCTGCGCTCGATGACCACCTCGGCCTGCTTGAAGCCGGCCTCGACATCGCCCTTCACGTTGTCCATGCGCTTGGCGATGTTCGACGCCTTGGTCGGCGCCGGCGTCACGCCCTCGGTGATCAGATGGTCGTGCAGCACCGGCGCGTCGTCCTTCATCGCCGCGTCGACGTCGATGACGTGCGGCAGCAACTCGTAGTCGACCTTGACCAGGCTGAGCGCCTGGCGGGCGACGCCGTCCGTTGTCGCGGCGACGGCCACGACCGGATGGCCCTCGAACAGCACCTTTTCACGGGCGATGATGTTGCGGGTGATGTCGCGCAGGTTCACCTGCATTTCGCCGGTCGGCACGATCACGTTCGGCTGGTCGGGGAAGTCGGCGGCCGTCACCACCGCCTTGACGCCCGGCAACGCCGCGGCGGCCGACACATCGATCGACTTGATCAGCGCGTGCGCGTGCGGGCTGCGCAGCACCTTGCCGATCAGCTGGCCGGGCATGTTGAAGTCGGCGCCGAAGCGGGCCCGGCCGGTCACCTTGTCGGCGCCGTCCGGACGGTTGGGGCGGGTGCCGATCCACTTGTACTTCGGGGTGCTCATCGTGCCGTCTCCCTCATGTCGGCGGCCACGTCCATGACCGCGCGAATGATCTTGTCGTAACCGGTGCAACGGCAGAGATTGCCGGCCAGCCAGTAACGAACCTCGGTTTCCGTCGGATTGGTGTTGCGGTCGAGCAGCGCCTTGGCCGCCACCAGGAAGCCCGGCGTGCAGATGCCGCACTGCAACGCCGCCATCTCGACGAACTTCTCCTGAAGCGGATGCAACTTGTCGCCCTGGGCCATGCCCTCGATGGTCTGGATGCGCTTGCCTTCCGCCTCGGCCGCCAGCATCAGGCAGCTGCAAACCAGCCGGTCATCGACCGTGATGCTGCAGGCGCCGCAGTCGCCCGAGCCGCAGCCTTCCTTGCTGCCGGTGAGCCCGAGCTGGTCGCGCAGCACGTCGAGCACCGACTGCGAGGCATCGCACAGGTACTCGACCGGCTCGCCGTTGATGGCGGTGGTTACGTGGATTTTGGCCATGGTTCACTTGCTCCCGGCGCGTTCAGCGGCGATGGCGGTGGCGCGCTTGCACAGGACGCCGGCGATCTTGGTGCGATAGACAATGGTGCCGCGCTTGTCGTCGATCGGCTTGCAGGCGGCGCTGCAGGCGGCGGCGGCCGCGTCGAGCGCCTTGGCATCAAGCTTGGAGCCGATCAGCGCCTTGGCCGCGGCGTCGACCAGCAGCACGGTCGGCGCCACGGCGCCCAGGCCGACCCGGGCGGCGGTGCAGGTGCCCTTGTCGAGGGTCAGGCTGACGCCAACGCCGACCACGGCGATGTCCATCTCGGTGCGCGGGATCAGCCGCAGATAGGCGTCGCCCGAATTGGCCGGCCGCTTCGGCAAGGTGAAACTAACCACAATCTCGCCGGGCTGCAGGGTCGTGCGGCCCGGCCCGGCATGGATCTTCTCGACCGGCACCTCGCGCCGGCCCTTGGGACCCTGCACCGTGACCATGGCGCTGGCCGCGACCAGCGCCGGCACACTGTCGGCCGCCGGCGAGGCGTTGCACAAATTGCCACCGGCCGAGGCGCGGCCCTGGATCTGGGTCGAGCCGATCAGGTTGATCGCCTCCAGGACGCCCGGCCAGATGTTGCCGAATGTCGGGTGCTCGCTCAGCACCGCGCCGCTGACCGCGGCGCCGATGCGGAAGCTGCCGCCGGACTCGGCGATCTCGGTCATCTCGGGGATCTTCTTGATGTCGACGATCACGCCGGGGCTGACCATGCCGGCGCGCATCTGCACCAGCAGGTCGGTGCCGCCGGCCAGGATGCGGCCGGTACCGGCGGCGGCCACCATGGCGGCCACCGCCTCGTCGATCGTCTTCGCGGCGATGTATCTGGTTTCGGTCATTCCTGTTCCCGTGGGCGTAACAAAAAGCCGGGCGCGCCGCCGTCGCGGCGGGCCCCTGGCGCAGGCGCGCCTACCTTAAAGCCGAAGGCCCGCCCGGCGACAAGTTTCTTTGCCGGGTGCCCCGGGTGATCCGGCATGGCAGCCTTGCCGGCGCGGCGGCTGGCCGCCACGCTAGCTCCGGCCCGAAATGCTAGGTGAAGGCCGCACGCGGCACCTCGGCGGCCCGCCGGGCGAGCTGCCGGGACACTCCAGGGAGGCGACGATGGACGTCGGCATGATGATGGTGTTCGCCAGCTACGGCTGGGACAACTGCCCGGACCATCGCGTGTGGGACGAGGAGATCCGCCTGGCGCGGATCGCCGCCGACTCCGGCTTCGACTGCCTGTGGTCAGCCGAGCATCATTTCAACGACTACTCGTTCGTGCCCGACAATCTCAGCCTGATGATGCACCTGACGGCGCTCTGCCCCGGCATCGACGTCGGCACGGCGGCCGTCATTCTGCCCTGGCACGATCCCCTGCGGGTGGCCGAGAACGCCGCCGTGGTCGACATGCTGAGCAAGGGCCGGTTGCGGCTGGGTCTGGGGCGTGGCCTGGCGCGGCGCGAGTTCGCCGCCTTCCGCCTGAGCATGGACGAATCGCGCGGCCGCTTCGACGAGGCGGCGCCGATGATCGTCAAGGCGCTGAAGACCGGCTTCATCGAGGGCGATGGCCCGTACTACAAGCAGCCGCGCATCGAGATCCGGCCGCGGCCGCAGCATTCCTTCGACGGGCGCATCTACGCCGTGGCGTCCAGCGAGGACTCCGTCGACTCGGCGGCGAAGCTCGGCGCGCACGTCGTCATGTTCACCGACCGGCCGTGGGAGATGCGGTTGCCGACGATCGAGCACGGGCGCGAGCTGCACCGCAAGTATCACGGCACCGAGCCGCCGCACCTGATGATCACCGAGTTCTGTGTCTGCGGCCCCGACCTCGCCGCGACCGAGGAGGAAGCGCGCCAGTACCAGGGGAAGTTCGTCGAGAGCAACTTCCACCACTACGAATTCCTGGGCGAGCACTTCAAGACGGTGAAGGGCTATGACGCCTACCAGCAGAAGGCCGAGATCGCGCGCAAGGCCGGGCTGGAAGGCGCGATCGCCGGCTTCATGCAGGCCGCCAGCTGGGGCACGCCGGACAAGATCCTGCGCGGCATCGAGGCGCGTCGGAAGGTGATCGGCGACTTCGAGGCGAACGTCGCCTTCCGCTTCGGCGGCATCCCCTACGACGTCGCGGAGCGCAGCCTGAAGCTGTTCGCCAAGGAAGTGCTGCCGGTGCTCAAGAGCTGGAAGGCGGCGCCGCCCAAGCAGGCGGCGGCGTGATGGGCGTCGTCAAACGTGCCGAGAACGCACCCGACCCGCCCGCTGATGAGCGGGCGGGTGATGCACGCACGAGCGTTTGCCGCCCGCAGCACTAGTAGCTGGTGTACGCCGGATGGTACGCATCATACGCGGGGCGGACGTAGTAGGTCGTCGCCGGGTAGTAGTAGGTGTTCGCCGGA
>DATFGV010000044.1:0-3030 GCA_035249115.1 Vineibacter sp.
CTCAGGATGACAAAAGCCATGGACGATCGCCCTTTCCGATGGGGAGACGTCGCGAGTCGTCACTTCTTGCTGCCGCCGCCGGTGGCTTCCAGCGTCACCTGGTCGGCGACGATGATGTAGCTCACCGAGCCGTCCGACGCCTTGTAGGTCCACTTCTCGACCGGACCGATCTTGTCGACTTCGGTCGGCTTGCCCAGGGCCTTCTCAAGGTCGGCCTTGGTCCTGGCGCCCTCGGCCTTCTTCAGGATATCGGCCTTGGTCGGCGAGGTGTCGCATGCGGCAAGCAGCAGCGATGCCGCCAGCGCCCCGATCAGCAGACGACGTCGCTTCATCTCTCCCCCCGTTTCAGGCCGCCTGCTTGATGGCCTTGCCGACGATGTCGACAATCTCGTCGATCTGGTTCCTCTCGATGATCAGCGGCGGTGACATGGCGATGGTGTCGGCCGACTGGCGCACCAGCAGGCCGAGCTCGAAGGCCTTCACGAAGGTATCGTAGCCGCGCGCGCCGACCGCGGCCGGCCGGCCCTCGAGGTCGATGCCCGCCGCCATGCCGAGGTTGCGGATGTCGGTGACGCCGGCGATCGACCGCAGCGAATGGACGCCCTCTTCCCAGTACGGCGCCAGCTCGGCGGCGCGCTGGAACAGCGCCTCCTTCTTGTAGATGTCGAGCACCGCGGCGGCGGCGGCGCAGGCCAGCGGGTGCGCCGAATAGGTGTAGCCGTGGAACAGCTCGATGGCGTTCTCCGGCCCGGTCATCAGCGCCTCGTACACCGGCTTGCGCACGAACACGCCGCCCATCGGCACGGTGGCGTTGCTGATGCCCTTGGCCACCGTCATCAGATCGGGAATGACGCCGAAATACTCGGCCGCGAACGACGCGCCCAGGCGGCCGAAGCCGGTGATCACCTCGTCGAAGATCAGCAGGATGCCGTGCTTGGTGCAGATCTCCCGCAGCCGCTGCAGGTAGCCCTTGGGCGGCGGCAGGTAGCCGGTCGATCCGGCGCAGGGCTCGACGATGACGGCGGCGATGGTCGAGGCGTCGTGCAACGCCACGATGCGCTCCAGCTCGTTGGCCAGCTCGGCGCCATGCTCGGGCTGGCCGCGCGAGAAAGCGTTCTTCGCCGGCAGATGCGTGTGCGGCAGGTGGTCGACGCCCGGCAGCATCGCGCCGAAGAACTTTCGGTTGTTGACCATGCCGCCGACCGAAATGCCGCCAAAGCCGACGCCGTGATAGCCGCGCTCGCGGCCGATCAGGCGGGTGCGCGTGCCCTCGCCACGGGCGCGCTGGTAAGCGAGCGCGATCTTGAGCGCGCTGTCGACCGCCTCCGAGCCGGAGTTGCAGTAGAAGGCGTGGTCGAGGTCGCCGGGGAGCATGGCAGCATGTCGCGCCGCGAGCTCGAAGGCCTTGGGGTGACCCATCTGGAAGGTCGGCGCGTAGTCCATCTCCTCCAGCTGGGCGGCGATCGCCTGCTTGATCTCCTCGCGACCGTGGCCGGCGTTGACACACCACAGCCCCGCCGTGCCATCGATCAACTTGCGGCCTTCCGGCGTCCAGTAGTGCACGCCCTTGGCCTTGGCCAGCAGCCGGGGGTTCTTCTTGAACTGCCGGTTGGCCGTGAACGGCATGAAGAAGGCTTCGAGATTGTTGGCGACGGGCGCCGTGCTGGCGGTCATGGCAGCGATCTTTCGGCAAGAGGATACGGACGGACCCTAGCATGCACGGTGGTGCCGCCAAAGCCGGGGAAACGCAATTCAGGCCGCGAGCGGTCGCGGACCCTCGATCGGCGACAGGCCGAGGCTCTCGGCGACGGCGGCATGCACCACGCGACCGCGATGCACGTTCAGCCCGGCGCGGAGGTGCGGATCCTCGTCCAGCGCCGCCACGCCCTTGGCCGCCAGCTTCAGGCCAAACGGCAGCGTGGCATGGTTCAGCGCATGGGCCGACGTGAGTGGAACGGCGCCGGGCATGTTGGCGACGCAGTAGTGGATCACGCCATCGACAACGTAGGTGGGATCGCCATGCGTCGTTGGCCGTGACGTCTCGCAGCAGCCACCCTGATCGATGGCGACATCGACGATCACCGCGCCCTGTTTCATGGTCGCGAGCATCGCCCGCCTGATGAGCTTGGGCGCCGTGGCGCCCGGCACGAGAACCGCGCCGATCACCACGTCGGCGGTGCGCAATTCCGCGTCAATGGCGTCGGCGTGGGCAAATCGCGTCCGCACACGGCCGCCGAACAGATCGTCGAGCGCACGCAGTCGTGGCAGCGAGCGGTCGAGGATGATGGTCTCGGCGCCGAGCCCGACCGCCATCCGCGCCGCCTGGGTCCCGACGGTACCACCGCCGATGATCAAGACCCGCGCCGCCGGCACGCCGGGCACACCGCCCAGCAGCAGCCCACGGCCGCCGCTGTGACGGCGCAGCGCCAGGGCCGCAGCCTCGATCGACAGCCGGCCCGCGACTTCGCTCATCGGCACCAGCAATGGCAAGCCGCCCTGGGCGTCGGTCACGGTTTCATAGGCGATCGCCGTGCAACCCGATGCCATCAGGCCCTGGGCCTGCGCCGGATCCGACGCCAGGTGCAGATAGGTGAACAGGATCTGGCCGCTGCGCAGTTGCGGCCATTCCGAGGGCTGCGGTTCCTTGACCTTCACGATCATGTCGGCGGCGGCGAAAATCTCGGCCGCCGTATCGACGACGCGCGCGCCGGCGGCTCGGTAGTCATCGTCGCTGGCGGCAATACCGCCGCCCGCGCCTTTTTCGATGATGACCTCGTGGCCCGCGGTGACGTACTCGCGGACCGAGGCCGGGGTCAGCCCGACCCGATACTCCTGGACCTTGATTTCCCGGGGCACACCGACGCGCATGGGGAACCTCCCTCGCAGCATCGATCATTTACCGGCATATGGTGTTTCTTTTCCGGAAAAGTAGGCGGCCGCAGCCTCGATTCACGCCGGAATCGTGCGTATGGTGAGCGTCTTCCACAGGAATCCGTCAGGATGCAGCTGGATCGGATTGATATCACGCTA
>DATFGV010000045.1:0-14517 GCA_035249115.1 Vineibacter sp.
AACGGTGGTCATCGGCGGAATCGTTTCGTCCGCGGTCCTGACACTGTTCGTTCTGCCGGCGCTCTACGCGCTCTTCCGGCGCGAAGACAAAGGCGAGCCAGTCGGCATTCCGGATCAGGAATTCCATCAAGGAGAGACAGCATGAAGTACGTTCTGATACTTGTGGCCGCTATCGCTCTCTCGCTACCGGCCTTCGCGCAGCACAAGCATGGCGCCCAGAAGGGCCCCAACGGCGGTGCGATGCAGGACGTTGCCGGCGTCCACGCCGAGCTCGTGACCTCCGGCAATACGCTCACACTCAACATATTCGACGAGTCCAACAAACCCATCAGCACGGCCGGGTTCTCCGGCTCGGCACTCATCGTTGCTGGCACGGAACGTGAGACGGTTGCGCTTGCGCCGACCGGAAGCAACGCCCTCAAGGGCGAGGCGAAGAAGGCGGTCGGCAGCGGCGCCGCCATCACCGTCATGGTGAAAACGGCAGCCGGCAAGACGGGACAAGTCAAATTCTAGAACCGCCGCCAGCCGCACTAGCCCCCTCTACCGAGCTGCAGCTCGGCCGCAACGAAGCGTAGGCGGTGGATCGATCCCAGGGACCACGCGCCTGGGAGCGCGGGCGTCTCGCCCGCTCATGAGCGGCCCGGGAGGCCCGCGCTCCCGGGCTGGCGAGTCCCACATCCACTGTTTCTGCAGTCGCGGAAGGTGGAATCGGCCGAAATCAATGGCTTAAACCCGGTATCGCAGTGCACACCAAGTAGGTTATAAGGACCCCAACGACAGGGCCTTGGGGCATTCAGGGTACATGTCGGCCACGCGACCACACGCCGCCCAGCCGGTGACGCGGCCGCGTGGGTATCGCGCGATGCACGCCGCCGTGGCTGCGACCGACGATGCGTGCGCAGGATCAAAACAAGGCTGAGAAATGGCATCCCCCGAGCTGTTCCACTTCGTGATGATCAAGCCGACGCACTACGACGACGACGGCTATCCGATCCAGTGGGTCCGCTCGGCCATCCCGGCCAACACCTTGGCCGCCGTGCACGGCTTGGCGCTCGACTGCCAGAAACGCCAGGTGCTTGGGCCGGACGTCGAGCTGCGGCTGACGGCCTATGACGAGACCAACTTCCGCATCCGGCCGAAGCGGATTGTGGCCGACATCAAGCGCGCCGGCGGACGTTCGCTGATCGCCTTCATCGGCGTGCAGTCCAACCAGTTCCCGCGCACCATGGACGTCGCCCGCCAGTTCCTGGCGCTCGGCATGCAGGTGGCGATCGGTGGTTTCCACGTCTCGGGCTGCCTGTCGATGCTGCCGCAGCTGCCGCCGGAGATCCGCGCCGCCCAGGATCTCGGCATCGCGATCTTCGCCGGCGAAGCGGAGAACGGCGCCCTCGACGAGGTGATGCAGGACGCCTGGGCCGGCACGTTGAAGCCGCTCTACAACCACATGGACAATCTGCCGGCGCTGGAGGGCCAGCCGGTGCCGATGCTGTGGCGCGACGCCGTCAGCCGCACCGAGGGCCACCGTTCGAGCTTCGATCTCGGCCGCGGCTGTCCGTTCCAGTGCTCGTTCTGCACCATCATCAACGTGCAGGGCCGCAAGAGCCGCTTCCGCACGCCCGACGACCTCGAGCTGATCATCCGCGACAACGCCAAGCAGGGCGTGCGCAAGTTCTTCATCACCGACGACAACTTCGCGCGCAACAAGGATTGGGAGCACCTGTTCGATCGCCTGATCCACCTGCGCCAGACGGAGGGTCTGAAGTTCAAGCTGGTGATCCAGGTCGATACGCTGTGTCACAAGATCCCCGGCTTCATCGAGAAGGCGGCCAAGGCCGGCGTCAACCGCGCCTTCATCGGACTGGAGAACATCAACCCCGACAATCTGATGGCCGCCAAGAAGCGGCAGAACAAGATCACCGAGTACCGCTACATGCTGCAGAAGTGGCGCCAGTATGGCGTCACCACCTACGCCGGCTACATCCTCGGCTTCCCCAACGACACGCGCGAGTCGATCCTGCGCGACATCGAGATCATCAAGCGCGAGCTGCCGGTCGACCTGCTGGAGTTCTTTTTCCTGACGCCGCTGCCGGGTTCGGAGGACCACAAGAACCTCCTCAAGAGCGACATCTGGATGGACCCCGACCTCAACAAATACGACCTCAACCACCGGGTGACCCACCACGCGCAGATGTCGGACGCGGACTGGGAGCGGGTCTACGCCGAGGCCTGGCACGCCTACTACAGCCCGGCGCACTTCCGCACCGTCATCAGCCGCGCCGCCGCCCTGCCCGACGGACGGCCGCGTGCCAAGATGCGTCTGATGCTGTGGTTCTACATGATGCTGTGCATCGAGAAAGTGCATCCGCTGGAGGGCGGCGTGTTCCGCCGCAAATACCGCACCGACCGGCGCGCCGGCCTGCCGATCGAAAGCCCCTTGGTGTTCTATCCCAAGTACTGGGCCGAGACGGCGGGCAAGGCGGCGCGCTACGCCAAGATGTTCTGGGACGGCTGGCGGACTTATCGCAGCGTGGTGCGCGATCCGGCGCACGTGACTTATACCGACCTCGCGATCACGCCGCCGAAGGCCGACGAACTGGAGGCGCTGGAAATCTTCAGCCAGACCTCCGGCGGCAAGAAGGCGGTGGCCAACAAGCACCGCGAAGACGACCAGCGCGCCAAGGTCGCCCGCCTGCAGGCGGCGGAGTAGCGATCGCGCCGCGACGGAACCGCTCCCCAGCGGTGCGAGGTCGGGTGCCGGAGTCGCTCAGGCCTCTGCGGCACATATCCGGCCGCCACGTCTGCCCGCACTGCCTCGGCCGCGCGCAGGCGCGGATTGCCGTGGCGTTGGTCGCCGTACTGCTGAAGGTGCGACTCCTTCCGAGGCCTTGTGCCGCTTTGTGAAGATCGGGCTGAAGGCCAAAGCAGGCTGGAGCAGGAGCGATATCTATGACGAGACGCTGAAAGCGCTCAACAAAGCAACCGCGTACCATGGATACGGCCACTGCCGGTGCGACGTGTCGACAGGGGCGCCGGCGATGATCTTGGGTTCACGATCGCCGTTACTCCGTCAGCGCGACGCGGAAGCCAAAGGTCTTATCTCGGTAGCCTGGATCGCTCTTGAGGCGCGCAGCTGCGCGCAGACTGTCGGATCTCGTCGACCAGGAGCCGCCACGCAGGACGCGTCGGCCGCAGTCGTCATCAAACCACGCCGAGCCGTCACCGGGTGCGCCGTCATAGTCGTCGTGCCAGCAGTCCTCCACCCATTCCCAACCATTGCCAAGCATGTCGTGCAGCCCAAATGCGTTTGGCGGGAACCGGCCCACGGGACCTGTTGAGAAACAGTCGGCGTGGGCATGGTTCCGGGCGTCCTGAAGATCGCCACCCCAATACCGTGCATCCATCGTTCCAGCTCGGGCGGCGTATTCCCATTCTGCCTCGGTAGGCAGGCGAAATGGCTTGCCCGTGCATTCTGCCAACCACGCCGCGTATGCTTTGGCGTCATGCCATGTGACGTGACCTGCTGGATGCCTATCATTCTGAGTGAAGCTCAGATTCTGCCAGTCTGAAGCGGCCTTATGACCGGTCGAACGCAAGAATGACGCGAACTCACCGCGCGTCACTGCGTACCTCCCCAGGTGAAAAGGATGCTCGATGCTTACTTGGTGCTGCGGTGCTTCGGTGGTCAAATGATCTGTCTCATCGGGTGGCGAACCCATCACAAATGACCCGCCCGGGATTCGAAGCATTTCGGGTACTAACAACAGGCTCCTGCCACCTGCCTTGGGCAGCTCTCCCACCTCAGCAGGTCCAGCGCGCGCCATTCGAACTGTCGCTACTTGTGTCCGCGGCCCCATTGGAACAAACTGCGTCGGCTCTGTCGTACCGAACGCGATTTGGCGCCACTCAACAATACTTCGCGGCCGGTCTGTCGGCCGCAGCTGTAGCGCCGCATCAATCGCGGCTAGAAGTCTTGCCGCATAACGGCCTTTGGCCGCCTCTGCTACTGGGGTCAGGCTATCTTCGATCATTCGGTCACTGGCACTCGGGGGCTGCTCACCCGTGACACAGTGGTACAAGGTCGCACCCAGGGCGTAGATGTCTGTCCACGGCCCTTGTTTTGCCGATGTGAATTGTTCGAAGGCTGCGTAGCCGGGTGTATAGACGGCCGTCAGTGTCTGCGTACGCCCCAGCAGGGCGGCGCGCGACGCACCGAAGTCGATCAGCGTAGGTTGCGCATCGCGGTCGATTAGGATGTTCGCGGGCTTGATGTCGCGGTGCAGGAAGCCGGCATCGTGAACCCGTTCCAAGCCCTTAAGAAGGAAATAGAGCAGCTGGTCGACAGCCATCGGCGAGATAATCCGATCACGTCGCAGCCGCGCCTCTAAGGTCTCGCCGCGCACCAACGCCATCACCATGTAGGCGGTGCCGTTGGCCTCGAGAAAGTCATAGACATTCACAATGCCGGCGGCATCCTCAAGCAGCGCCAGAGTCTTGGCCTCATCCAGAAATCGCTCGCGGCCCCAGCGGAAATTCGCGGCCGCCTGCGTCCATCGCGGAAGTACGGTACCGTCCTGCTCGCGTACGGCGAAAGCGGTCGGCAAGTACTCCTTAATGGCGATTTCTCGGCCAAGCTGGGTATCCCGGGCACGGTATGTGATCCCAAAACCGCCTTGACCCAACACGGCAAGGATCTCGTACTTACCGATGCGCGAGCCGATGGCGAGCGTACTCGAGCTACCGACCCGCTCGTCTTCGCGGTTGCGCATTGGAACCGTTTCGTTGACGTCGTCGACCACGGCCTTCCCTCGCCGTGCCTTTTCCCAACCCGACTGTCACCCGGCAGGCAGCCGACGGCAATAGGCGGTGTACATGATCCCGGCAGCCAAGTGATCGGTGTCCGGCGTTAGAGTACCGGCCGCCGCTTCGCCACCCCCGCTCTTTGGCAAACCCCAGCTCGGCGCCTTGGTCGACGACGTTCCGACTGCGGCAGCCTGGATCTACGAGATCCGCTTCGACGGCTACCGAACCCAGATCACGGCGGGGCACCAGGTGCGTCGCTACTCTCGCACTGACCTCCAACGGCGAGCGGTCGGCGCGGCAGCAGTGGTTGAGGGTGCCGCGGAACAATCGCGACGCGTCAACGATAAACGCCGTGCTCAATCGCGGCGTCCCCTCACCCGGCACGCTGTCGCGTGCCGATCTCTCCCCGTTGGGCGGAGGTTACGTAGCCTGCCACCTTGTCCGCCCGCACCGCTTCGGCCGCGCGCAGCCGTGCATCGCCGTGGCCGCCACCACCGGGGGTCGCAAGCGTCACGGTGTCGCCGGTATTCAGCACGTACTGCCGCTTGGGATCGACCCGCTCGCCATTGATCCGCACCTCGCCGGTCGCGCCGGCGCCGCCACCTTCGATGCCGAACGCCGGGATCAAGGTGCGCTCGGCCACGAACGACACCGCGATCGGCGTTGGGCTGCGGCTTTCGATCAGGATCTCCTGCCCCAGCCCGCCGCGGTGCTTGCCTGCGCCGCCGCTGTCGGGGCGCAGCCGCTTGTGGTGGAAGCGCAGCGGCGCGATGTGTTCACTGATCTCGATCGACGTCGACGATACGTTGGACGGCCACGAGAGACACGTCATGCCGTCGGCCCGCACGTTGGCGCCCATGCCGCCGTTGTAGAAGAACATGTTGGCGTAGGGCTTGCCGCCCTCATTGACGCCAGACTGGTTCATGCCCCACAGCGGCGAGCCGCAGGCGGCCATTACCCGCTCCGGCACGATCTGGCCGAGGCAGCCGAACACCAGCATCGGCACGTAGTGGCCGATCAGCATACGCGAGCCGCCCGAGGCGGGGAACACCGGGTTGACGATGCAGCCCTCGGGCGCGCTGAGCGTGATCGGCCGCCAGGCACCCTCGTTGTTGGGCAGCAGCGGCGAGGTGCAGACCTTGACGCCGTACATCGCCATGGCGTTGGTGTAGCAGAGCGCGCAGTTGATGGCGCGGTCGACCTGCCGGTCGGTGCCGGCGAAGTCGATGGCGATGCGATCGCCGTCGATGGTCAGCGCCATCTTGAGCGTGATCGGCTTGTCCATCAGCCCATCAGTCTGCAGCTCGCTGCGGTAGGTGCCGTCGGGCAGCTCGCGGATGGCGGCGCGCATGGCGACCTCGCAGCGCGACTGGATTTCGCGCGCCAGGTCGGACAGGTCGGGCAGCCCGTGCTGCCGCATCAGCTCGACCAGTCGCTGTTCCATCATGTCGAGCGCCACCACCTGGGCCCACAGATCGCCCATGGTCTGCTCCGGTGTGCGCACATTCTTTCGGATGATCGTGACCAGGGTCTCATCGATCTTGCCGGCCGCAACAAACTTCATTGGCGGGATTTGCAGGCCCTCCTCGAACACTTCGCGCGGCTCGGGGCTGCGGATCTTGCCGCCGATATCGGGCAGGTGCGCGGTGGTGGCGCTGAAGGCGACCAGCTTGCTGTCGCGGAAAATCGGCTTGGCCAGCGTGACGTCGGGCAAATGGCCGGTGCCCAGCCAGATGTCGTTGGTGATCAGCACGTCGCCCGGCGCCAGGGTTTCCGCCGGGAAGGCGGCGAGGAAATGCTTCACGGTCTGCGGCAGGGTGCCGATGAAGCTCGGGATGCTCTCGGTCGCCTGCACCAGCGACTGGCCGGCCGCGTCGGTGATGACGCAGGAGAAGTCGTAGCTCTCGCGCACCAGGGTCGAGAAGCTGGTGCGCACCATGGCGGCGGCCGCCTCGTCGACCAGCGAGATCAAGCGGCGCCACAGCAGTTCCAGCTCGATCGGATCGAAGGACCGGATCATCACTTGATCTCCGCAAGAATGGAACCGTCGCCCAGCAGCTCCGCCACGGCGCCCGGACCCACAATGAACGTGCTCTCGTTCTCCTCGAACACCGCCGGTCCGTCGATCCGCTCGCCGGCCCGCAAGGCGTAGCGGTCGTAGACTGGTGTGCTCACGGTCTGCCCCATCTCGGCAAAGTACACCGGCCGCGTGCCCTTGAGCGCCGCGCTGCCATCATGCGCTGGGGGCGCGCCGCTCCGTGGCGCGTCATGGGTTGTTCCAGACGAAGACGCGCCACTGGAGTGGCGGGCCTCCGGCGAGCGCCGCGGCGCGAGCACCAGCGGCCCGCCGGCGCCGGGCATCGGCGCCGACACCGAGAGCCGCAGCGAGACGAACTGGATTGCGGCACCCGGCGGTGTGCGGGCGAACAGGGCCCGGTAGACCTTCTCGAACGCCGCCCGCACGCCCGCTTCGTCCAGCGGGTCGGGCATTACGACAGTGACTTCGCTGCCCTGACCGACATAGCGCATATCGGCCAGTTGCAGCTCTGAACGCGCCGCGAGATCGGCGCCGGTCGGCCGCAGCACGTCCAGCGCTTCCTGCCGCATGGCGGCGAACAGGCGTTGCGCCGCCGCAACATCGACTCCGGCCAGCCGCACATTGAAGCTCTGAACGCGATCGATGCGCGCCGGCGCCATCAACATGCCGATGGTGCTGCCCGCACCGGCGCCCGGCGGGCAGACGACGCGCCGCACGCCGAGCTTGCGCGCGACGTGCCAGGCGTGCACCGGCCCGGCGCCACCGGTGGCCAGCAGGGCGTACTCCGCCGGAATGCGGCCGCGCTCGGCGATCGCGACACGGGCAGCGCCGGCCATGTTCTCGTTGACGACGTCATGCACGCCGAACGCGATGCGGTCGGCGTCGACGGCGAGCGCCCGCGCCAAGCCGCCGAGCGCAGCGTCAGCGGCGGCGCGGTCGATCTTCATCTCGCCGCCCAGGAAGAATCCGGCGTCGAGGTAGCCCAGTGCCAGGTCGGCGTCGGTCACCGTCGGGTCGGTGCCGCCGCGCGCGTAGCACGCCGGTCCGGGCTGCGCGCCACTGCTTTGCGGCCCGACATTGAGCGTACCGAGATCGCTCCGGCGCGCGATCGACCCGCCGCCGGCGCCGATCTCGATCAGCTCGACGGTGGCGATCTGGATCGGCAGGCCGGAACCGCGCAGGAAACGCTTCTCGCGCGCCGCCTCGAAGCCCCAGGCGACCAGCGGCTGGCCGTCATCGACCAGCGCCAGCTTGGCAGTGGTGCCGCCCATGTCGAACGCCAGCACGCGATCCAGCCTGGCGTTGCGCCCGAACCACGCACCGGCCAGCGCGCCGGCGGCCGGGCCGCTTTCCATCAGCTGCACCGGCGCCCGCTTGGCCTCGCTGACATGCGTCAGCCCGCCGTTGGACAGCATCAGGAACAGCGACCCCGCGACGCCGTCGCGGCGCAGCGCCGCCTCGAGCCGCTCGAGATACGTCTCCGCCAGCGGCCGCACGTAGGCATTCGCGACCGTCGTACTGACCCGCGGGTATTCGCGGATCTCCGGCGCGATGTCGGACGAGATCGACACCGAGAGCTTCTGGAAACGCCGCGACACCGCCTCGGCGATGGCGCGTTCGTGCGCCGGATTGGCGTAGGCATGCAGGAAGCAGATGGCGAGACTCTCGATGCCTTGCGCCACAAGGTCGGCGACCTCGGCGAGCGCGCCATCAATGTCGATCGGCACGTCGACCGTGCCGTCGGGCCGCAATCGTTCCCCTGCCTCGCGCCGCCACGGACGCGGCACCAGCGGGCGTGGCATCTCGATGAAGATGTCATAGAGCTCGTATTTGCGCTCGCGGCCGATCTCCAGCACGTCGCGAAAACCCGCAGTGGTCAGCAGGCCGGTCTTCGCGCCCTTGCGTTCGATCAGCGCGTTGGTGAACAAGGTGGTGGCGTGCACGACGCGGCCGACTTGCTGCGGCCGCACGCCGGCGCGCCGCAGAACCTCGCGCGTGCCCACGAGCGCGCCGCGCGCCGGATCGTCCTGCGTCGTGCTCTCCTTCCAGATCACGGCGCGCCCGTCGCGCGGGTCGTGGATCACCAGGTCCGTGAACGTCCCGCCGATATCGATGCCCAGCGAATAGGGTGCGTCAGCGGCGGACATTCATGCTCCCCTGCGGCGGACCATGTGTCGTTCGGTGGCTGCCGTGCGAACGCAGCGTTACCGCGCAAGCCGACTCCTCCGTCGTCCCGAGCGGAACCGCGCGTAGCGCGGTGCAGTCGAGGGACCTTGTATGGACGGCATACGTCGGCGTCGTTGAACCAAGGTCCCTCCACGCGGCCCTTCGGGCCTTGGTCGGGACGACGGGCAGAAACTGCATATCAGATGGCCCTACCCCGAACTCCCATCGATCACTCGGCACGGATGTTGCCCTGCTTCACGACCTTGGCCCAGCGATCGCGGTCGCGCTGGATTTGGGCGGCGAAGGCGGCGTGGTCCTGCTTGAGAGACGCCATGCCGCGCGACGCCAACGCCTCGGCGTTGCCGGGATCGTCGATCGCGTCGGTGAACAGCTTGCCCAGCGCGTTCACGATCTCGGCCGGCATGCCGGCGGGCCCCACGAGGCCGAACCAATTGTTGATGTCGAGCGCCGGAATGTCCCGGGTCAGCAGCGGCAGTTCGGGCGCCATCGGCGAGGGCTTGCTCGCAGCCAGGGCCAGCGCCCGCACCTTGCCGCCGCGCACCTGGCCGATGATCTCTGAAATGTTGGCGAAGAAGATGTCGACGTGGCCCGCCGCGACGTCGGCGACGGCCGGCGCGCCGCCGCGATAGGGAATGTGGGTGAACCGCAGGCCGCCCGCCTCGGCGGCGAGGAACTCGGCGCCGAGTTGGTTGGTGGAGCCGCCGCCGGTCGAGGCGTAGGTCACCTTGCCCGGGTTGGCCTTGGCATACGCCACAAGCTCCGCGACGGTCTTGAACGGCGCTTCCATGCGCGCGATCAGCGCCATCGGCATGCCGGTCAGGTTGCAGATCGGCACCAGCTCCTTGTCAAGATCGAGCGGGATCTGCGTGCCCGGCACGACGGCGCCGACCGCCAGCTGGCCCATGATGCCGATGCCGACGGTCAGGCCGTCAGGCGCCGACTGTGCCACCGCCTTGAGCGCGATGAAGCCACCGGCGCCGGTCTTGTTCTCGACCACCACCGAGTAGCCGTGCCGCTTCTGGATCATGTCCGCCGCCAGCCGCGCCGTGATGTCGGCCGTGCCGCCGGGCGGATAGCCCACCAGCACCTTGATCGGCTGCGACGGCGTCCATTGCGCCCCGGCCGACGTGGCCAACAGCGCCAGCGGGGTGGCAAGCAACGTCCGGCGCTTCATGACGGTCCCCCTCACGGCACGCGGTCGCGCCACGAGGCTGCCGCCACTCGACTGTTGGCGACACCGCACACGCGGTCAAGCCGTCTGCGCGAGATGGCCGCCATGTCGCCTTGGCCCAGGTACGCGGTGCGATGGAAAGCACGACGTCGACACTTTCCGATACAGGTCCGGCGACACCATCGCTTGCGATATAGTCGCGATCGCGTCGCGCTGGCTCAGCGCGCAAGGGGTGTTTCATGGTCGACGACACACGCGAAGGGCACTGCGCCTGTGGCGCCGTGCGCTACCGGATGACCAGCGCGCCGCTGTTCGTGCACTGCTGCCACTGCCGCTGGTGCCAGCGCGAGACGGGTTCCGCCTTCGCGCTCAACGCCATGATCGAGGCCGATCGTGTCGAGCTGCTGGCCGGCCAGCCGGAGGTCGTGCTGACACCCTCCAACAGCGGCCGTGGCCAGAAGATCTGCCGCTGCCCGACCTGCCGCGTGGCGCTGTGGAGCAACTACGCCGGCGCCGGCGACGCCATCCGCTTCGTGCGGGTTGGCACGCTGGAGGCCCCCGATCATCTGCCACCCGATGTCCACATCTTCACCATGTCGAAGCAGCCCTGGGTGATCCTGCCGCCGGGCGTGCCGGCCTTCACCGAATTCTATGATCGTGAGCGGCTTTGGCCGGCTGACGTGCTCGCCCGCTGGCAAGCGGCGCGCAGCCGGCCGGCGCGTTGAAGCGCGATCGACGCACCGATATCTTCCTCCGGATGCGCAGCGCGGCCCTATGTTGAGCTTTCCGTCGTCCCGAGCGGAGCCGCGCACAGCGCGGCGTAGTCGAGGGACCTTCGCTTCACAGCGAGGTCAACTTTGTCGGGGCAAGGTCCCTCCACGCGGCCCTTCGGGCCGTGGTCGGGACGACGGATCAAAGCATCACGATGGGCCGGTCGCGCAATGCGTTGTATGATTTTCAACTCGCTCGCAACCGCTGGAGTCCGCCATGGCCGCCTTTGATCTCGTCCTGCGCAACGGCACCTTGGTCGATGGCAGCGGCGATCCGCGCCGCGCCGCCGACGTGGCGGTCAAAGGCGACCGCATCGCCGCCATCGGCACGGGCCTGCGCGGCGACAACGAGATCGACATCGCCGGCAAGGCGATCGCGCCCGGCTTCATCGACGTGCACACCCACGACGACACGGCGCTGATCGAGAACCCGACCATGGCGATGAAGGCCAGCCAGGGGGTCACCACCGTGATCTGCGGCAATTGCGGCGCTAGCCCGTCGCCCTACATCCGGCTTCAGGACACGCCGCATTTCCTGTCGCTGATCGTCAAGCAGGACGCCTTCCTGTCGCGCACCTTCGCCGAGTTCGCCGGCAAGGTCGAGGCGGCCCACCCCGCGATCAATGGCGCCTTCCTGATCGGCCACTCGACCTTGCGGCTGAGCGTCATGGGCAACGACCTCAACCGGCCAGCGCGGGCCGACGAGACGGCCCAGATGCGCGACATGCTGGACGGTGCGCTGACCGACGGCGCCATCGGGTTGTCGAGCGGCCTGTTCTATCCGCCGGCCATGCACGCCACCACCGACGAAGTGGCCGAGATCGCCCGGCCGCTGGGCAAGCACAAGGCGGTGTACACCGCCCACATGCGCGACGAGGGCAACGACATCCTCAAGGCGATGGACGAGACCTTCGAGATCGGCCGCCGCGCCGGCGCACCGATCATCGTCTCGCACCACAAATGCGCCAGCCGGCAGAATTTCGGCCGCATGCGCGAGACCCTGCCCAAGTTCGAGGCGGCGGCCAAGGACTGGCCGATCGCGTTCGACGTCTACCCCTACATCGCCGGCTCGACCATCCTGCGCAAGGAGATGCTGGATCGGGCCGACAAGGTGCTGGTCACGTGGTCCGACGCGAAGCCGGACGCCAGCGGCCGCGACCTGCGCGATGTCGCCAAGGAGATGGGCTGCACCATCTACGACGCCGCCGATCGCCTACAGCCGGCGGGCGCGATCTATTTCCAAATGAGCGAAGACGACGTGCAGAAGGCGATGGCGCATCCGATGGCGATGATCGGCAGCGACGGCCTGCCGCTGGACAAGCATCCGCATCCGCGGCTGTGGGGCACATTCCCGCGGGTGCTCGGCCACTACAGCCGCGACCTCAAGCTGTTCCCGCTGGAGGACGCCGTGCGGCGGATGACTTCGGCCTCGGCCAGAAACTTCGGCCTCAGCAAGCGCGGCCTGGTGCACGAGGGCTACTATGCTGACCTCTGCGTCTTCGATCCCGCCACCGTCGCCGACACCGCGACTTTCGAGAACCCGATCGCGCCGGCCGCCGGCATAACCCTGACCGTCTGCAACGGCCTGCCGGTGTGGCAGGATGGCAAAGTCACCGACCAGCGCCCCGGCCGCGTCCTGAAGCTGCAGGCAATGCAGGCGGAAGCGAACTGAGCACCCCCTGCACCTTCGTACTCCGTGCCAGGCCGCTTGCCTGGTCCCTCCGAGGCCGAGCGTAGCGCGTCTGAGGCAGCGTCGCCGGCCTGCGTCCGACGATCCAAGCTGAACTCATTAACCAGCGAACAAATGAGGGGAATTCAGTAGATTGTGAAACCGACAGAGAAAATTCTTCGTAAGGCACTAGTGCAATGAATCGTATACGTTTTTTGGCTCTGGCGTTGGTCATTGCGGCATCCGGCATCCTTGGCTTCAACGCGATCAATGGCGGTTTCGGGTTCAACCCCAGCGGCCGGGGCGGCAGCGTCAACAGCACTCCTGCTCCTGCCAAGACCGCCGCCAGCACGAAAACGACCGCCATTGCCCCCGGCCGCAGCAGCGCTCCGGCCCCCGCCACAATGGCCGCCAATGTGAAAAGCACCGCCATCACCGCCGCTAGCGGCGGCATCAACAGTGACCAGAATCCGATCAGAAACGGCAGCAGCGGCAGTGTCGTGCCCGTCGCCTTTTCCCCCAGTTCCCTCAACGGCGTCACCGCCGCAACAAGCAGCATCGGTGCTGGCGGCACGCGGGCCGTCGCCACCGGCGCCGATCGCGTGCCCAGCCGGCCCGCCCCCGTGCTCGCGCCCAGCCGACGCGCCATCGCTGCCTGTTCGCATATTGGCGATCCGCTTCGCCGCGGCGAATGCGTCGAGGCCAAGGACCGGCAGTGGGGATCGGCCCCCGCGACCTGGACCAGCACGGCGCAAGGTCAGGCGCCAGTCATCATCCGTGCCGGCTCGATGTCGGGCACCGGCAGCCGGGGTCGCCGTTAAGCCGGCGGAGGACCAACCTGACAAACGGCGGGAACGACAAAGTCCGTTCCGAACCCAACGCCTCGTGACTGGCCCCGCCCTGACAGTTACCTACAGACATTGACCCAATTGATTACTGCCTGGTGCCCCAATGAACCGTGCACGTTTCCTGTCGTTAAGCCTCGCCGCCCTGGCCTCAACCCTCGTTGCCGGCGGCGCCCAAGCCCGCGGCGTCAAAGTCAGGAGCAGCGGTAGCAGCAGTGGGTCCAGCACCAGTTCCGGCAGCGGCAGCACCGGCAACAGCAAGAGCGGTGGCACCGTTGTCGTGCCGACCGGCCGCGGCGGCAAAGAGGACTGCACCCTGATCGCCGATCCCGGGCGCCGCCACGACTGTGCGGCCAAGCAGATCGGCCGCTAGGCGCGCCTCGGCACGTCAGCCGGCCGCGAACGGGTCGGCGACGAACGGCCACTGGGCGCGCGACGCCTTGGCATAGGGCATCTTGAGGAAGTCCGGCGCCACGGCGCCGGGCACAGCGACGTACAGGATTTCCGACGCCACCGGCGCGTACTCGGCGTGGAAGTGCTGCATCGACTTCACGACCACCACTTTCCTGGCCGCCGGGTCGACGCCGACATTGGTGAAGGCGTCGATGCTCTTGCATTGCGCACGCAGGCTGTTGCAGACGACGGCCACACCGTTGACATCGAATGCCGCCATGTCGCCGACCGGCACCCTGCTGTTGCCGAAGCCCATGGTGCGCGCGTCGCGCTTCAGGCCGATCACGCGGGCACGGACATCCAGCGGCGGGCCCGACATCGCGCCCAGCTTACCGCCCAGCCGCAGATCGAGCTCGGCGCCCTCGCCGACCTCGAAGCCCAGCCGCACCGCCATCGGATCCCAGACCATGGCGATGGCGGCGTCCTTAATGCCGCGCTGAAGCAGCGCCTGCAGGATGAAAGTCGAGTCGCTGGCGCCGCCACCGCCGGCGTTGTCCGACACGTCGGCGATCACCAGCGGTTTTGGCAAATTGTGGCTTTGCGCCCGGGCCAGCGCCTGTTCGAGCGTCGTGTAGGGCGGCTGC